>NZ_JBEZKB010000023.1:0-163899 GCF_040651475.1 Streptomyces sp. NPDC048442
GGCCCGCACCCGAACCAGCCCTCTGGCAGCACTTCGCCCCACCGGATAAATCCGGTGGGGCGAAACACAGGGCCCACATTCGCCAACAGCGTCCGTATGGAAACGGTGCGGGCCCCTCCTCGTACGCCGGTCGGATCGGGCGGCCTCGTGCCTGTCAGAGCTCGCGCTGCTGCGCGGCGGCCGCCTTGCGCTCCTTCTCGGCCTTCTCGGCCTTTTCCTCGGCCTCCATCTCCGCGAAGACGTCGATGGGGGCGGGTGCCTTCGCCAGGAAGACCCAGGTCAGCCAGACGGCCAGCAGGAACGGCGGGATCTTGAGTGCGACGACCACCCAGCCGAACTTGGTCGTGTCGGCCCACCAGTACAGCGGGAAGAGGATCGCGCACTTGGTCAGCAGGATCAGACCCCAGGCGTAGCTCGCCTTGGTGTACGCCTTCTTGCGGCCGGGGTTGCGGGTCCGCCAGGAGAGGTTCTCCTTGAAGACCGGGCCGAGGATCAGGCCGATCAGCGGCACCCCTGCGAGCGCCGTGACCAGGTACGCGACGGAGAGGCCCAGCGTGTAGAGCATGCCGGGCAGCATGAAGTCCTTCGCGTTGCCCGTCATCATCGCGAAGACCACACCGAAGGCGACTCCGAAGACGCCGCTGAAGGCGTGCTTCATGGAGTCCTTGCGGACCAGCCGGGCCACGACCATCAGGAGCGAGACGCCGAGGGCCGCGATGGCCGAGATGTGCAGGTCCTTGTTGATCGTGAAGACCGTCACGAACAGCAGGCCCGGCAGCACCGTCTCCACCATGCCGCGGACGCCGCCGAACGCCTCGAAGAGGGCGGCCTCGGTGGCCGCCTTCGTGGCGGGGTCCTGCGGGGGCGCGTCCTGCGGGACGACGTACGGCTGCGCGGCGTCATAGGACTGCGCGGCGTCGTCGCCGTGGGGGGTCGTGGTCGGCTTGTCGAATGACGTCACCGGCTACTCCTGTCCGAGCGGTCGGAGTTCGTATTTGGGGTTGAAGAGCACCCGGCGGCCGTGGCTCATGGAGATCCGGCCGGAGGCGATGAGCTTGCGGCCGGGCTCTATGCCCGCGATGGAGCGGCGGCCCAGCCAGACGACGTCCAGGGGGGCCGTGCCGTCGAACAGCTCGGCCTCCAGGGCCGGCACTCCGGCCCGCGGGCGCAGGGTGACCGTGCGCAACGTACCAGTCACCTTGACGATCTGTCGGTCGTCGCAGGCGGATATGGGGGTGCAGCCGACGGAGTGGGTGTCCTCCTGGAGCTCCGTGCAGTGCAGGTCCTCCTGGGAGGTGGACAGACGGTCTAGCATCCGGCGGAACCGCCCGGTCGACTTCTCGGGACGAGGTACGGCACTCATATGGGAAGCGTACCGGGGACGGGACCAATGGGGTCACCCGCCGTAGTCACGATCACCACTCGCAGCGGAGGCCACCCGCCTACCGCTCGAAACTCACCGCTCGAAGCGGTACCCCATCCCCGGTTCCGTGATGAAGTGCCGCGGGTGGGCCGGGTCCGCCTCCAGTTTGCGGCGGAGCTGGGCCATGTAGACCCGCAGGTAGTTGGTCTCGGTGCCGTACGACGGGCCCCAGACCTCCTGGAGGAGCTGCTTCTGGCTGACCAGCCGGCCGGTGTTGCGTACGAGCACCTCCAGGAGGTGCCACTCCGTGGGGGTGAGCCGGACGTCGCGGCCCTCCCGGTGCACCTTCTTCGCGGCGAGGTCGACGGCGAACCCCGCCGTCTCTATGAGGACGTCGCCCTCCTCCGCCGTGCCGACCGGTTCGGCCCTGCGGACGGCGGCGCGCAGCCGGGCGAGGAGTTCGTCCATGCCGAAGGGCTTGGTGACGTAGTCGTCGGCGCCCGCGTCGAGCGCCTCGACCTTCTCGTCGGAGGTGTGCCGGGCGGACAGCACCAGGATGGGCACCCGGGTCCAGCCGCGCAGCCCCTTGATGACGTCCACGCCGTCCATGTCGGGCAGGCCCAGGTCGAGCAGCACCACATCGGGGTGGCGGGCGGCGGCGAGCTGCAGGGCGGTGGCCCCGTCGGGGGCCGCGTCCACCTCGTACTTGCGCGCCTTCAGGTTGATCACGAGGGCGCGCACGATCTGCGGCTCGTCCTCGACCACGAGCACCCTGGTCATGGGGACCTTCCTCACTGCTGTCGTTTGTGTCGGGGCCGTACGGGCTGGTGCGGTCATGAGACGACCTGGGCCGGGAAGTCGGGGCGTACGAGCGTCTGGCCCGCCGCCACCTTGAGGGTGAGGACCATCGTCATGCCGCCGCCGGGGGTGTCCTCGGCGGTGAGCGTGCCGCCCATCGCCTCGACGAAGCCCCTGGCGACCGCGAGGCCGAGGCCGACCCCGGCGCCGCGCGGGGCGTCTCCGTACCGCTGGAAGGGCTCGAAGATGCGCCCCTTGTTGTCGTCGGGCACGCCGGGTCCCCGGTCGGTGACGCGGACCTCCACCCGGTCGCCGAGCGCGCTGGCGGCGACGGCGACGGGGACGCCGTCCGGGCTGTACTTGACGGCGTTCTCGACGATGTTGGCGGCGGCCCGCTCCAGCAGGCCCCGGTCGACGGCGACCATCGGCAGGGTTTCCGGAATGTCCAGCTCCACGCTGTCGTCGGGGACGCCGACGAGCGCCATCGGAATGACCTCGTCGAGGTCCGTCTCGCGGATGAGCGGGGTGACGGTGCCGGTCTGGAGGCGTGACATGTCGAGGAGGTTGCCCACCAGGTGGTCGAGGCGGTCGGCGCCCTCCTCGATGCCGGCGAGCAGCTCCGCCTCGTCCGCGTCGGACCAGGACACGTCGTCGCTCCTCAAAGAGGTGACGGCGGCCTTGATGGAGGCCAGTGGCGTACGGAGGTCGTGGCTGACGGCGGCGAGGAGCGCGGTGCGTATCCGGTTGCCCTCGGCCAGCCTGCGCGCCTCCTCTGCCTGACCGACGAGGCGCTGGCGGTCCAGTACGACGGCGGCCTGGGCGGCGAACGCGGCGAGCACCCGGCGGTCCTCGGCGGGCAGCGGCCGGCCGGAGAGGGCGAGCGCCATGTGGTCGCCGACGGGCATGTCCACGTCGGCGTCCTCGGGGCGTTCGGACGGCTTGGGGCCGACGCTGCCCGCGCAGGTCCACGGCTCGACGTCGCTCTCGCGTTCGAGCAGGGCCACGGACTCCATGGCGAAGGTCTCCCGGACGCGCTCCAGGAGGGCGTCCAGGGAGGTCTCGCCGCGCAGCACGCTGCCCGCGAGGAAGGACAGGATCTCGGACTCGGCGCGCAGCCGGGCCGCCTGGTGGGTGCGCCGGGCGGCGAGGTCGACGACGGAGGCGACGGAGACGCCGACCGCGAAGAAGATCACGATGGCGACGATGTTCTTGGGGTCGTCGATCGTGAGGGTGCGGGTGGGCGGGGTGAAGAAGTAGTTGAGGAGGAGGGAGCCGGCGGCCGCGGCGGCGAGGGCGGGCAGCAGGCCGCCGAGGAGGGCGGCGACGACGGTCAGGAAGAGGTAGAGCAGAACGTCGTTGGCCAGGCCGGGACCGTTGTTGAGGCTGGTGAGCAGGAGGGTCATCAGGACCGGTCCCGCGACGCCGACCAGCCAGCCGGCCAGGATGCGGGAGCTGCCGAGCCTGGCCCCCCTGGCGACCGGGAGGCCGCGGCCCTTGGCGACCTCGTCGTGGGTGACGATGTGGACGTCCAGGTCCGGCCCCGAGTCGCGGGCGACGGTCTGGCCGACGCCGGGGCCGAAGACGTACTGCCAGGTCTTGCGGCGGCTGGAGCCGAGCACGATCTGGGTGGCGTTGACGCCGCGGGCGAACTCCAGCAGGGAGCTCGGGGCGTCGTCGCCTATGACGTGGTGGAAGGTGCCGCCCAGGTCCTCGACGAGGGTCCGCTGAACGGCGAGTTCCTTGGGCGAGGCCGCGGTGAGGCCGTCGCTGCGGGCGACGTACACGGCGAGGATTTCACTGCCGGAGCCCTTGGCCGCCATCCGGGAGGCGCGGCGTATGAGGGTGCGGCCCTCGGGGCCGCCGGTGAGGCCGACGACTATGCGCTCGCGGGCCTGCCAGGTGGAGCGGATGTTGTGCTCGCCGCGGTACTGCTGGAGATATTCGTCGACCCGGTCGGCGACCCACAGGAGCGCCAGTTCGCGCAGGGCGGTGAGGTTGCCGGGGCGGAAGTAGTTCGAGAGCGACGCGTCGATCTTGTCGTGCTGGTAGATGTTGCCGTGCGCCATCCGGCGGCGCAGCGCCTGGGGGGACATGTCGACCAGTTCGAGCTGGTCGGCGCGGCGGACCACCTCGTCGGGGACGGTCTCGCGCTGGCGCACCCCGGTTATCGACTCGACGACGTCGCCCAGCGACTCCAGGTGCTGGATGTTGACCGTGGAGATGACGTCGATGCCGGCCTGGAGCAGCGCCTCGACGTCCTGCCAGCGCTTGGCGTGCCGGGAGCCGGGGACGTTGGTGTGCGGGAGCTCGTCGACGAGGGCGACGGCGGGGTCGCGCTCCAGGACCGCTTCGACGTCCATCTCGGTGAAGGTCGTGCCGCGGTACTCGATCGTGCGGCGGGGCACCTCTTCGAGGCCGTGCAGCATCACCTCGGTGCGCGGCCGGCCGTGGTGCTCGACGAAGGCGACGACACAGTCGGTGCCGCGCTCCACCCGGCGGTGGGCCTCGGAGAGCATCGCGTACGTCTTGCCGACGCCCGGTGCCGCCCCGAGGTAGATCCTGAGTCTTCCGCGCGTCCCGCGTCCCATGGCCCCATTGTCTTTCGAAAGCAGCTGCCTTTCGAAAGATGCAGCGTGCACTGCTCTCGACCTTAAGGCCAGCGAAGGGGACTTATCGGACAGGTCGCAGGCCAAGGGGGCGCCTTGACGCGATTCTGATGCGTCCTGTCCGGGCCCGGCCCTCGTACGCGGCCCCCGCCAGGCCTCGTACCCGGCCCTCGTACGCGGCCCCCGGGCCCGGCCCGCGCGCTCAGGCGCCGTCGGTCGCCCCGCCGCCGTCGGTTATCCGGCCGTCGCGCAGTTCGAGCACCCGGTCGGCGAGGCCGAGCAGCTGGGCGTCGTGCGTCGCGACCAGGGCGGTCACGCCCTCGCTGCGGACGACCGCGCGGAGCAGCTCCATGACGGCGAGACCGGTCTCCGCGTCGAGCTGCCCGGTCGGCTCGTCGGCGATCAGCAGGGCGGGCCGGTTGGCCAGCGCGCGGGCGATGGCGACTCGCTGCTGCTGGCCGCCGGAGAGCTCGCCGGGGCGCTGCGTCGCATGGTCGGCGAGGCCGACCAGGGAGAGCAGCAGGGCGACGCGCTCCTCGCGCTCCTTGGGGTCGGTCTTGCGCAGCCGCAGCGGCACCCCGACGTTCTCCGCGGCGCTCAGGATCGGTATCAGGCCGAAGGACTGAAAGACGAAGCCGATGCGGTCCCGGCGCATCTCCAGCAGCCCGCTCTCCCCGAGTGCGCCCACGTCGGTGCCGTCGACGACGACGCTGCCCCCGTCCGCCTTGTCGAGGCCGCCCACGAGGTTGAGCAGGGTGGTCTTGCCGGAGCCCGACCGGCCCTTGAGCGCGACCAGTTCGCCGCGCGGGAGGGTGAAGGAGACGCCCCGCAGCGCGTGCACGGCCGCGGCCCCGGTGCCGAAGGAACGGTGCAGGTCCTCCACCCGCACCATGGGCGCACCGGCCGGGTCGTCCACCAGCGTGGCAGTGCCCGTGCTGCTGCTCGTGCTCTCGGTCATCGTCGGCTCCCGCGCTCGTACCGCACATCCGTGCGGCAAATGTTGCCCCTGTGTCCGACAACGGACGTCCCACCGCTCAAGTTCCCTGTTTCCGGGGCGGTTTCGAGGTGCCCGGCCACACCCCGACATGATCGCTCTCAGTGGTCAGCCGCACCCTGCCGCGCAGCCCGTACCGCTCGATGTGCTCGCGCGGCAGCTGGAGCCGGCCGACCCGGTCGAGTACGGCGAAC
The DNA here is from genome assembly GCF_040651475.1 of Streptomyces sp. NPDC048442. Classification (NCBI taxonomy): domain Bacteria; kingdom Bacillati; phylum Actinomycetota; class Actinomycetes; order Kitasatosporales; family Streptomycetaceae; genus Streptomyces; species Streptomyces sp. NPDC048442. Next base: position 5,956 of record NZ_JBEZKB010000023.1, read on the forward strand.
TCCTCGCCGTCCGCCGATCCCGCGGCCCGCAGGGTCTCGGTGGCGGTCCGGCCGTCCCTGATCCGCACGGTGCGCCTGACCTGCTCGGAGACCAGCGGATCGTGGGTCACCACCAGGACGGTCATGCCGAGTTCCTCGTTGGCCCGGCGCAGCGCGGCGAAGACCTCCTCGCCGCTGGCGGTGTCGAGTTCACCGGTCGGCTCGTCGGCGAACAGCACGCGCGGGCTGTTGGCGCCCGCCACGGCGACGGCGACGCGCTGCTGCTCACCGCCGGACATCTCCTGCGGGCGGCGGTCCTGGCAGTACCCCACGCCGAGCGCGTCCAGCAGTTCGCGCGCCTGCCCGGCCCGCTTGCGGCGCGGCACGCGTGCGTACCTCATCGGCAGCGTGACGTTCTCCAGGGCGGTCAGGTACGGCAGCAGGTTGCGGCCGGTCTGCTGCCAGACGAAGCCGACGGTCTTGCGGCGGTAGCCGAGCCGCTCGGCGCGGCCCATGGTGAGCAGGTCGTGTCCTGCGACCCTGGCCCGCCCGGCGGTGGGCAGGTCGAGACCGGAGAGGATCGAAAGGAGCGTCGACTTGCCGGACCCGGACGCGCCCACCAGGGCGACGCACTCGCCCTCGTCGACGGCCAGGTCGAGTCCCTGGAGGGCCTGCACCTCGACGTCCTCGGTGCGGTAGACGCGCACGACGTTGTCGCAGACGATCAGCCCCTCCTCGACGACGGGCACCGCGCCCGCCCTGGCGCGCTCCTCAAGAGCACTCAGTTCCGAAGAGGTGCTCCGGGCCGTGGAAGCGCTCGGGTCTTTGGAAGTGTCTTGGGAAGTGCTCGGGTCCTCGGTCGGCCCGGTGCCGGTCATGTCTGTTCCCCCAGTCGCAGTACGGCGGTGAGCCTGCGGCGCCGGGCCATCGCGGTCTCCACCGCCACGGCGGCCGCGACCAGCAGCAGGAACCCGCCGCCCAGCGCCGCGAACGCGGCGTAGTCGGTGCGCAGCGCGGGCGCGAAGGGGCCCCCGGCGAAGCTGCGCAGGTCCAGTGCGGGGCCCAGCAGTCCGGGCAGCAGCAGCCCGAGGGCGCCGCCGCCGACCGCGGCGGCCAGCACCATCGGCAGCAGCTGCAGCAGGTGCAGGGCGCCCGTGGCGCGGTCGCCGAGCCCCATGGTGCGCAACCGGGCGGCCGTGCGCCCCCGTTCGGGTGCGGACAGCAGCAGGTCGAGCACGAGGGCGAACAGGGCCAGCAGCACGGTGACGGCGGTGCACAGGCGGTACGCCGTCGTCACCGCGGACAGCACCCCGTCGCCGCCGACCGCGGCCTCCTCGTCCGCGAGGATGCGCAGGGTGCCGACGGCGGAGGTCTCCGCGCGGGGCACCAGGTAGCGCAGCGCTCGGGCGTCGATGCGCGGCCCGTACAGCAGCAGTGCCGCCCTGTGCACGGTGGGCGGGCCCAGGGCGGCGAGTGCCGCCTCGTCGGCCAGCAGCAGCGGCGCGTCCGACCCCTGGCGCAGCGGTCCCAGTACGTCGTCCCGGACGGCGTCGGGCGGCAGCGCTCCCACCACTTTGATGGAGGCGTCGGTGCCGCGCACCCAGGCCCGGTAGACACCGCCCTGGAGCAGTTCGGGGCCCGCGAGCACCGGGATCTCCCGGCCGCCGCCCGGACGGACGGCCGCCAGGGCGCGGCCCGCCGCGGAGCCGGGGACCGCCCTGCGCAGTGCGGCGCCGTCCAGGGACACCAGGTCGACGGTGCCGGTGCTGGACCCGTCGCGGTCGTTCTTCAGGTCGGCCGTACGGAGGCTCGCGGCGACCCGGTGCCGTACTCCGGGCGTCGCCGAAAGGCGTCGGACGGTACCCGCGTCGAGACGTTCGGCGGTGTACGAAGCGTCGGCTCCGGTGTGCCAACGGGCGGCGTCGCGGCGCCCCTCGGTGAGGGTCTGCGCGACCAGGCCGCCGAAGACCGCGGTGGCCAGGGTCGTGACGAGGACGAGCAGGGCCAGTGCGCGGGCCGGGGCGTCCTGGGCGGCCCGGGACAGCGCGACGAGCGGCACGGTGCCCCTTCTGCGAGCCGACCAGCGGGCCGCGGCCCGTACCGGGGGCGGGTAGCAGCGCACCAGGACGATGACCGCCGCGACCCCCAGCAGGGCCGGTACGAGGGCGAGTGGGAGGTCCGGTTCGGCGGCGGTGGGGCGTGAGCGCAGGGTGTACACGCCGATCCCGGTGAGCAGCAGCAGCCCCGCTTCCACGGTGAGGCGGCGCAGGGCGGCGCTGCGGGTGCGGCGGGCGCGGGTGCCGATCGGGGCGTGCAGGGCGCCGTCGCGCAGCGCGTACCAGGTGAGCGCGGGCAGCAGGAGCCATACGGCGACGGCGAGGTACAGGGCGGTCAGGAAGCCCGGGGGCGGTGTGCCTTCGGGTGCGTACAGGCGCGCGAGGAGGACCCCTGCGGCCCACCCGAGCAGTACCAGCGGTGCGGTCCCGGCCGCGGCGGCGCCCGCGAGGCCGGACGCGGACGCGCCGCGGGCCCGGCGCAGCCGGAGCTCGGGGAGGCGGCGGCGCAGTGCGAGCAGTGCGGCGACGGCGCAGGCGGCGAGGCCCACGCAGAACAGCGAGGCGGGTGCGAAGGCGATGAGCACCCTGACGCGGGCCCAGTCCTGATCGAACCGGTCGAGGGCCTTCACCAGGGGGCTGGTGCTCTGGAGCACTTCCGCCGGGTGCTGTCCGATCTCGCAGGCGTAGACCTGGGTGCAGAACTGCACCCCCGCGTCCTCCCGGTAGCTGTCGAGTGCCTGCCGCAGCGCGGTACTCCCTTCGCCGGTCGCCAGGGGGGTGGCGGCGGTGGCGCCGAACGCCAGCCGAAGCCGCCAGACGGCGAGCAGGTCGAAGACCTGCTGCTCCTGGATCTGTTCGACGGCGGCCGGGCCGACGACCGCGAAGGCCTGCCAGGTCGGGGAGGCGCCCGGCGCGGAGGTCGGCAACGGGGTGGCGAGCAGCGGCACTTCACGCAGCAGCCTGCTGTCCTTCGGGGCGAAGAAGCCGACCACGCGCGCGGTGCCCTCCGCCCGCTTGAACCCCGGCGGGGAGGTCAGGACGAGCTGTTGGCCCAGGCGCAGTCCGAGAGCGTCGCGGGTGCGGGTGGAGACGGCGACCTCCAGCGCACCGCTTGTGGCGGAGGGGGGACGGCCCTGGGCGTACGTGTTCGGGGGCGGCGCGTCGTCGGGCAGGAGCAGGGTGAAGGCGGCCGCACCTCCGGGCGCAGGGGCGGTGCCCGCCGGGATCTCGACCCGGGTGGAGTCGGGGATGAGGTTGCCCTCCAGGGGCGGGCCCGCGGCACCCACGATCCGGTCGCGGGTCGCCGCCAGGTCGCCCGCGAGTCCCCCGGTGGGCGGCACGTCACTGTCCGCCGGGTGGAAGGTGGCGAAGAACTCGAGTCCCGGCGCGGCACGTTGGGCCCCTGCCAGGCGGGAGGCCAGCGCGTTCCCGGCGAGCCTGTCGAGGACGGCGGGGCCTGCGGAGGCGACGAGGGCGAGCAGGGCGGTGAGGACGGTGAGGCAGAGCCGCAGGGGCAGTTCGGCGCGGGCATGGCGCACGGCGGGGTGCCCTGCCGCCGCCCTCAGGCAGCTGTCGGTACTCATCGGTCCTCCCCCGCGCGCAGCACCCGTGCCAGGTCGGTACGCGCCAGGAATCGCGCCGCCACGGTGACCACCACGCAGATCAGTGCGGTCGTCGCGGCGACGGTGAGCCCGACCCTCCCCCAGGGAACCTCGGTCAGCAGCCACGGGAAGACGGTGCTGCCCTCCGCGTCGACGGTGACCAGCGGCATGATCGCGGAGGCGAGGACCGTGCCGAGGACCGTGCCGAGGACGGCCGCGACGGCGGCGATGCACAGTTGCTCGGTCCACAGGTAGGCGGCGAGCTGTCCGCGCCGTACGCCCAGCGCCCTCAAGAGGGCGAACTCGCGCTGGCGGGCGCGTGCGGAGAGCGCGGTGTGCAGGGTGAACGCGACGACCGCGAAGGCCGGGGCGAGCATCAGGCACAGGGTGAGCGCCCCGCGCGCCCCCTCCCGCAGCGGGTCCGCGGCCAGCTCGCGCTGTGTCCGCGGTACGTCGACGACGGTGCCGTACCGCTTCTGCTGTGCGGCGTGCAGCGCGGGCGAGGAGTCGCCGCCGCGCACCGACACCCACCACGCCTGCTCGCGTTCCGGCAGCATCCCGGCCCGTACGAGATGGGCGGCGACCACCCGGGAGTCGGCGAGCAGGCGCGGGGCCGCGCGGTCGGTGCCCGGCACGGCCGCGATCCGGCCGGTGATCCGGAAGTTCAGGGCGCGCCCGGCCACGGACACCTTGACGGTGCCGCCCACGGCGAGGTGCGCGGCGTCCAGAAGGGCGTCGGTGGCGAGCGCGGGGACGGGCGGCGCGGTGCCGGCCGGCGGCTGGGGCACGAGCGTGACGCCCCACTTGGGGAACTGGGCGGGCAGCTGCGGACCGCGCACCACCGAGTCCAGCAGGGTTCCGGCGCGCTTGGTGTCGGTGCACAGGACCGGGCCCGCCGGTTGCCGGACGCCGGGTGGGGGTGTGCCGGCACCGGGACAGCCCGCGGCGGCGAGCGCGGCGGGCGTGACCCGTTCGACGTCCCGCCAGTCGGGCCGTTCACCGAGTCCCGGCACCTGATCGACGGTCAGCCGGTAGGTGCGCTGCAGGGTTTCGCCCTTCATGCTCAGGCCGACCTGGACGAGGCGGACCGGACCGCCTCGTTCCGGCAGGACGGGCAGCGGCAGGGGAACCGTCCGGGCGCGCCCGCCGTTGACCTGCAAAAGGGTCGTGCTCCGGTGTGTGAGACCGTCGCCGTCCTCGAAGTCGACCGTGAGCCGTACGGGCCCCGCCGTCCCGGGCCCGTCCGCCGACAGCCGTACCCGCAGCGGCAGCCGGCCCGGCTCCGCCCGGTGCGCCTTCGGATCCAGCGTCGCCCCGTGCTCGGGCACGTAATTCCCCAGGGGGGCGAGCAGGTCGGCCAGGGGCCGGTCGGCGAGGTCGCCCCGGAGCGTGGGCACGGGGCCCGTGCCGGTGTGGAAGGAGGTGATGCCGGTCAACTGTTCGTTGACGGTGCCCTCGGTCTCGAAGACAGGCGTGACGGCGCTCGCGCCGGGCAGCGCCTCGTATGCGGCGCGCCGCTCGCCGGACGGCGGCCCGCCGGAGTGGTCCGGCGCGATCCGCAGGTCCGCGCCGACGGCGAACACAGCCTGGTCGTGGTCGCCCCGGTCCAGCATGGCCAGCGAGGTGCTGCTGAGCGCCCCGACCGCCAGGGCGAGCGCCACCACCAGGGTGGGGCCCGCGTGCCCGGACGCCCGGCGGCCGATCTGCCAGCCGCCGAGCGGCAGGACGAGTCCGCGGCCGCGCCCGGCGAGCGGTTCGGTGACGCGGGCGACGAGCGGCAGCAGCCGCAGCACGAGCAGCGCCGAGGCGCAGGTCATGGTGACGGGGGCGAGGACCAGTACGGGGTCCACCCCGCTGTCGCCCACGGGGGTGCGGTACTGGCGCAGCTGGAGCCAGCCCAGGACGGCGACGACGGCCAGCGCCAGGTCGGTGCCGGCCCGCTGTGCCCCCGCCCACCGGCCCATTCTGCGCCGGAGTTTGGCGATCGCCTCCCGGTCGCCCGCCGCCCGTACGGCGGGAGCGAGCATCGCCGCCCCGTGCACCAGTACCGCCAGCAGCGCCATCGACCAGCCGAGGGCGAGCAGGGCCGATTCCGGTACGTCGCCAGGGAGCAGCCCGGTCCTGGCCAGCGCCCCGAGCAGCGGCCCGGCCAGGAACGGTGCGGCGAGCGCGGCGGGCACGGCCACGGCGACCCAGTGGGCCACGGCGGAGCCGGCGATCCGGGGTGTTCCCGCGCCGCGCGCGGCGAGCAGGGCCAGTTCGGGCCGCCGGTGTTCGGCGAGTTGGCGGGCGGTGAGGACGAGGGCGGCGGCGGCCAGTGCGGCGAGCAGGCTCGCCGGGATGTAGAGGCCGGCCCGGGAGACCGCGATGGGCGTCTCCAGCAGGTCCAGCGAGTTTCCCAGCCCCCCGTCGACGGTGATCTTCACGCCTTCGGGCGGTTTGGCGCCCTGGAAGACGGAGAGGGCGGTGTCGCTCCCCGCGAAGCCGTACACCCTCCGGCTGAGCGGGGCGATGTCACCGAGCCGCACCCGGTCGGCGCGGGGCACGGCCAGCCAGAGGTCCTTGGCGTTGCGGGTGAACCGGGGTTCGGCGAGGAACGCCTTGCGCGGTACGAGGACCAGGTGGCCGGTGTCGCCGAAGGAGCCGGCCGCTCCGCGCCACAGCGCCGGGTTGCCGCCGCTGCTGTCGTACGTGCCGGTCATCCTGGCCTGCACGCGGCGCCCTTCGTCCAGTGCGAACGCGAAGGCGTCGCCCGGACTCAGAGCGAGCCGTGCGGCGAGTTCCACGGGAAGCGCGCCCTCCAGCCGCCCTCCGGCGTCTCCATTGCCCGGCCACCGCCCTTCCACCAGCCGCGCCTCGCTGCCCGCGGCCGGCCCGCCGTCCGCTCCCGCCCCTTCCACCGAAACCACCGCGACCGTGACGTCGTCCCGCTCCCGGCCGCTCGCGTCGACCACGCCGAACTCCGCGGCGAACGCCGAAGGGGCCCGCAGGACCGACCTGGTGCGGTGCGGCACACCGCCGAAGGTCCGCTCGGCCGCCGCCCGTACCGCGGTGTCCGTACGGGCGTATTCGGCGGCCCCGCCCGCCTGGGGGTGGTCCCCCAGGATCCGGAGCGCCGCCGTCCGGTCGGCGGCGAGCCGGCGCTGGATGCCGCCCTCGACGGCGTTCTCGGTGAGGGCGGCGAGGGCGGCGAGCACGGTCGCGGCGAGCAGCACGGCGAGCGCCGCGGCGCAGAGCACCAGGGCGTGGTGCCGCCCCCAGCGCACCACGACGGGCGTCCTCCTGCGGGCCCCCTTGGGAGCGCTCCCAGCGGCCCCAGCACCCCCAGCAGCACCGGCTCCTGGCCGGTCCGCGACATCCTCAGGCACCCCGGCCGCCCCACCCGCGCCAGGGTCTGCACAGTGTGCTCACAGCCCCGTTCCTCCCCCGTACGATCCGCCACAGTATGGGAGGCGGACCGTGCGTCACGCAATGGCCCGGGGTCGTCAACTCCGGCCTGCCCCAAAGGAGTTACGGCAAAACGGCCGGTGGCCCGCACCCCTTGCGGGTATGCGGGCCACCGGCCGTACGAACCCCCAGCACCTCAGCCCTGAAGCGGCTCAGGTCCTGAAGCGACTCAGGTCCTGAAGCGCCTCAGGTCCTGAAGCGCCTCAGCGCACCTCGGTGATCTCGGGGCCGCGCTGCAACTGCCCCATACCGCCGGAGAAGCGGGACTCCGCCTGCTCCTCCTGCTGAACGCCCTCGGCGACCATCTGCGCGTCGTCCGGGAGCTTCAGGACGATCGGGTCGCGCGGCGCCATCGGCCCCTCGCCCCGTACCACCACGGTGTCCAGGAAGATCTGCTCCAGTACGCCCGCGGCCTCGGGCTGCACCGCGCCCTGCCCGGAGATCACTCCGCGCAGGAACCAGCGGGGGCCGTCGACGCCGACGAAGCGCACCATCTGCACACCGCTGTTGCCGTCCGGCAGCTGTACGGGGACCTGGGCGCGCAGCTCCCAGCCCAGCGGGCCCTCGACCTCGTCGATGACTCCGCCCTGCGAGGTGATGCCGGTGGCGATCTCCTCGCGGACCTCGCCCCAGATGCCTTCCTTCTTGGGCGCGGCGAAGGCCTGCAACTGGACCGCGCTGTCGCGCAGTACGACCGTCGCGGCCACGATCGCGTCGCCCGCGACCTCCACCCGAAGCTCCATGCCCTCGACCCCGGGCACGAAGATGCCGCCCAGGTCGACCCGGCCCTCGCCGGGCTCGGAGACCTCGGAGACGTCCCAGGGGCCGTCGGGGCGGGGCGCCGGCGGCAGGTTGGACCTGCGCACCTCACCCTCCGCGCCTTCTTCGGCCTCGACGGCGACCTGCTCGGTCACGCCCGCCTCGTCCTCGGCGGATTCGCTCTTCTTGCGACGTCCGAACACGTCACTGTCCTTCCCGGTCGTTAACGACCGAAGCGTATGAGTTCCCACCCGTTGAGTCGTCCGTGGTGCCCTTCACCGAGCCGCCCACCGGTCCGCCGGCAGCGGGTCCACCCACCGCGGCATGACCGCCGGTCGACCCGAAACCCCCTGCGGCCCGCGCCGAACCGGGAAGTTCCGCGACCTCGTGGAAGCGCACCTTCTCGACCTGCTGGACGACCAGTTGGGCAATCCGGTCGAAACGCTCGAACCGCACGCTCTCGCGCGGGTCCAGATTGACCACGATCACCTTGATCTCCCCACGGTACCCGGCATCCACCGTCCCGGGGGCATTCACGAGGGCCAGACCGCAGCGGGCGGCCAGCCCCGAACGCGGGTGCACGAAGGCGGCGTACCCGTCGGGCAGCGCGATCGAGACACCGGTGGGCAGCACCGTCCGCTCACCGGGGGCGAGTTCGCACGCCTCGGTGGTGACCAGGTCGGCCCCGGCGTCGCCGGGATGCCCGTACGACGGCAGGGGTACGTCGGGGTCGACCCTGCGGATCAGTACGTCTACGGGGTTACGGCTCATGGGTTCACCTCGAAGGCGCGGGCGCGCCTGACCTGATCGGGGTCGGCCATGGCCGCGCGGATCTCCTCCGGGCGGCCGTTGTCGATGAAGTGGTCGACCTTGACTTCGATGAAGAGGGCGTCCGCACGGACCGCAACGGGCCCGTCCGGGCCGCCGATCCGTCCGGTCGCCGTGGAGTAGATCTTGCGGCCGTGCACGGCGGTCACCTCGGCGTCGAGGTGCAGCACGGTGCCGACGGGTACGGGGCGTACGAAATCGGTCTCCAGCCGTCCCGTCACCGCGATCACCCGCAGCAGCCACTGCAGCGCGCCCAGCGTCTCGTCCAGCGCCGTTGCCAGTACGCCGCCGTGGGCGAGGCCCGGAGCGCCCTGGTGGGCGGGCTGGACGGTGAACTCCGCCGAGACCCGCACACCGGGTCCCTCGCCGGCCCGCGCCTGGAGGTGCAGCCCGTGCGGCTCGCCCTCGCCGCACCCGAAACAGTGCTCGTAGTGCGCGCCGAGAAGCTCTCCCGGGGCCGGGGCGTCGGGGTGCCGGACCGGGGCTATGGCATCGGCCGGGGGCGTCAGGGCCGTGGAGCCGGCCGGGCGTCCGCCGGTCGCCCCCCGGGGGTTCTCAGTACTCACAGGCGCAGACCTTACTTCGGTTTGCCGCACGGAAGTCATTCGGTCCACCCCTGTGCCCCACCTGTCCAGCCCCGCGTAGGGATGCGCAGGTCGCGCCGTGCCAAGCTAAGCGTTATGCAGTCCTACGAAGAACGCCTGACCGCACCCCGTTCCTGGTGGCTCGTCACCGTGCTGGCGGGGATCGCGTGCGGGCTGATCCTGCTGCCGGTGGGCCCCCTGCCGATGCTGGGCGGGGTGATCGGCGGGATCCTCCTCACGGGTGCGCTGGTCAGCAGTTACGGCTCGGTGCGGATCAGGGTGGTGGCCGGTTCGCTGGTCGCCGGCGACGCCAGGATCCCGGTGGCCGCACTCGGCGACGCCGAGGTGCTGGACGCCGAGGAGGCACGCGCCTGGCGGACCCACAAGGCCGATCTGCGCGCCTTCATGCTGCTGCGCAGCTACATCCCCACCGCACTGCGGGTACAGATCACGGACCCGACCGACCCGACCCCGTACGCCTACCTCTCCACCCGCCACCCCCAGGCCCTGGCAGACGTACTCACCGCCGCACGGACCGAAGCCCCGTAGGGGGCTTTCAGGGGCGCGGCCGGCCGACCACAGACCCGCCTGCGGGAGCTACCCCTCCAACTCCTTGAGCTCTCGCGCATGGTCCAGCGCCGGCAGCTCCAACGCATCCCACGGAACCTGCCGCGTACGCAGATCCCCCCGAATGCGCTCGGCAAGCTTCCTGGTGTCGCGCCGGTTCATCACCGCCCCCACCGCCGCCCCCACCATGAACGGCATCAGGTTCGGCAGGTTCCGCACCATCCGCTTCATGATCTGCTGGCGCAGCTCGCGCTTCATCTGCCCGCCGAGGGCCACGTTGAGCGTGGTCGGCTTGGTGATGTCGACGCCGCGCTCCTCGGCCCAGGAGCCCAGGTAGGCGATGGTGCGCTGCTTGAGGTTGCCCGGCGGCCGCTGTCCGTAGACCTCGTGCAGCTCCGCGATGAGCTTGAGCTCGATCGCGGCGACGCCGGTGATTTCGGCGGCCAGCTCGGCCGGCATGGCCGGCGGTACGGGCAGCATCGCGGCCGCGCCGACGCCCGCGCCCACGGTGGACGTGCCGTTGGAGGCGCCCGCCACGAGTTTGTCGGCGAGCTGCTCCGGGCCGAGCCCGGGGAACTGCCTGCGCAGGGTCGCCAGGTCCCGGACGGGAACGCGCGGTGCGTTCTCGATGACCCGGTCGGTGAGATGGACGAGAGCCGCTTTCGCGCCCTCCCCGCCCTTCCGTACGCCCTGCCTGAGAGCGGGAACGCCCTTCTTGAGAGCAGGTACACCTTGTTTGAGGGCGGGTACGCCCCGCCTGAGGGCCGCCAGACGCCGGGCCCCGGTCACGGGCCCCTTCTCGTCGCCGAGCCGGGCCGGGAGGCCCTGCTCGGCGTCATGTGCGCCGGCGGCGTCACTCAAGTCGCCGTCTTCCCGCTGGGAGGGTTCCCCCTGAGGGGCTTCCCGGTGGGAGGACGGCACGAGCGCGGTGGACTCGGCGGACGCCTGTGCGGCGTCCGTCGGGCCACTGCCGCCCGGTTGTGCCTCTTGTGCCTCCGACGCCTTCTTGCGCCGGAAAGGCCGCTTCCTGAACGGTGTCGCGCCAGTCACGGCCGACCCCGTCCTAGTCGCAGTCGCGGCAGATCGGCTGGCCGTTCTTCTCGCGGGCCAGCTGGCTGCGGTGGTGGACCAGGAAGCAGCTCATGCAGGTGAACTCGTCGGCCTGCCGGGGCAGCACACGGACGGACAGTTCCTCGTTGGAAAGGTCCGCGCCGGGCAGCTCCAGGCCTTCAGCCTGCTCGAACTCATCGACGTCGACGGTCGTGTTCGACTTGTCGTTCCGCCGTGCCTTGAGTTCTTCGATGCTGTCCTCGTTGAGGTCGTCATCGGTCTTACGTGGGGTGTCGTAATCCGTTGCCATGTCGCTCTCCCCCTCTGGGTGGTTGCGGTGTCTCCAGCGCAGTAACGCGTGAGAGGCCGGACTTGTGCCCGACCTGAGGCGGAGATTTTGCCTCACATCAAGGTCTGTTACTCAATCGACACCTGAGACGCACCCCTCGGGGTGATCGTCTTGGATGGCGATCGGGACCGTACACGGTCCGAATGTCGCACCGTCCGTGCGCCACCCCGTGTACTTCCCGTGATCTCACCCCCTGGAAACCCGGAGTTTTCCCGGATTTGCGGAGGGTTGGTGATCACGGAGAGTAGGTGGGCGGAAAGTGCGACCTGTGATCGATCACACACGGAGTCATCGGGTTTCCGTCCCGAAAATTCCGCTTAAAGCGAACACATTGACGGCTTCGCCAAGCACCTCGGCCGGGTGTCACACCGGCAGCATGACGCGCATGACAAGGCCGCCGCCCTCGCGGGGCTCCGCGATGATACGGCCTCCGTGAGCCCTCGCGACGCTGCGCGCGATGGACAGCCCCAGGCCGACGCCCTTGTCACTGCCCGTTCGCTCCGTACGCAGCCGTCTGAACGGCTCGAAGAGGTTGTCGATCTCGTACGCGGGAACCACTGGACCCGTGTTCGACACCACCAGTACCGCTTGCCCGTGCTCGATCCCGGTGGTGACTTCGACCCACCCATTGTCCGCCACGTTGTACCGCACCGCGTTCTGAACCAGGTTGAGCGCGATCCGCTCCAGCAGGACCCCATTGCCCTGTACGACCGCGGGCTCCTGCTCCCCGCGCAGCTCCACGCCCTTGTCCTGGGCCTCGCCACGGGTCTGGTCGAGGGCGCGGGTGGCGACCTCGGCCATGTCCACGGGCTTGCGCTCGACGATCTGGTTGTCGCTGCGGGCGAGCAGCAGCAGGCCCTCCACGAGCTGCTCGCTGCGCTCGTTGGTGGCCAGCAGCGTCCTGCCGAGCTGCTGGAGCTCCACCGGGGCCCCCGGGTCCGAGAGATGGACCTCCAGCAGGGTCCGGTTGATGGCGAGGGGCGTCCTGAGCTCGTGCGAGGCGTTGGCGACGAAGCGCTGCTGGGCGGTGAAGGCCCGCTCCAGCCGGTCGAGCATCTCGTCGAAGGTGTCGGCGAGCTCCTTCAGCTCGTCGTCCGGGCCGTCCATCTCGATGCGCCGGGACAGGTCCGTACCGGCCACCCGGCGGGCGGTACGGGTGATCCGGCCCAGCGGCGAAAGGACCCGGCCGGCCATCGCGTACCCGAAGGCGAAGGCGATGACGCTGAGGCCGACCAGCGCCAGCAGGGAGCGGTTCAGGAGGTCGTTGAGGGCCTCCTGGCGCTGACTGCCGAGGCAGGAGCGCAGCATCGCGTTCAGCTGCTCGTCGTTCTGCGCCTGGTTCAGGGCGGGGCAGGTGGAGCTGGAGAGGTGGATGTTCTGCCCGGTGACCTGGAAGTCGGCCTGCTGGGTGCCGTCCCGCAGGGCCTGCGCGGTCAGCAGGTAGATGATCGACAGCAGCAGGATGCCCGCGATCAGGAACATGCCGCCGTAGAGCAGCGTGAGCCTTATCCGGATCGTCGAGCGGATCCAGGGGAAGGCCTGCTCGGGCTGGCGGGGGTCCCAGGAGGGTTTCGGCGGGGCTGCCGGTGGTGCCGGTACGGTCTTCACCCGCGCCTCAGATCCGGTAGCCGGAGCCGGGCACCGTGACGATGACCGGCGGCTCGCCGAGCTTGCGGCGCAGGGTCATCACGGTGACCCGCACGACGTTGGTGAACGGGTCGGTGTTCTCGTCCCAGGCCTTTTCGAGGAGCTGCTCGGCGGAGACCACGGCGCCCTCGCTGCGCATCAGCACCTCCAGTACCGCGAACTCCTTCGGCGCGAGCTGGATCTCCCGGCCCTCGCGGAAGACCTCGCGCCGGTTGGGGTCGAGCTTGATGCCGGAGCGCTCCAGCACGGGCGGCAGCGCCACGGTGGTACGGCGGCCCAGGGCGCGCACCCGGGCGGTCAGCTCGGTGAAGGCGAAGGGCTTGGGGAGGTAGTCGTCCGCCCCGATCTCCAGGCCCTCCACCCGGTCGCTGACGTCGCCGGACGCGGTGAGCATCAGGACGCGGGTGGGCATGCCCAGCTCGACGATCTTGCGGCAGACGTCGTCGCCGTGCACAAGGGGGAGGTCGCGGTCCAGAACCACGACGTCGTAGTCGTTGACCCCGATCCGTTCCAGGGCGGCGGCGCCGTCGTACACGACGTCGACGGCCATGGCCTCCCGGCGCAGTCCGGTGGCCACCGCATCGGCGAGCAGCTGCTCGTCCTCGACGACGAGTACGCGCACGTCGGGTCCTTCCTCTGGTGCCCTCGTGGGCAGGGGTGTGTGGACCCCCATCCTGCCCGTTTCGGCCGTAAACCGGCTGTAAGACGGCCTGTACCAGCTCTCAGGGGGCGCTGCGGGCCCGGTGCGGAAGTACGACTTCCATGATTCTCGGGGCAGTTGAGGTTTCCCTGAGGTGCGGCGCGGGGAGGACGTCAGAACACCCCGCGATCACGCCCCGTATTTGGCGCGCCACAGCCCGCTCTGTTCCCCGAGGGACGTTCCCGAGGGAATGTCCACCGGAGGGAATGCGCTACGCCACAGGGAGTGCCCGTGATCGCACTACCCTCGGCACACCCCCGTGCCACCGACCCATGACGAGGGGGCACACACATGGACGCCTTCACCACCAGTCTCCTGAACCGCATAAAGGACACCGAGTCGGACCTCTCCCGGGCCCGTGACGCCGGCGACGACTTCCTGGTCGACGTCGAGCAGGAGGAGCTCAACGACCTGCACCGGATCGCCGCCGAGCACGGCGTGGCGGTCAATGTGGCCGCCTGAGGCGTCCCACGCTTGTACGGAGGGCCCCGTTTCCGGTACGTCCGGATCGGGGCCCTCCGCATGTCTGGCGCCGCATCAGTCGTGCCAGGCGCCCAGCTCGTCGAGGAGCCTCTGGAGCGGCTCGAAGACGCCGGGCGGGGCCGCGAGGGCCAGCTCCCCCGAGGGGCGCTCTCCCGGCCTGCCGCCGGTCAGGGCGCCCGCCTCGCGGGCGATCAGGTCGCCGGCCGCCAGGTCCCAGGGGTTGAGCCCACGCTCGTAGTACCCGTCGAGCCGCCCGGCCGCCACGTCGCACAGGTCGATGGCCGCCGACCCGCCGCGCCGGATGTCGCGGAAGCCAGGGATCAGCCGTCCGGCGATCTCGGCCTGCCGCTTCCGCCGCTCGGCGAGGTACCCGAAACCGGTGCCGATGAGTGCCCGGTCGAGCGGCGGGGCCGGGCGGACGCTCAGCTTCCGGCCGGTGCCCGAGGGGCTGTCGCAGTACGCGCCGCCGCCTCGCACCGCGCGGTACGTCTCGCGCCGCAGCGGGGCCTCGACGACGCCGACCAGCGTCTCTCCCTCATACTCTGCGGCGATCGAGACGGCCCAAGTGGGCAGTCCGTAGAGGTAGTTCACGGTTCCGTCGAGCGGGTCGACCACCCAGCGGACGCCGCTGCTGCCCTCGGAGGAGGCACCCTCCTCGCCGAGCACCCCGTCGTCGGGGCGCCTCTCGGCGAGGAAGCCGGTGATCAGTTTCTCGGCGGCGATGTCCATCTCGGTGACGACGTCGACGGAGCTGGTTTTGGTGGCGGCCACCCCGAGGTCGTCGGGGCGGCCGTCGCGCAGCAGTGCACCGGCCCGGCGGGCGGCTTCCAGGGCGATGGCGAGCAGTTCGTTCTGCAGGGCGTCGGTCACGGCTCTCCCAGAGGTACGGATCAGGTCTCCCGGCGGTACGGATCAGGCGTACGGGCTGTCGGCGCCCGCGGCGGCGGGCTTCGGGGCCCGCGCCGGGCAGCAGCCGACCGGGCACAGGTCGTGGCTCGGGCCGAGCGCGCCCAGCGCGCAGGGCCGGACGGTGACGCCGCGCTCGCCCGCAGCGCGTTCCAGCACCAGTTCGCGCACGGCGGCGGCGAACCGCGGGTCGGCGCCGACGGTCGCGGACCTGGCGACGGGCAGACCCAGTTCGGCGGCCTTCGCGGTGGCCTCGGTGTCCAGGTCGTACAGGACTTCCATGTGGTCGGAGACGAAGCCGATGGGGACCATGACTGCGGCCGGGGCGCCCGCTTCGTGCAGGGCCTCCAGGTGGTCGCAGATGTCCGGCTCCAGCCACGGGATGTGCGGGGCGCCGGAGCGCGACTGGTAGACCAGCTCCCAGGGGCGGTCCGCGACGCCGGTCGCCTCCTGCACGGCCTCGGCGATCAGCCGGGCGACGTCCAGGTGCTGGGCGACGTACGCGCCGCCCTCGCCGTGCGCCTCGGCCGGCCCCGAGGTGTCCGCGGCGGCGGTCGGGATGGAGTGGGTGGTGAAGGCGAGGTGGGCGCCCGCGCGCACGGCCTCGGGGAGTTCCGCCAGGGACCTCAGGACGCCGTCCGCCATCGGGCGTACGAAGCCGGGATGGTTGAAGTAGTGCCGCAGCTTGTCGACGCGCGGCGGCTCCAGGCCCTCCTCCTTGAGGAGGGCGATGGACTCGGCGAGGTTCTCGCGGTACTGGCGGCAGCCCGAGTACGAGGCGTACGCGCTGGTGGCGAGGACGGCGATGCGGCGGTGTCCTTCACGGGTGATCTCGCGCAGGGTGTCGGTCAGGTACGGGGCCCAGTTGCGGTTGCCCCAGTAGACCGGGAGGCCTGCCAGGTCGTGCGCGGCGAAGTCCTCGCGGAGGGCGTCGAGCAGCTTGCGGTTCTGTTCGTTGATCGGGCTGATCCCGTCGAACAGGAAGTAGTGCTGCCCCACCTCTTTGAGGCGCTCCTCGGGGATGCCCCGGCCGCGAGTCACGTTCTGCAGGAACGGAACCACGTCGTCCGGGCCCTCGGGGCCGCCGAAGGAGAGCAGCAGCAGGGCGTCGTAAGGGGCCGGGTCGGGCGCTGCGTCGGGCGCCGTTTCGAGGACTGCGTCGGGCTGATCAGGCATGCCCCCGATCCTGCCACCCGCCTCGGGAGCGCCTGCACCCGACACAGATCACACTGTCGGAGCGCCGATTCGGTACGTAACCTGTACGGATATCTGTACGAACCATTTACACGTGTTGTCGGCGCCCGCCCCCCGTGCGCGCCTGATCGGCGGAAACCTCAGTTGTCCAGTCCCTACCGCGCCATATTCGCCGCCCCCGGCTCCAAGGGGTTCTCGGCGGCCGGCCTGCTCGGCCGGATGCCCCTGTCCATGATGGGCATCGGCATCGTCACCATGATTTCCCAGCTCACCGGCCGTTACGGGCTGGCGGGCGCGCTCTCCGCGACGCTCGCGATGTCCGCCGCCGTGTTCGGCCCGCAGATCTCCCGGCTGGTCGACCGGCACGGGCAGAGCCGGGTACTGCGCCCGGCGACGCTGATCTCCGCCGTCGCGGTCGCCGGGCTGCTGGTCTGCGCCCAGCAGGGCGCCCCCGACTGGACGCTGTTCGTGTTCGCGGCGGGCGCGGGCACGGTGCCCAGCGTCGGGTCGATGGTCCGGGCCCGCTGGGCGGCGATCTACCGGGGCTCGCCGCGCGAGCTGCACACCGCGTACTCCTGGGAGTCGATCGCCGACGAGGTGTGCTTCATCTTCGGGCCGATCGCCTCGATCGGTCTGTCCACGGCCTGGTTCCCGGAGGCGGGGCCGCTGATCGCGGGCGTCTTCCTGCTGGTGGGCGTCTTCTGGCTGACCTCCCAGCGCGCCACCGAGCCGGTTCCTCATCCGCGTGGGCCCGGCGGCAACGGCGGCTCGGCGCTGAAGTCCGCCGGGCTCCAGGTCCTGGTGGCCACCTTCGCCGCCATCGGCGCCGTCTTCGGGTCGATCGACGTGGTCACCGTGGCGTTCGCCGAGGAGCAGGGCCACAAGGCTGCGGCGAGCCTGGTGCTGGCCGCGTACGCGCTCGGATCGTGCCTGGCGGGCGCGGTGTTCGGGCTGCTGCACTTCAAGGGCGCAGCCACAAAGAGGTGGCTGCTGGGTGTGTGTGCGATGGCCGTGAGTATGATCCCCCTCCAACTGGCCGGGAACCTGCCGTTTCTGGCCGTGGCGCTCTTTGTCGCGGGCCTGGCCGTCGCACCGACGATGGTGACCACGATGGCCCTCGTCGAACAGCACGTACCCCGCACCAAGCTGACCGAGGGCATGACCTGGACCAGTACGGGTCTCGCCGTCGGCGTCTCGCTCGGTTCGTCCGCCGCAGGGTGGGCGGTCGACGGGATGGGGGCGGACGCGGCGTACGTGGTGCCCGTCGTGTCGGGGGCTCTCGCGGCCGCGGTGGCGTTCCTGGGGTACCGCCGGCTCGGCAGGCCGGCACCGACTCGGGGAGGGCACGGCGCCGATGAGCGACACCACAAGGACGAACAGCGCGTGGCATAACTGGGCGGGCAACGTCACCGCCCGCCCCGCGCGGGCGGTGACCCCCTCCTCGGTCGAGGAACTCGCCGAGACGGTACGCAGGGCGGCCGCCGAAGGACTGAAGGTGAAGCCGGTCGGCACGGGCCACTCCTTCACCGCCGTCGCCGCCACCGACGGCGTGCACATCCGCCCCGACCTGCTCACCGGCATCCGGCACATCGACCGCGAGGCCGGCACGGTCACGGTGGAGGCGGGCACCGGGCTCAAGCGGCTCAATGTCGCGCTGGCCCGCGAGGGCCTGTCGCTGACGAACATGGGCGACATCATGGAGCAGACGGTGGCCGGTGCCACCAGCACCGGAACCCACGGCACCGGCCGTGATTCGGCCTCGCTCGCCGCCCAGATCAAGGCACTTGAGCTGCTCACCGCCGACGGCCGGATCCTCACCTGCTCGGAGAAGGAGAATCCGGAGGTCTTCGCGGTCGCCCGGCTGGGCCTCGGCGCGCTCGGCATCATCACCGCGCTCACCTTCGCCGTGGAGCCGGTCTTCTTCCTGACCGCCCGCGAGGAGCCGATGGCCTTCGACAAGGTCACCTCGGAGTTCGACGCGCTCGTGGCCGAGAACGAGCACTTCGAGTTCTACTGGTTCCCGCACACCGGCAACTGCAGCACCAAGCGCAACAACCGCAGCCTGGGCCCCGCCGCCCCGCCCGGAAAGGTGGCCGGCTGGATCGAGGACGAGTTCCTGTCCAACGGGCTCTTCCAGGTGGTCTGTTCGCTGGGCCGGGCCGTGCCGCGCACCGTCCCCGCGATCGCCAAGCTCTCCAGCCGCGCCCTGTCCGCCCGTACATACACGGATATTCCGTACAAGGTCTACACGAGCCCGCGCCGCGTCCGCTTCGTGGAGATGGAGTACGCCGTTCCGCGCGAGGCGGCGGTGGAGGCGCTGCGCGAGGTACGGGCGATGGTCGAGCGCTCGCCGCTGCGGATCAGCTTCCCGGTGGAGGTGCGCACCGCCCCCGCCGACGACATCCCGCTCTCGACCGCCTTCGGCCGGGAGAGCGCCTACATCGCGGTGCACATGTACAAGGGCACGCCCTACCAGGGCTACTTCACCGCTGTCGAGCGCATCATGACGGCGCACGGCGGCCGTCCGCACTGGGGCAAGATGCACACCCGCGACGCCGAGTACCTGTCGGCCGCGTACCCCCGCTTCGCGGAGTTCACCGCGGTGCGCGACCGGCTCGACCCGGACCGGCTGTTCGGCAACGACTACCTGCGGCGGGTGCTGGGCGACTGACGGAGCTCCGCCGCCGGGTGCCCGACGGGCCGTTACGGGGCCTGGGTGCTCCCGGCGGAGGCGGGGGCGCGCTCGGCGCCGCCGGCGGCGCTCCGGGCGGCATCAGTGCCGTCCGTCCCCTTGCCGTCGCCGCTGTCCGCGTTGCCCTTCGGCGTCTCCTTCGCGGGCGAGGTGGGCGGCGGGCTCTCGCCGCCACCGCTCGCGGCGTCCTTGCTCGGGTCCGGGGCGGGAGTGGTGGCGCCGGGGTCGGGCGTCTCCTGGCCGCCGGTGCCGTTCGTGCCGGTGCCCGTGCTCGCGCTGGTGCCGGGACCGGGGGTCCGGCCGCCGGTGTCCTTGCCGGGGGTCCGGTCCGTGTCCGGGGTGCTGCTGCCGGGGCCGGTGGTGGTGGGCGTTTCGGCGGGCGGGTCCTTCTTCTCGCCGCCGCCGCGGACGAAGTTCACGACGCTGGTGCCCTTGCCGTCGCTGAGGTCGTGGCCCGAGAGAAGCTCGTACGTCGTGATCCCGCCCATCGCGACCGCGAACACCACCGCCGCCCCGATCGCCGACCGCTTCCAGCCACGCACGCGCGTGCCGTGCACGGTGGCCTCGGTGAACTCCCCGTCCTCGGGAAGGGCCCCGGGAAGCCCCGAGGGTTCCGAGGGTTGCCCCTTCCCCAGGCCCGTCGGCACCTCGACCGACCGCAGCACCCGTGTGGCGTCGTCGACGTACGGCTGCCGGCCCTTCGGCTTCGCGTGGACGGTGACCTCGCGCAGCTGCTCCCCGGTGCGCCGGAAGAAGTGCTGGAAAATCGTTCCGCCGCTGGTCGCGACCACGCTGACCACACCGGCGCCGATGACCGTTCCGTACACACCCAGCTGGGATGCCAGCACGGCCGCGACCACGGCGGCCACGGCACTGCCCGCGACCTGCGCCACGCTCAGGTCGATGCGGCGCTTGACCGGTTCTTCACCGGTATCAAGCTTCTTGTCCATCTACAGCCCCTGTTTGCCCATCCGTTCCACCTTGCTACTGGAATAGACATTTGGGCGAAGTGAATAGTTCCGCTTCTGGTCTTTCTGTGAATCAGGACACTTGACGGCGTCATGCCCCGTCAGTGGGGGCATGAGGGGCCTCATGAGGTTGACCCCCAGGAGGCGCAGCAACTCCCGTGCGCGGGGAGAACTTCGGTGGCGCGCCGGTCCACCCATGTGGCCCGAATGGAGTACTGTGGCGAGCCCTGGATCCGGTCTCCCCCATGGGCGTCCGGACCCTTCGGGAGGGGGCCGAACGGCACTCGCACCGGCGGCGCCACGGCATCGAACGGGTACCTGCTACACAGGGTGACCAATGGTTACTTTGCGTCGACAACAGGTCACCGTGCCATAACGGCGAACCAGGGCGCAATGCCCGACACGCCGGGCAACACGGCAAGGTAGTGGCAGGCTGCACCCGGGCAGGCCACACTCGACTAGCGGAAGCAGCGACGCACGTGACGTCGGCAGGCACCACCCGGGAGGTCCCCATGCCCGAACTGCGTGTCGTGGCCGTCAGCAACGACGGCACACGGCTGGTTTTGAAGGCTGCGGACAGCACGGAGTACACGCTTCCGATCGACGAGCGACTGCGTGCCGCCGTCCGCAACGACCGCGCCCGCCTCGGCCAGATCGAGATCGAGGTGGAGAGTCACCTCCGCCCTCGCGACATCCAGGCGCGGATACGAGCCGGAGCCTCGGCCGAAGAGGTCGCCCAGATGGCCGGTATCCCGGTCGACCGGGTGCGCCGCTTCGAGGGCCCCGTGCTCGCCGAGCGCGCCTTCATGGCCGAGCGAGCCCGCAAGACCCCGGTCCGCCGGCCCGGCGAGAACGCGGGACCCCAGCTCGGCGAGGCGGTGCAGGAGCGTCTGCTGCTGCGCGGCGCCGACAAGGAGACCGTGCTGTGGGACTCCTGGCGCCGCGACGACGGCACCTGGGAGGTCCTCCTCGTCTACCGGGTCGCGGGCGAACCGCACTCGGCGAGCTGGACGTACGACCCGCCGCGCAGGCTGGTCGCGGCCGTGGACGACGAGGCGCGCTCGCTGATCGGCGAGAGCGACGACATTCCGGCGGCTCCCGAGCCGAGCTTCCCGTTCGTGCCCCGGATCGCGCGGCTGCCGCGCGACCGGCCGCTGGACCGCGCCCTGGACCGTTCTCTGGAGCGGCCGCTGGACCGCGCCCTCGACCGTTCCCTGGACCGGCCGCTCGACCGCGCCCTGGACCGGCAGCTGGAGCGCCCTGCGCCCCCGGCCGCACTGGACGCCGACGAGGGCGGCAACGACCGCGACTCGCTGACCAGCCTTCTTGAGGCGGTGCCCAGCTTCCGGGGCGACATGGTCGTACCGGAGCGGCCTGCTCCGCCGGCGCCTCCCGAGCCCCCGTCCCCGATCGATCTGGACGAGCAGGAGTCCGTGCCGGAGGAGCCGCCCGCGGCCTCCGCGGGTGCGGGATCGGCGTACGCGGATGTACTGATGCCCCGTGCCGTGGCCGGGCACCGGGACCGCCTGGTCGGGACGACGGACCGGCAGGCCGAGGCTGACGGAGTGCGTCCGGGCCGCCGGGCCGCGGTGCCCAGCTGGGACGAGATCGTCTTCGGTACGCGCCGCAAGAAGCAGGAGTAGACGGCGGGTACGCCGTCGTGACGAGGGGCCCGTACGTCCGGCGTACGGGCCCCTCGTCATGCGTACGGCTAGCGCGGTTCGGGTCCGGTGGCCACCGGGCGGGACGCGTCCGATGACCACTCGGACCAGGAGCCCGCGTACAGCGCCGCCGGGATGCCCGCGAGCTCCAGGGCCAGCACCTGGTGGGCGCCGGAGACCCCGGACCCGCAGTACACGCCGACGGCCGGCACCCGGGAGGCGCCCAGGGCCCCGAAGCGGTCCTTGAGTTCCGCCGCGGGCAGGAAGCGGCCGTCCGCAGCGGTGTTCTCGCTGGTGGGGGCGGAGACCGCGCCGGGGATGTGGCCGCCGATCCGGTCGATGGGCTCGACGTCGCCCCGGTAGCGCTCGGCGGCGCGGGCGTCGAGCAGCAGCCCCTTGTCCGCGAGTTCCGCCGCGGCGTCGGCGTCCAGCAGTCCCACGCCGCCCGGAACTGGCTGGAAATCACCCTCGTCGGGGGCCGGGGTCTGCGTGGAGAGCTCGCCCTGCCAGGCCGCGAGCCCGCCGTCCAGTACGCGTACGTCCTTATGCCCGGTCCAGCGCAGCAGCCACCAGGCGCGCGCCGCCGCCCAGCCGAGCCCGCCGTCGTACACGACCACCGGCGTCCCCGCGCGGACTCCGGCCCCGCGCATCACCGCACCGAAGTCCGCCGGGTCGGGCAGCGGGTGCCGGCCGCCGGAACCAGGGGCTGAGGCAAGCTCCGCGTCCAGGTCGACGAAGACCGCGCCGGGCAGGTGGCCGGCCTCGTAGTCGGGGCGCAGATTCGGGCCGCCGAGCTGCCAGCGGACGTCGAGGAGGACGGGCGGACGGGGGCCTGCCGACTCGCTCGCGAGGTCGGCTGCGGAGATGATGGCGTTCATGGGGGCCATCCTCGCGCAGCACCCGGCCCGCCCGGAACGCCTCTCGGGGCCGACCGTCTCGTAACGAGGTCGAAACGGGACGCGCGGCGCGGTTGGGGCGCGCCGCACGCCGGGTGGTGCAAGCATCTGCACGGGGCACGAATCCGTACCGCACAACGGCGTGCACGCCCCGTAACGACTTGGTGCGCACTCGTGCACCGGTCGTCATCCTGTTACGGCCACCACGAATGGTCCGAGGAGACAAGACGATGACCGAGGCTGCCGCACGGCACACGCCCGGCACCCCGTGCTGGGTGAGCCTGATGGTGCACCGACTGGCCGGCACCCAGGAGTTCTACGGCGCCCTGTTCGGCTGGGAGTTCCTGCCGGGCCCCGTGCAGCTCGGCCCGTACGTCCGGGCCGTGCTCGACGGGCACGAGGTCGCCGGCATCGGGCAGCTGCCCGCCGACCGGCATCTGCCCACCGCCTGGACGCCCTACATGGCGACCGACGACGCCGGGGCGACCGCGCAGGCGATCACCAGCAGCGGCGGCACCGTCGCGGTCGGCCCGCTGGACGCGGGCGACGCGGGGCGGATGGTGCTCGCGGCCGACCCGGCGGGCGCGGTGTTCGGTCTCTGGCAGGCGGCGAACCACCGGGGCACGGCCGTCGCCGGGGCGCCGGGGACGCCGGTCTGGAACGAGCTGGTGACGCGCGAGACGGCCGGCATCGTGAAGTTCTACCAGGCGGTGTTCGGCTACGACGCGGAGGCGGTCGTCTCGGCCGACTTCGACTTCACGACGCTGCTGGTCGACAAGCACCCGGTGGCCTCGCTGCACGGCGTGGGCCACGCGCTGCCCCGCGACCGGGGCGCGCACTGGATGACGTACTTCGAGGTCGAGGACACCGACGAGTCGGCCCGGCTGGTCTCGGATCTCGGTGGCCACGTCCTGCAGCCACCGCGCGAGGGCGCGTACGGCCGACTCGCGGTGGTCGCGGACCCGGAGGGCGCGGTGTTCACGATCGTGCGGTCGCGGCGCTGAACGGCGGCGCGGTCGGGGCCGGGGCCGCGGTCAGGGCCGCGGTCAGGGCCGCGGTCGGGGTCGGGGAGGCCTCTTGCGTCATGGTTGGGCGGGGAGGCTGCAAAGCGTGGGCAAAGCCGGGTCCGCCAGGAAGTTGATCTTCTAGGATCCGAGGGGCTCGTACTCCGGAGGTCTTTCTCTCGCGTGCTGCCGCTCGGCCTTTCTCGTGATCGCGACCTGGGGGATCCTCCATGCCCAAATCCGTCCTGCTCAACTGGGGCCCGACCATCCTGTTCAGCGTGGTGCTGCCCTGGGTGACGTACGGGATGCTCACCGACCACGGCGTACAGCCGGTGACGGCGCTCTTCCTCATCGCCGGGTGGCCGTTGGTGGAGGTGGGCATCTTCTTCGCGATCAACCGGCGCGTCGACGAGTTCGGAGTGATGATCCTGCTCCTGCTGCTGCTGAGTGCCGTGGGCGCGTTCGCCTTCAGGAGCGAGAAGCTCGTCTTCATCAAGGACTCCGCCCTGACCGGCCTGCTGGGGCTGGCGTTCCTGGGAACCCTGCTGCTGGCGCGCCCGGTGATGTTCTACTTCGGGCGGAAGTTCGCGACCGACGGGAGCGAGGAGTCCATCGCGCGCTGGAACGGCCTCTGGGAGGCGTATCCCGGGTTCCGGAGCAGCCAGCGGCGGCTGACCGTCATCTGGGGCGTGGCGTTCCTCGTCGAGTCCGCGGTGCGCGTGGCGCTCACGTTCGCGCTCGACACCAAGACCATGGTCGGGGTGTCGAACGTGTTGCCGTTCGTGGTGCTGGCCGGACTCATGACGTACACGATCCAGACCGGGAAGAAGGGGCGGGCCAGGATGGCCGCCGCCGCGCAGCAGCAGGAGCCCGAGGCCGCCTGAGGGGTGCCTGCGGTGGTCGCCGCGAGCGGGGTCCGTTCTGCTGAACGGGCCCCGCTCGTACGTCAGTTGCGGGTGCGGCCCCGGCGGCCGAACGCGAAGTAGAGACCCAGCAGTACGGCGCCCACCACGGCGACGATGGCCGTGACCTTACCGTCGGCCAGTGCGCCGACCACGATGACGACCAGCGCGTAGAGGACGGGGAAGATCACGTTCGGGTTGGTGACTGCGGTCTGCGGTCGCTCGCTCATGGCGGTGTCCTCTGCTCATTTTTCGGTACGCCGTGCGCGGTGCGGGGGCGGCGTGCGGGGGTGGTGAAACTCGGGTGATCGTGACACCGGGGCCTGTGGGGCGTGGGCCGTTTTGCGATCTCCTTGCACAGAGCACTTGTCATGGTACGGCGGAGGGCAACGGGCCTTGCGTTCACGACAGTTGGGGTCCGGCCAGCCGGGCGAACAGCCCGTCGGTCTCCGCGAGCAGCTGCTCGTAGGTGCCCTGCTGGACGATCCGGCCGCCCGCCATGACGACGATGCGGTCCGCGTCGATCACGGTGGACAGCCGGTGGGCGATGACCAGCCGGGTGGCGTTCAGCCGGCGGGTGCTCTCGGCGACGAGGCTCTGGGTGGGGTTGTCCAGGGCGCTGGTCGCCTCGTCGAAGAAGACCAGCCGGGGGCGGGCCACCAACGCCCTTGCGATCATGAGGCGTTGGCGCTGGCCGCCGGAGAGGGTGTTGGTGCCCTCGGACAGTACGGTGTCCATGCCCATCGGCATGGCCCGGATGTCGTCGGCGAGGCCCGCCATCTCCGCGGCCGTCCAGGCGTCGTCGAGGGTGTGCCCGGCGGAGCCGACGATGTTGGCCTGGATCCCGCCCGGTTGGAGCGCGCCGTTCTGGAGGACGACTCCGCACTGGCGGCGTACCGCCGAGATGTCGAGCTCGGCGAGGTCCTGGCCGTCGTACAGCACACTGCCCGACAGCGGTGTCTCGAAGCCGAGCAGCAGCCGCAGCAGGGTCGACTTGCCGCTGCCCGACGCGCCGACCACGGCGATGAATTCCCCCGGCTGCGCGGTGAGGCTGATGTCGTCGAGGACGAGCGGGCCGTCCTGCCCGTACCTGAAGGACAGGTGGGAGACCGAGACCCGGCCGGAGAGGTCGCCCGGATCGGCCTTGGTGCCGTCGTTCTCCGGGGTCGCTTCGAGGATCGGCGCGAGCTTTTCCAGCATCGGTACGGTGCCTACGGCAGTGACTGCGGCGGCCGTGAACTGCAGTCCCGCCGACAGCAGCAGATTGAAGGCGGCGTAGAACGGCAGGAAGGTGGCGAGCGGAATCTGCCCGTGCAGCGCCCCCGCAGTCACGGCGAAAACGATCGCCGAACACACCAGCGGGAAACCCGCGTTGAAGGTGGTGACCGCGTTCTGAATGCGGCGGACCCGGGCGGAGAGGGTGTGGCCGTGCGCGGCGAGCCGGGTCCACTCGGCGAAGGCCCGCTCCTCGGCGGCGGCGACCCGCAGCTTGGGCATGGCGGTGAGCAACTGGAAGACCATGGCGGACATGGCCTGTTCGTGCTGGTACTCGCGGCGGGCCCAGCGCAGTTGGAGTCGTCCGGCGACGGCGGCGACGAGGACGCCGAAGCCGGTGAGGGCGACGGCGAGCAGGGCCAGGCGTACGTCGTAGGCGAAGACCAGTGCCAGGTTGGCCAGGCCGGTCATCAGGGCGAGTACGGCGGTGGTGAGCATGCCGGACAGGAGTTCCTGGGCGGCGGTGACGCCGAGGACGGTGGTGCCGAGTTCGCCGGTGGAGTAGCGGGTGAAGAAGGCGGCGGGCAGGGAGAGCAGCCGGTTCCAGAGGCCGGCCTGCATGGCTGCGCCGGCCCGGCTCTCCATCCTCAGTACGGCGAGGTTCTGGACGACCGAGAGCATGGCGGTCACCAGCCCCGAGGCCATCACGACCAGGGCGCCCTGCACGATCAGGTCGCGTTCGGCGGCGGCGACGAAGGTGCCGAGCACCTTGCCGGTCATCACCGGGATGACCAGCCCGATCACCGCGACCAGGACGGCGGTCACGGCGAACCGGCTCAGGTCGCGGCCGTGTCCCAGGGACGGTGAGAGGCCGAAGCGCAGCAGGCTCGGGACGTCGCGCACGGCTTCGGGGAGGGGGCGGTAGAGGACCACGGCCTGGTTGCGCAGGAGGACCGCGGCCTGGTCGGTGACGGGGGTGACGCGGCCGTCGTCGACCATGACGTACCCGCGGCCGAGCGGGAGGAGGGCGACGGGCCGGCCCGCGGTGCGGTAGCCGACCATCGGGCCGAGGTCGGTCGTCCACCAGCGGCCGTCGAGCCGGACGCCCCGGGTGCGGACGCCCGAGGCGAGAGCGATCGCACGCAGGTCGTCACCGTCGGACCTGCGCCGGCCGCTGCCTTGCACGGGAGGACGTACGGAGAAGCCCTGCCGGGACGCGACGAGCCGTACGGCGGCGAGCAGGGGCGGGTCGGTCGCGACGTCGGCGAGCCGGACGCGGGCCTCGGTGTCGTGCAGGACGGCGTCGAAACTGCGCACGGTGGTGGACAGGACGGCTTCGTCCTTGGCGGCGCGCGCGGCGAGTTCGGCGCGTTCGCTGCTGCGCAGGACGGCGATGCGGTGGTCGACGGTGGTGCGCAGCCGGGCGGCGTGCCCGGTGAGCACGGCGATGAGCCGGCCCTGCCGGTACACGTCGAGGAGGGATCCCGTGGTCAGCCGGGCGGGGGTGCGAGCGCGCAGCCAGTCGCGCTCGGTGAGGCAGACCACGGCTCCAGGACCCGCGGATTCCAGGGGGAGTTCGTCGGTTTCGGTGCCCAGGTCGCCGGGGGTGCCGTTCTCGGTGGCCGGGTCGCCGAGGTCGACCAGCCCGGACTCCACCCGTACGAAGCGCAGTCCGTCGACGGACCGGGTCACGTCGTGCTCCGCGAGCTCGGTGATCCCGGAGGGGCTGAGCGAGGTGAACTGCCGTGGCGGCAGGGAGCCGGGAAAGACCTCGGCGAGGGTGGTGAGGCCGAGGGTGAGCCCGTCGAGGAGACGGGCGTGGTCGAGCTCGACGGGCCGGGCACCGGCCGGCTGCGGGAGGGTGGCGCGGCCCGCCCGGATGTCGTCGAGGACGGAGAGCGGAAGCCGGGTGAGCCGCGAGTCCAGCACGGGCCGGGCGATCACGGTGTGCCGCCGCTCGTCGGAGGTCCCGCACAGCAACAGGGCCCCGGCCCCGGCCCGACAGAGGAAATGCCGGCGACCGGCACGGGCGGTATCGGTACCGCGGTCGACGGCGAAGAGGTCGGCCGCACCGGACTCGATGTAGAGGAGCTGCCCGGGGGCATCGAGGCAGAGGGTTCGGGCGGGCGCGATCGCGGGCGCGGCGGTGAGGGTGGTGCCGGGGCTCGGGGAGACTTCGGTGGGCGGGAGGTCAGGGGCTGGGGCGCCGCCCCTGGCAGGCGCGATGCCGGAGGGCGGAGCGTGAGGGGTGGGGGTGCGGGCGGGAGTGGGGGCGTCCTCGGTGGGCGGGAGGCCAGGAGCCGAGGCACCCTCGGTCGGTGCGGCAGCGGGTGTCGGGGGGGCCTTGGTCGGCGTGTTGTCGGAGGGCGGAGTGGGGTGGGTGGGGGTGCTGTCGGGGGTGGGAGTGTTCTCGGGGAACGGGGTGTTCACAGGGCGTCACGCTCCTCCGCGGTGCTGGACTCGAACAGGGCCGCGTAGCTGCCGCCTGCCGCGACGAGTTCGTCGTGGGTGCCTCGTTCGGCGACCTGGCCCCGGTCGAGTACGACTATTTCGTCGGCGTCGCGCACCGTGGACAGGCGGTGGGCGATGATCAGGCAGGCGCAGCCCCGGCGGCGCAGGTTGTCCATGACGGTCCGTTCGGTGGCGGGGTCCAGTGCGCTGGTCGCTTCGTCGAGGACCAGGAGCGTGGGGCGGGCGGCCAGTGCGCGGGCCAGTTCGAGGCGTTGGCGCTGGCCGCCGCTGAAGTTGCCGCCGTGTTCCCACACGGTGGCGTTGAGGCCGCCGGGCCGGGCCATCACCTCGTCGAAGACCGCCGCGTCGTGCAGTGCGTCCAGGACGACCTCGTCGGGGACGGTGTCGTCCCAGAGGGTCAGGTTGTCGCGGACCGTGCCGGCGAAGAGGGCGATGTCCTGGTCGACGTACGCCATCGAAGCGGCGAGGACCGTGCGGCCGATCTCCTCGCGGGGGCGGCCGCTGAGCAGGATCTGGCCGGAGCGGGGTTCGTAGAGGCCGGTCAGGAGGCGGCCGACGGTGGACTTTCCGCTGCCCGAGCCGCCGACTACGGCGGTGCGGGAGCCGGGGGCGACGGTGAGGCTGAGGCCGGTGACGACCGGTGGGGCGAGGGGGCCGTAGCCGAAGGTGACGTCGCGGAGGGTGAGTTCGCCGTCGAGGCGGTTGACCGGGGTGCCACCGGCCCCCGGGGCCTCGCCGTTGCCCGGGGCGGTCGGGTCGAAGCAGCGGGCCTGGGGGTATTTCTCCACGTCGTGGATGCGTTTGAGGTCGGCGTCCAGGTCCTGGAGGCGGCTGCCCAGGTTGGTGAGCTGGGTGACCGGGCGGCTGAGGGCGGCAAGCAGGGTCTGGAAGGTGACGAGGATGCCGACGCTGAGGGCGCCGTCGACCACGCGCAGGCCGCCCACCAGGAGGAGGACGCCGATGTTGACGACCGCGAGGAGCGGGGGGATGACGATGAGTACGGCGGTGGCCTGGCCCAGGCGTTGCTGGGCGGAGGTGACCTTGGCGAGGAAGCCCGCCCAGCGGGTGAAGGCGTCGGGTTCGGCGCCGGTCGCCTTGACCGACTCGATCGTCGAGAGGGTGGCGAAGGTGGTGCCGACCAGGCTGCCGCGGTCCGTGCGCAGTGCGCCGACCGCGTCCTTGCGGGAGCGGGCGACCAGTTGCAGCACGATCATGTTGAGCGCGACGCTGAGCAGGCCGATGGCGCCGAGGATCGCGTCGTAGCGCAGCATCAGGCCGCCGTAGAAGACCACCAGGACGAGGTTGATGACCGTGGCGGCGAGGTCGCGGGAGAGGATCATCGCGACGGTGTCGTTGCCCGCGACCCGCTTGGCGACCTCGGCGGGCCTGCGCTGGAGGAAGAACTCGATGGGCAGGCGCAGCAGATGGCGGAAGAAGCGCGCCGAGCCGATCAGGCCCGCGCGGATCTCCATCCGGAGCAGGTAGTGCTGCTGGACGGAGGTGAGTACGAAGATCATCAGGGCGGTGCCCGCCATCGCCCCCACCAGGGGCAGCACCGCGCCGGTGGACCCGGCGCCGAGGATGCGGTCGATGAAGACACGCTGGTAGGCGGCGCCGATGATGCCGGGGATCACCAGGAGGAGGCTGGCCAGGAGGACCAGCGGGAGCGCGCGCCCGGAGGGCAGCCGGCGGCCGAGCAGGGCTGCGGCGGTGGATGTGCGGCGTCCACCGGTGCGGAAGTCGGGTCCCGGCTCAAAGGTGAGCATGATCCCGGTGAAGCCCGAGTCGAACTCCGACCACTCCATCAACCGCGGCCCGCCGGCCGGGTCGTTGACGGCCACCAGGGTCCGGCCGAACCGGGTCGAGATGCCCTCGACCACCATGAAGTGCTGGAACGCCCAGAAGATGATCACCGGGCCCTGCTGCGCGCGCAGCAGGTCCGCCTCGGCCTGGAAACCGCGGGCGACCATCCCGAAGGAGCGGGCGGCGGCGATCAGCGAGCTGGCCTTCGCGCCGTCCCTGGAGACACCGCACAGGGCCCGCAGTTCCTCCAGGGGTACGTGGCGCCCGTAGTGGGCCAGGACCATGGCCAGGCTGGCCGCACCGCACTCCACGGACTCCATCTGGAGGACGGTGGGCACGCGGTGGGCCCGGCGCCTGGCCCGGCGCCGTGACCGGGAGGCGGCGCGGCGGGGACGCCGTACGGCAGGAGGTGGCGCGGGTGCCGTCGCAGGGGTCTTGGTGTCGGTCATGGGAGTCTCCTCAACTCAACGGCCCAGGACCAGATCGAGCGGCGACTGGGTGCGCAGCTCGATGGAGGCCGACACCGACGTCTGTGAACCGAGCGCGACGGGCGGGGTGTGGGTGGTCGACCAGGCGTATCCGGACGCCGATTGAGGGTCGGGCAGCAGGTCCACGGTGACCAGGCGCGGGGCCTGGCCCTTGTGGTAGCCGTCCGCGGCGAGATCGCCGCCGACCAGTGAGGCGAGGGCCTCCCGGGTGAGGGGGTACGGGTCGATCCGTGCGACCGTGCCGCGCAGCAGCCCGTACGCGGCCGGGGGCGCGGTCGACACCGACAGCGCGACGGGACGGCCCGGGACCAGCCTGGCGGCCTGGTCGGCGGGGACGAAGACCAGGGCGACCAGGCGGTCGCCGGGCAGGTCGGTGCGTTCCACGGTGGCGAGGGTGGAGCCGACCCGGACGATCTGGCCGCTGGTCATCGTCGCGCTGATGACCTTTCCGGCGAACGGGCTGGTGACGGTACGGACGCGTCCCGCGCCGTCGGTCAGCCGGGCCACCGCCTGACCTGCCCGTACCTGCTGGGCCGGCCGGACGAGCAGCTCGCGGGCCATCCCCGTGTAGGGGCTCTGCACCTGGCTGGTGCCGCCGGGGTGGCTGAGGACGCCCGGTGCGTCGACGGTGACGTCGATGCGTGCGAAGGCGGCCCAGACGCAGGCCCCGGCCATCACGATCATGACGACGAAGACGGCGATCCAGCCGCGGGGTGCGGCGAGCAGGACCGGTGCGTCCAGCTCGTCGGGTTCCCTCTTGCGCTGCAAGGCCTGGTAGCGGAACTGCACGATGGTCTCTCCCCCCACGAATCGTTCGGTGTCGGCTCAGTCGCCTGCGGCGGGGCTCTGCGGACGGCTGCCCACCACGAGTTCGCCGACGGTGCCCTCCATGAGCGGGTCGTGTCCGGTGGCGGCGGCGAACGCGGACGTGTCCCCGCCGCCAAGACCGCACACGGCCAGCCCCATCGCCGTGCCCACCAGGTAGAACGTCTGGTAGAGCACGCCGACGTGCTTGAGGATCAGGGGGTAGGCGACCGTCTCGTACTTCCACATCACCCGGCCGAAGCGGGCCGCGACCAGCAGGACGACCTGGGGGTCGGCGGCCATCATGGCGGCGTCCCTGGCCTCCTTGACCAGGGGCGCGGTCAACGGCCCTGCGGCGGCGACCAGTTCGAGCTCGTGCCGGTCGGACGCGTAGCGGTAGAGGCCCGGCTCCAGGCCGTCGACGTGCGACACCAGCGGATAGACGTCCAGCTCGTGCAGCGAACCCCCGGCGGGCACCGGCCGGTCGGCCAGCTCCTGGCCGTCGCTGCCGGTGAACGTGGAGCGGATGCGCACGGTGCGGTAGAGGAGTTCGCCGAGCCGGGCGAGGGTCAGCGGGGCGTCGGCGTCGTGCTCCCGTATCGAGGAGCGTTCCTCCAGCACCTGGGTGAGGGACGGGTCCTTGGCCGCGATCACGTCGAGGTCGGGCACCGGCAGGGGCACCCGCCGCCCTTCGCCAGGCGGTACGGCGACGGGCAGCGGCTCGAAGCGGTCGGCGTGCCGGTACGTGCCGCCGTATCCGGGGGCCGAGGCCGGAATTCTCGTACGGGTGTGGAAGGCGAGGTCGACCGGGTCCCACTGGAGGCTGCCGCGCGACTCGGACTCCGGGTCGTCGTCGGGGCCGCCCGGTGCGAGGGCCCCCGCGGTGGCCAGGAGGCGCAGTACGGGGGTGGGGACGCGGTCGGTCCAGCTGCTCAGCCGGGCGAGGAACGGGGCTGCTTCGTCGGTGAGTTGTACGGAGAGGGGGCTGGCCGGGGCCTGGAGGGCGAGGCCGCCTTCGGCGGGGCGGATCACCGCGTGACGGGTGAGGCGGGCCGGGCCGGTGGGGGTGGGCTTGAGGGCGGTGCTGCCCCGGCCGACGGAGGTGAGGCGGGCGAGGAGGGGTCCGCCGGGCGGGGCGTCTGCGGGACCCTCGGGGCCGTGCGGGACACCTGCGGGACCCTCGTACCGCGCGTGCTCGGCCCCGGCCGCGGGCTCGCCCCCCGGTGTCCCGTACACCGCGTGCTCGCCCCCCTGAACCCCGTACACCGCATGCTCGAACAGGCCCATCGAGTCGAGCCTCGCCCGCAGCATCTGCCAGCGCAGCAGGCCCATTTCGCCGTCCTGTGCGACGACCAGTGCGCTGGTCCGCGCCTCGGTGAGGTCTCCCCCGGCGAGTGCGCGCAGTGCGGCCAGTGCGCCCGGCGTCAGGCCTTTGAGGCGCAGTTCGCCGAAGCGGGTGGTGAGGACCTGCTCGTCGAGAGTCGTACCGGGGATCAGCCGGTACGTCGCGAGGCAGGTCGCGGTCGTCTGTGCTGGTGCTGTGGTGGTCATGGCTTCCCCGCCCTGAGAGGAGGCGGGCCGCGGCAGTGCCGTGGCCCGCCCGTGCGACGCGACGAGACGAAATGCGGAGGCGACGGTCAGAAGAAGACGTTCCAGCTGTTCAAGTCGGCTTCCGCGGTGGGCTGTTCGAGCAGACCGAGGCGTACGGGAGCGTCGTACAGCCGTCCCTCGCCCAGCCGCCGCCAGAAGTGCCGCAGGCCGGGGGCGATCACCTTGACCACGTTCAGCTCCAGGTCGGGGCGCGTCTGGTCGAGGACGATCACCTCGGAACCGGCCTCCCGGATCCGGTCCACCTGGTCGCGGATCCGCGCCGAGAGGTCGAAGCCTGCCTGCGGGCCGACCACGGTCGCGGGCTGATCCGGGTCGGGCAGCAGCCACGGCTCCTGCGCGACCGTGGCCTTCTTGAGCCAGGTCAGGGTCTCCAGGTCGTCGACCAGATAGGCGGTGTCGCCGTTCTCGTCGCGCTGTTCGATCATCGGCAGGAACTGGTTGAGCTCGGTGAGCGCCCGGAAGGCCGCGATCCGGGGATCGGGGTGCGCGCCGAAGCCGACCATGATGTCCTCGACGCTGTGCCGGCGTCGGGACGCGGCGACGTACACCGGCATTCCCAGGTCGAAGCTGATGTCGATCATCCACAGGTCGCGGTCCATCGCGTCGTAGTACGACCGCAGTTGGTCCACGTACGGGTCGTCGAGGGAGTCCATGTCGAAGGCCGGGCGGCGTAGCCGGTTGTACCACCAGAGGGCGACCGCGTCGCGCTCGGTCAGCTCGCACAGGCCCTGCAGGATCGCTTCTTCCAGGGTGTTGCCGGCGGCGCTGCCGTTGGAGTCGGAGATGCAGAAGAAGTGGTCGTCGAGGTCGGGGTGTCCGTACCAGGAGTACGCGGCCGGAAGGAGCCGCTCCTCGTCGTGGGTGAGGGACCAGCCCCGCGCCCAGTCGACCGGGGCGCTCTCGTCGAAGGGGTCGGGCACCTTGTGCAGCCGGTTGGCGGGGTCCTGGTTCCAGGTCTCGCGGCCGGCCAGCTGGCCGTCGGAGAAGTGCAGCAGGCTGCGCGGGTGGACCGCGAGCGCCGGGTCCAGGTCGCGGTAGGCGGCCCGGCGTACGGCCTCGTCGCCGCGCCACACGCCCGAGTAGCGCTCGATGGCCTCGCAGACGGCGCTGACCTTGGCCTGGATCTCGCTGCGGCCCTTGCCGCCGCTCTGGCCGCGCAGGTTGCGGCGCAGCAGATCCATGCTGTCGTTGACCATGGCGAAGTTGTGGCCGGCCGAGTAGCTGTAGGTCAGGGTGTTGGACTCGGGGGTGTGCGAGACGAGCCGGGTGATGGCGCCGAAGTACGGGCTGATGTGCTTGTCCAGGCGGGCCAGGGTGTCCTCGGGACGGTCGACCCGGTAGCCGCCGTCGCCGGTGTGCTGCGCCTCCTGCGCGGACAGCACGATCTTCGGGCTGCGCTCGCTCACCAGCTTGGGGTCGCCGCAGGACGGGCACTGCGGCTGGCGTACGACCGCGTGGGTCTCGGTGCGCAGGGTCGGCAGTTCCAGGGTCACCATCTGCCCGCACAGCGCGGCGGGTTCACCGGTGGCGGAGATCATGGCGGCCTCGGTGGCCAGGATTCCGGCGGCGGCCAGTGCGCCCGAGGCGAGTGCCGCGCGGGCCGGGTGGCGGGGGACGCTCTCGCCGCGCCGGGTGGCGAGATAGCGCTCCAGCTGGCGGTTGCCGGTGAGGCGCTGGGCGAGGCAGGACCAGCAGCCGGTGTGGTCGGGCTTGAGGAACGGGCCGATCCACGGGGCGAGTCCGCTGAGCCTGGCCAGCAACCAGGGCTGCCCGGCGGCGAGTTGGGCGGCGTTGCGCTGCTCCAGGACCGGGTCGAGGTAGTCCGTGACGAGGACGACGGACAGGCCCTCCTCCGGCACGGTGTCCATCGCTCCGGTACGGGCCGTCAGGCCGAGCGCGCGCAGGGCGTCGAGCACGGGTTTGGGGTCGGTGCCGTCGGCCGCGCAGACGGTGACCGGCGCGGTGTCGAGGGTGCGCGCGGGGTCGATGCCGAGGGCGTCCCAGTAGGCGAGGGTCTCCTCGGGAAGGTCCGGGCGGCCGTCCGCGAGGTGTCCGGCGGCCCCGAAGCGGGTGATCGCGGCGAAGACGGCCGGAATGGGCAGTGTGCCGGCGAGTTCCTGGACGATCTCCAGAACCGTCCGCCGTCCGTCGAGATACGGCACGACGGCCGCGGCCGCCTTTCCGGGAACCAGGAAATCCTGGCCCTCCGCATAAAGGAAGACCCGCTCCCCTTCCGTCACCTCGACGTGGAAATGCGCCTTGAGACGCGGCTTTTCCATCGACTCCCCCAGTTCTCCGGCCCGCAGTTCACCGGTCCCGCGCTGACAGCGGCACCTTGGCGGCAACTCAAACATGGCGAAGTCTTGGGGTAAATGCTTCAACGGGTACGTACGGAGGCGTGCGATACGTACGCCGGCGCGCTGGTCACGTACGTATCGGAGGGGGCGCAGGACCCGCAACTTCCCACCGGTAAACGGAATTTGGAATTCCAATTCCATTCGCAGTAGTCCCACGGTGATCCATGTCCAAGGATTCACCCGGCAAATCCCCCGGGGATCATTTTCAGCCTTGAACTCCCCCCGCACTGCTGCCACATTGGCGCAATGCATGAACCGAACGGGGAACTGCACCACCGCGAACGCGATACCGCCCAGCTGCGTGAATCCATGGCCGAACTCGCCGCGGGCCGACCCACCGTCGCCCTGGTCCACGGGGCCCGCGGCACCGGCCGGTCGGCACTGCTGCGCGCCGTGCCCCACCTGCTGCCGCCCCACACCCTGGTACTGCGCGCCCGCTGCCACCCCAGCGAGCAGGGCTTCGAGTACGGCATGGTCCGCCAGCTCTTCGACCCGGTGCTCGACGGCGCGGTGCGCCGCGGCGACCAGGCGCTCGACGACGACCGGACGCTCCGGGACCGGGACGGCCGGGCCCCGCACGGCGAGGACGGGGAACAGCAGCCGGCTCCCGGCGCCCGGGGCCGGCCCACCCAGGAGGCCCTCCTTCACCTGCTGCACACCACCCGCTCCCTGGCCGCGGACCGGCCGCTCGCCCTCCTCATCGACGACCTCGTGCACGCCGACGCGCCCTCGCTGCGCTGGTTCGCCTACATCGCCCGCCGGCTCGACGACCTCCCGGTCCTGGTGGTGGCCACCCTGCCGACCGCCGCACCCCGGGTCGTCGAGGAGCTGGGATCCCTGCCCTATCTGCACCGGCTGTGGCCCGAGCCGCTCTGCGCGACCTGCACCGCGGACGTGGTCGACCAGGCCTTCGACGCCCCGGTGGACCGGGATCTGGCCGCGCTGTGCCATGCCGTGTCGTACGGAAACCCGCTGGTGCTCCAGGAGTTGGTGTCCCGGCTCAGACGGGCGCACGTACAGCCGGGGGCGCCCGACCCGGAGCAGGTGCTGACGATCGCCGCGCAGGCCCTGTCGGCGACGACGCTGACCTGGCTCGACGAGGACGATCCGGCGGCCGGTGAGCTGCTGACCCAGCTGGCGGTGCTCGGCCCCGGCACCGACGTCCCGCTGTGCGGCGCGCTGTCCGACCGGGGCGAGGCGCATGTGCAGCAGGCCCGCGACTCTCTCGTACGGGCGGGGCTGCTGCGGTCGGATGCGGGCGCCGCCGAGTTCGTGCACCCTGCCGTACGTCCGGCCGTGCTCGCGCGCGTACCGGCCCGTACTCGGCTGGAACTGCACGCGCGGGCGGCCACCGTGCTGTGCCGGGCGGGGGCTCCGGCCCGGCAGACCGCCGAACATCTGCTCAAGGCGGGCAGCGACTGGGGTCTTGACGTCCTGCGCAGCGCGGGCGGCCAGGCGGCGGCGGACGGGGACCACCGGTCGGCCGCCCGGTACCTCCGTCGGGCGCTGGCCCTGCTCGACGCGTCGTGGGCGGGGGCGTCGGGCGCGGGGGCGTCGGGGGCGTCGGGCGGGGGGCCGTCGGACGCGGACGCGGGGGCGCACGGCGAAGGGCGGCCCGAGCGGGAGCGGCCCGAGCGGGAGCGGCCCGACGGTGAGGCCGATCTTGCGGAAACGTTCCATGAGTTGACGGCCCAGCTGGCGGCGGTCGAGCTGCACTGCGATCTCGACGGGGCAGCCCGCCAGGTCGCGGCCGCCGCCGACACCGCGCCGGACGCCGCCCGGCGGGCCGGCGTCCTGGTCGCGCTGGCCTCGCCCGCGCTCGTCGCCTCGGTCGAGGGGGCGCAGCCCTTCCTGCGGGCCTGCGGCGAGCTCGCGGCCCTGCCCGCCGTCTCCCCCGACCACCTGCTGCGGCTGACGGCACAGGCGCTGCTCGCCGGACACCGGCCCCGGCTGCGGCAGGCGGCCCGGGTGGCGGCCCGCCGCCCCGAAGACCCGGCGGCCCGCGTCTTCGCCGGGGCGCTCGCCGCGGCGGCCGCGGCCACCGGCCGGCACGACACCGCGCGCCGCCTGGCGGCTCGGGCCGAGGCGGCCGCCCGGCCGGACGCGGACCGGCGGGCGACCCACTCGACGGGCGCGTTGATCGGTGCCGCCCTCGCCCTGGCCTGGACGGGTGACCTCGACCGGGCGAGCGCCCTGGCGCACCGCGTCGTGGACACCGCACGGGCCTCGGACGACTTCGCGCTGGCCCCGCTGGCACTGCTCGTCCGGGCCGAAACCGCCTACCGGCAAGGGGAGTTCGCCGCCGCGCTGACCGATTCCCGGGCGGCGGAGCGGCGCGCCCGCGATCTGAACTCCGCCGCGCTCACCGCGGCCGCCCTCGCCTGTACGGCCCGTGCGCTCATCGAGCTCGACCGGACCGAGGAGGCGGGCGCCGCGCTGGGCCGGGTGCCGACGGCCGCCGGCACCCATCCGTTCGTCCGGGCGCTGGTCCTGCACGCGCAGGGCATGGTGGCCGCGGCCCGCGGCGACCATGCCGCGGCGGTCGGCCTCTTCCTCGACTGCGGGCACCGGCTCGCGCTGCGCGGCATCACCAACCCGGCCTGTCTGCTGTGGCGGGCGCACGCCGCGCAGTCGTACGCCGCGCTCGGCGAGCACGCGGCGGCGGTGACCATCCTGAGCGGCGCCCCCGGCGACGCCGGCGTGGGCGCCGGGCAGCCGTCCCCGCAGGCGGCGGGCGGACCGGTGCGCGGCCGGACCCTGCTCACCCCGGCGGAGCTCAGGGTCGTCGAGCTGGTGGTGCGCGGGCACTCCAGCCTGGAGGTGGCCGAGAACCTCTTCCTCAGCAAGCGCACGGTCGACACCCACCTGGGCCGCATCTACCGCAAGCTCAAGATCCGCAGCAGACACGAGCTGATCGCGGCGCTGGGTACGGAGCTCACGGCGTAGCCGCGCGAGGGGCAGTCGCACTCGGAGGGCGGACCTTTGACAAGGTCCGCCCTCCGGCGCGTGCGCCCGCGAGGGGGGATCAGGCAGGCGCGTTCTCGGCCGGCTGGGGGGTGCGGCGTACGCCGAGCCGGGGTTCGGTCACCAGATGCAGACCGGTGGTGGTGTCGTACTGGTCGCCCTCCATCGCCCGCTGGGCGACCTGCGCGGCGAGGACCTGCCCGCTGATCGGGCGGCTGCCGCCGGCCCGGCTCGCGTCGTCCATGTCGGCGGCCCCCGAGGTGATCGCC
Source organism: Streptomyces sp. NPDC048442 (assembly GCF_040651475.1). Classification (NCBI taxonomy): domain Bacteria; kingdom Bacillati; phylum Actinomycetota; class Actinomycetes; order Kitasatosporales; family Streptomycetaceae; genus Streptomyces; species Streptomyces sp. NPDC048442. The sequence goes on from NZ_JBEZKB010000023.1 coordinate 44,213, forward strand.
GCGAAGGCCAAGCTGTCGGGTGCCGAACGGAACGGGGTCTCGGTGTCGTGGCGGCGGACCAGCTCCGGGTAGCGCCCGCGGGCGAGGCGCTGGGCGAGCCAGAAGTAGGTGGCCTTGCCGCGGTACTGCTCGTAGAACCCGGCGACCATCGAGAACATCCGGCCGTACGCGTTGCGGTACAGCGACTCGAAGAAGGCGCGGGCCTCCGTCTCCTCCACGTCCCCGTCGTGCACGGAGAGGATCGACGCGGCGGCGAGCATCCCGCTGTACATGGCGAGGTGGACGCCGGTCGACAGCAGCGGGTCGAGGAAGCAGGCGGAGTCGCCGGTCAGGAAGTAGCCGGGGCCGCAGAAGCTCTCGGCCGCGTAACTGAAGTCCTGCTCGACCCGCACCCCCGGCCGGTACGTGCCCGGCGCGACCAGGTCACGTACCGTCTCGGATTCCTGCACCGTTTCCAGGAAGAGCTGTTCCATGTCGGGGTACTTCTGCTTGCGGCGCAGGAAATGGTCCTGGTGGGTGACGAAGCCGACGCTGAATTCGTCGTCCTTCAGCGGAATCACCCAGTACCAGCCCTCGGGCGAGGAAATGACGTTGATGCCGCCGCGCGGAGTCCGTGGGAGGAGCGAACCTCCCTGGTAATAGCCCCATACGGCGACGTTGCGGAACACGTCGTGCGGGACGCGGTCGTGGAAGTGCTTGGCGGAGAGCAGCCCGGCCCGGCCCGAGGCGTCGATGACGTAGTCGGCGTGCTCGGTGAGGGTGGTGCCCTGCCGGTCCCATTCGACGCCGACCGCACGCCCGTCCTCGAAGAGCACCTTGCGCACCTGGGCACCTTCGACCACCTCGGCCCCCTGCGACGCGGCGTGCTTGAGCAGTACGTCGTCAAAGTCGGCACGGTCCACCTGCCAGGAGGTCTGGGCGCCGGTGCCGAATATCTCCGGCCAGTCGACCACCCAGTCCTGCTCGCCGCCCCAGCGCAGCAGCAGCCCTTCCTTCACCTGGTACCCGCGCTCGGAGACCTTCTCCAGGGCCCCGGCGAGTTCGATGATGGACCGGCAGGACGTCGCCACGGATTCACCGATGTGATAGCGCGGGAAATGCGCGCGTTCCAGAACCTTGACGCGCGCTCCCTGCCGGGCCAGCAATGCCGCGGCGATCGATCCCGCCGGTCCGCCACCAATCACGACTACCTTGGGCCCCATGGCATTCCCATTTCTTCCGAGTTCGGGTCGTCCGGTGGAAACCCTTCCACGGAAAGGGAATGGGAGAGAACAGCGGAAGATACGCAGACTGCGGATTACGTACCGGGGGAATCGGCGGCGGCATTGCGTACGCCGAAGACCGAGCCCCACGGGTCGCTCAGCAGCCCCGGCGCCAGCACCTCGCCGCCGGCCGCCCGCGCGCGTGCCTCGAACGCGGGGCGGTCGGCGACCCCGAAGCAGGGCACCCACCGGGTGACCGGGTGCGCCTCACTGGTGACCGGGTGCGCCACCTCGCCACTGACCGGCGTGCCGAACACGCCCTGGTAGAAGGCCTCCTGGGTACGGGGCTGCGCGCTGTGCAGCACCGCGTCGACGAGGGCGCCCGGTTCGTCGACGAGCACCACTCCTTCGTCGTGGCGCCCCTCCCAGAGACCGAAGGCGGCGCCCCGCGGGTCGATGCCGAGGCTGAACCTCCCGTTGGCGCCGGCCGGTACGCCGCTGACCGTGAAGCGGGCGCCGTGCTCCTCGGCGCGGCGCTGGGTGTGCGCGAGGTCCTTCGCGGCCAGGTAGACCGTCCACGAGGACCCGTAACCGGGGCCCATCGGGCTGGGTCCGAGGCCGCCGACGATCTCGCCGCCGCGCAGGATCAGGTGGTACCCGCGCCCGCCCTCACTGCGGAACTCCCAGTCGAGGAGAGGGCCGTAGAACTCCTTGGCTCCCGTCGGATCGACACCGGCGTGGTCGACCCAGCAGGCCGTTCCTTCGTCGTAGGAGAGTCTGCGGGGCATGGGGCGGTTCCCTTCCGGAGCGGCTGACGGATCGGCTGACGGATCGGCTGACCGAGCGGTGGGCCGAGCGGTGGGCCGAGCGGCGGACACAGGCGTACGTCGAGCAGGTCGGCGGCTTCCTCGACCCCTCCGGCCGGGGGCAGCAGCAGCCGCATCCGGGGGTTGCCGTCGAGGAGCCCGACGGCGTCGGCGGGCCACACCGACGGGGCGCGGCCCCAGTCCTCCAGGCTCGCCCGGTGGCCTCCTGCGGTACAGAGACGGACGATCCTGGCCGGTTCGAGCCGCGCTCCGACCGGGACGGTCTCCAGCAGGCTCTCCGGGCGGACCTGCAGGTAGGAGCCGGTCAGCGGCGAGGTGACGGTGCGCAGGTCCTGTTCCTGGAGGCCGGAGGCATGGGCCGATTCCAGGGCGGCGCCGCGCAGTTCCAGCGGCACCTGGAAGGGCAGGGTCTCTCCGGTGCAGCGGTCGACGACCAGGCGCTGTCCGGAGACCATGCCCCAGCCCCGCACGCCCAGTGCGAGCGCGAGTGCGCTGCGCGGTGACTCCACGCCCCCGACAAGGGCGACGACCACGCCCCCCTTGGCCATGACGACGGCCTGGAGGACGCCGAACCGGTCACCGAGGACCGCGAACGGCGGCAGCAGTGGCGGAACCCCGCCGAGTCCGTGGAAGGCGTGCCGCCGCAGCAGTCTGCCGTCGCCGCCGTGGACCCGCACTTCCGAGCCCACCCCTTCGATTGCCGCAAGACGGACGGTCAGTTCGGCCTGGCCGAGTACACCCGCCTCCTCGCGGAGGTGCGGTCCGAAGAGGAAGGACAGATCCGCCAGGTCCACCGCGCCCATCACATTGAGCAGCACCCCGAAGAAATCCAGCATGAATATCGGCATCGTCCCCCAACTCCCCCGAATCGACCGGCCCTCACCCTATCGGCACAAGTGTGCGGACAGCCCTGAACGTTCTTCACGGAAAAGGTTCTTGAGGGTGGGTCAGTTAATTCTTTGTGCATTCTTTACGCCGAGTGCCTTACCGTGTTGGTGAGTTGGGCCGCCAGCGGCCCGGCCACCTCCTCGGGACGCTCCAGGAACGGCAGATGTCCGCTGTCCGGCACGACTCCGGTCCGGCAGCGCGGCACCGCCCCGCCGAGCAGTGCGGCGTTGGCGTGGAAGACCGGCATGTCGGCGCTGCCCGTCAGGGCCAAGGTGTCGGCGCGGATCCGGGCGAGGTCGCCGGGAGAGTGCACATGACCGCTGAGTGCGACCATCGCCCCGTTGTCCAGTTCGGCCCAGGAGTGCCGGGCGACGACGGACCGGATACGGGCCCGCAGCAGCGGATGCCGCTCGGTGCCGCGGAAGATGTCGGGCGGCGCGGACATCCACAGGTCGGCCAGCCCCCCGGCCGCCTCGGCTCCGCGCATCCGGCGCAGCATCATCATCTCGATGTAGCGCTTGCGGGCCGCGGGGTCGGGCGGCCCGCCGGCCGGGGACGGCGCTCCGAGGACCATGCTGTGCACCAAGTCCGGTGCGTCCAGGGCCATCTGGAGGACGACGGTGGAGCCGAAGGAGAGACCGGCCAGCCGTGCGGCGCCCTCGGCGCGTGCGACGTCCAGGACGCGTGCGGCGAGTGCGGGCAGGGTCGTCCCCGGCTCCAGGGGCTCCGAGCCGCCGTGCCCCGGGAGGTCCACCCCGACGTGGTGCAGCCCCGGCAGCAGTTCCCACAGCGGGCGCCAGAGGGTGGAGTCCATGGTGTAGCCGTGCACCCACAGCACGGTCGGGCCGCTGCCGTGGCTACGGATGTGCAGCCCGTCGCGCATGTGGGCGAGCTCGCCGGGCAGCGGGAGCTCGAACCGGTCGCCGCTCATCACGCCTCCGGACAGGTGGGAGCCGCCGGACGGGCGGGAGCCGCCGTAGCCGGGCCGCCCAGGTCCGCGAAGCCCGTACAGAACTCCCGGTAGGCGACGACCGCCGCATCCGAAGCGTCAGGGCCCAGCGGCCCGAACTCCGAGCCGGGGGCGAGGTGTTCCCACACCGCGATGTCCTCGGCCAGCGCCCGCTCACTCCCGCTGATCAGCATCGGCAGCGCACGCTCGCGGCCCTCCCGTACGCCGATGGCGACCCGCGCGACGCACCCGCCGTCCGCGGTGGGCACGGCCGCGGTGACGATGACGTGCACCTCGTCCGGCGGCCCGAACTCGGTGATCACCACCCCCGGGCTGAAGGCCCTGGCGTAGAAGCGCGGCACATAGGGTTCACGCCCCGGCGTCGCCGCCCCAGGACCGCGCCACGGCGAGGCGGGCATCGGGAACTCCCCGTCCATCACCAACTCCCCCTCGGCGCCCGCCCGGTGGTGCATCTTCCGCACCTGGTGGACCTTGTGCAGCGCGGTGAAGTGGTCGGTGTCGAAGGCGTTCTCGACGATGAGCGCGGCGGGGGCGGCGACCGGCCGGTGCACGGCGGCCACCAGCGAGTGGCTGTCCGCCAGTTCCTTCAGTACGGTACGCATCCCCCGGTCGTCCTCGGGCCCGTCGGTGAGCCGCACGAACAGGGCCTGGCCGCAGACGACGGCCTCGTGCTCGCGCACCCAGGGCCGCGGCCCCTCCCGCTCGGGCCGGCCGAGCAGCACGCGCCGCCCGTGGAAGGGGCAGACCAGGCAGTCGCCGTCCAGGCGTCCGCCGTGGCCGAGGTGGGCGCCCCGGTGCGGGCAGTCGGCGTCGAAGACACGCACGGCACCCTCGGTAAGGACCGCCGTCAGCCGTCGTGTGCCGATGTCCAACGGGCTCACGTCGCCGGTGAGTTCGGAGGTGAAGGCCGCCAGGTACCAGCCCGAGTGCACGTTCACAGCCACTGCTTTCTTGCCTCCATCACGTCGTCGGCGGCTCGCCGACCGTCGGCGATCGCCCCCTGCATCCAGGGCAGTGCACGGCCGGCCACGGCGGCTTCCCCGGTGAAGAACAGCCGCCCGTCGTCCGTCGGCCGCGCCCAGCACCGGGCCGCCGCGGCCGTACCGGGCCCCGGTGCGCAGAAGGCGCCGCCGGAGAAGGGGTCGGCGCCCCAGTCGGCGGTCTCGACCGCGGTCACTTGTGCGGTACGGGCCCACGGCAGCGCCACCGCGAGCAGCCCGGCCAGCTGCCCGCCCGACGCGGCGGTACGTGCGTACTGCGCGGCGGTGTCCTTGGCGACCACCAGCACCTCGGGACGCCCCTGTACGCAGGACAGGAAGCCACCCACACCGTCGGCGTCGAACACCGAGGCGCTCATGGGCGCGGACGCCGACAGGGTGACGACGGCCACGAAGCCGTCGCCGGGGCGCAGGGTGCGCGCCGCCTCCCGCCGGTCCGCTTCCAGTCCGCCGATCTCCAGCAGTCCGCTGTCCACCACGGCCGGTGGCACGGCGAGGACGACCTGCCGGGCAGCGGCCGTGCCGTCCCCGGTGGCCAGGCGCACTTCCCCCGCGTCCACGTCGACGCGGTGTACGGCTGTGCCGGTACGCACCTCGAGCCCGTCCGCCAGTGCGCCGGGGATCCGGTCGAGTCCGCCGGGCACGATGAACTCGCCCCGGCCTGCGCCGTCCTGACGCATCGCCAGCGAGACTGCCGCCGCGTCGAGCCGTGCCGGGTCGGCGGCCCACGTCTGGCGCAGCCACTCCCCCGCCGTCGCCCGCTCGGCGTCACCCGCACCGCTGCGGGTCAGCCAGTCGGCGACCGTGATCCCGCCGGACTCCTCGCCCTCGTACCGTACGAGGCCCGCCTCAAGCAGCCAGGGGGCGTGCGGTCCCCGGGCCAGCGTCGCCATGGGGCGGGCGATGCGGCCCCGGATCACGGACGCGGACTGCGGGCGGGGTGCGGCGGGCAGGGGGCCGAGAAGGGTGTGGACCGGATTGCGGTCGCCGTGCACGATCTGCGCGCCGAGCTCGACGGCGGGGCCGCCGTCGGCGGGCCGGTGGGTGAGGACGCGCCCGCCGATCCTCTCGCGGGCCTCCAGGACGAGTACGTCGACACCGGCCCGGTCCAGGTCGGCCGCGCAGGCGAGCCCGGCGACCCCGGCGCCGACCACGATCACCTCAGGCACGGGCGGCCTCCGCAGGCTCGTGGGACTCCGAACCGGCGCCGTGCAGTTCGACCCCGAGCGAGGTCAGCCGCCGGGGGATCAGGGTCGCGGCCCAGCGCGGCTCCGGATCGGACAGTGCCGCCGCCGGGAACCTCCGTACGAGACGGGTGAGCAGCACCGCGCCCGACTGCCGCACCAGGCGGGCGGCGAGGCAGAAGTGCGGGCCGCCGCCGAAGGCCAGGTGCGGGTTGGGACTGCGGTCCCAGACCAGTCGGTCGGGGTCGGTGAAGACGGCGGGGTCGCGGTTGGCGGCGGCGAGCACGGCCAGCACGCGTGACCCGGCGGGTATCCGCCCGCCGGGCAGATCCGCGTCGCGGACGGTGACGCGGGCGGTGAACGGGATGGGCGCTTCGAGCCGGAGGAGTTCGTCCATGGCCGTCTCCGCCGCTTCGCCGGCCGCCGCCTCGTCGGCCGTAGCTTCACCGGCCCCGGCTTCCCCGCCTGCCGTACGCAGCGCTTCGCGCGCCTCGGGGCGGGGCAGCAGCCAGTACAGGGCGTTGCCAATGGACTCCGCGAGCGGCTGCCAGCCGCCGACGACGGAGAGCCCGAGCACGCCGAGCATCTCCTGCCTGCTGAGCCGCCCGTCGGCCGCGAAGTCCCGCAGCGGGCTGGGCAGCGCCTGGTCCACGTGGGCGTCCAGGTACCGGGTCAGCTCCCCCATCGCGGCCCGTCCGAGCCGGGCGAGCGGCGGCGGGGCGAGCGGGTCGAGGTTGACCGCCACCGCGCGCGCGAGCTCCTGGAACGGTGCGCGCTGTTCCTCCCGCAGCCCGAACAGCCGGGCAAGTACCGCCGTGGCAAGGGGAGTTCCGAGCTGCTCCACCGCATCGGTGAGTACGCCCCGCTCACCGGCCCGCTCCAGCAGGGCGTCCGCGTCGCGGGCGAGACCGCCGGCGATCGACGCCATGGCCGCGGGTCCGAGGAGCCGGGCACCGGGGGCCCGCAGCCGGGCGTGATCGGCGCCGTCCGAGGTGAGCATCGAGACCGGCAGATCGTCGTCCCTGGCACGCTCGCGCTGCCCCGCGGCGGCCGAGAACGCCGGGTCCTTCAGCAGCGCGACGCAGTCGGCGTACCCGGTGACCAGCCACATGCCGGTCATCGGATCCCGGTGCACGGGATCGTGCGTACGCAGCCAGGTGTACGCTGGGTAGGGGTCGACGCGTCCGGCCGGGGAGAACGGGTGGGCGATGCCGGCGGGCAGCCGGGCAGCGGTGGTCACGGTTTACGGTCCTTTCCTGGGGCCGGTGAACGTGCCCTTTCAGGGGCGCGGGGAACTGCGCACAACGCCGGCCGCGACGCACCCGCACGACGCGCACCGGCCCGAAGATCCCCTCACCGCACGCGCGGGCCGCGCCAGCCGAAGGTGAGTACGGTCGCGACGAGACCGCCGGCCGCCCACAGGGCGAGGATCAGGGCGATGCGCCCCAGCTCCCAGGAACCGGCGGGCTCCACCGCGGTGAAGGAGTCGGGCAGGAACACCGAACGGAAGCCCTGCGCCATCCACTTCACGGGGAACAGGGCGGCGGTGTTCTGCATCCACAGCGGCAGCTGGTGGAACGGGAAGAACACCCCGGAGATGAACTGCAGGACCATGAAGACCGGCGTCACGATCGCGGACGCCGACCGGCTGTTGGGAATCACCGCGCTGTAGGCGACCCCCGCCAGCGCACAAGCGGCGGTGCCGAGGGTGAGGCACCAGGCGAGCGTGAACCAGCGCCCCGGGGTCGAAGGCAGCGGCAGGTCGAAGGCCAGCACCGCGATCCCGATGAGCAGCACGGTCTCCAGCACGGTGGTCACCACCACCCGCGCCAGCTTGCCGAGGAAGTACGCGGCCTTGGGCATGGGGGTGAGGGCGAGACGCCGGACGGTGCCGTTGTCCCGCTCGATGGCGACGCTGATGGCGAGCCCGGAGAACGCGGTGCTCATCACGCCCGCCGCGACCACCCCGGCCATGAACACCTGCCGGAAGTCGGTGTCGGTGCCCTCGACCTTCCCGGAGAAGATCGAACCGAACACGACCAGCAGGATCACCGGGAAGAAGAGGGTGAAGACCAGCGACTGTTTGTTGCGGAAGAACGCCTTGAGCTCGACCGAGGAACGGGCCGCGCTCGCCCGCAGCAGTCCGGGCGCCGGGCCAAGGCCGGCAGGTGATGGTGCGACCGCCGCGGGAGCCCTGGAGGTCTCGCGCAGCCGGTCGGCTCTGGTCAGGGACATACGGCTGCCTCCCGCGCGATGAGGTCGAGGTAGATCTCTTCGAGGGTGGGCCGGTGCACCCTCAGTTCGGCGAGCTCGGCCACCCCCGCCTCCCGCGCCCAGGGCAGCAGGACTTCAAGTACCCGCATGGGAAGGGAAGTTCGGAGGGTCACGACGCTGCCCTTCTCCTCCACCCCGGTACCGGCGGGCAGTTCACCGGGCAGCGCCCGGCCCTCCAGCCGGTGGCAGCGGCGGAAGGCAATGCTCGCCGGGGTGGTGTCCCGCCCGCCGAGCTCCGCGGGCGTACCGCATTCGACGAGCCGCCCGCCGACGATGACGCCGGCCCGCTGGGCGAGCTCCTCGGCCTCGTCGAGGTAGTGGGTGGTGAGGACGGTGGTACGGCCCCGGTCGGCGAACCAGCGGACCAGGTCCCAGGCTTCGCGCCTGGCCACCGGGTCGAGCCCGGTGGTGGGCTCGTCCAGGAAGATCAGTTCGGGGTCGCCGATCACGCCGACGGCCACGTCGAGCCGGCGCTGCTGGCCGCCCGAGAGCGACAGGGCGGGTGTGGAGTGGTGCCGGCCGAGGCCGACCATGTCCAGCACCTGCCCCACCGGGAGCGGCGCCGGATACATCGCCGCGAAATGTGCGACGACTTCGCGGACGTTCAAATCCACGTAGGCGCCCGTCGATTGGGGTACCACGCCGATTTTCGCCCGCCATTCCCGCCGGTCCTCGGCCGGATCACGGCCGAGGACCCGCACTTCTCCGCCGGTGCGCCGTCTTACGCCCGTCAATATGTCGACGGTCGTGGTCTTGCCCGCGCCGTTCGGCCCGAGCAGTGCGAATACCTCACCCCGGTGAATGTCGAGACTGAGATCGCGGACCGCGTAGGTGTCGCCGTAACGCTTGGCGAGACCGCGGACGGAAACCGGATGCGCCTTCTGCGCAGTGGGCATGGATCACTCCAGCGAAGTGGGAATGTGGTGCGCCTGCGGTGTTGCTCAGGTGCAGCAGCAGCAGGGGCAGCAGCAGTAGTTGCAGCCTGCGGCGACGTCCGAGAGGTCGCCCTCGCTCAGCTCGGCGGCGTCGACGGTCGGCGTCTCGGGGATGTGGAACTCGTAGCGGCCGGTGGCCACACCGATCTCCCACAGGCCGACCTGAACATCCAGGTTGCCCTCCTGGTGGCCCTCGGGGGCCTGGGTGACGATGACGACCTCACTGCCCTCGGGAACCTCAAGTCCTGCCTCGGCCAGCGCGGCCTTCGGGTCGGACTGGAGCCGGGCGGCGAACGCCTCGTCGGACCAGGAGCTGATGAGCACACGGGTGTATGCGTTGACGAATTCTGCCCGCTGCTGGGGGTCCAGAGACATGCGAACTCTCCCTTGTCTGGCGTTTCTTGGTTATGGCGATTCGGTCGTTGTGCCGGCGACGACCAAAGATTCACACGAATTCGCCGCCCCGGCCAAGACGCAAAGAGACGTAATCCCCGAACCTTCCGGCCTGACGTATTGTGCGTCGCCCCGGACCGTACCGAATAAGCATTGAGCAGAACACCGAGCAGCGTTACGGTGAACCAACTACCTTTACTTACTGGCGGGTTGACGCCCGCCGGGAAAGGCATACTCGCACGCCACACGCCTTCCGGGCACGTGCCTGGACGGCGGTTGCGGCAATTCTCCGACGATTACGGAATTACTTACGCCGCATACGCAATGCGGATTCGGGACTACGTACGGGGCCCTACGTATCGGGCTTCCGCCGCCGCGGCCCCCACCGCTCCCGCACTTCACGGAGGTTCACATGACACCCACCACCGCCCCGGCGGCCACCGTGCCGCCGGGGCCCGCAGACCCCGTGGACATGGCAGCGATGCGCGCCGACCCGCTGGCCTTCGTGACCCGGATGAACCGCGAGTACGGCGACCTCACCAGCCACGTCGGCGACGGCGAGCGCATCTACCTGCTGCACCGCCCCGACCTGGCCAAGCACGTCCTCAAGGACAACTTCGCCCACTACACCAAGGCGAACACCCCGGACGACGCGATGCTGCGCCCGCTGCTCGGCAATGGCCTGCTCACCAGCGACGGGGCCGAATGGGCGCGCCAACGCAGGCTCTGCGCACCGGCGTTCCGCCGCACCGCCGTCACCGCCTTCGACGGCATCATCACCGAGGAGACCCACGCCCTCCTGGACCGCTGGCGGTCGGCCGAGCCGGGCTCACCCCTCCCCGTGGACCACCACCTCACCTCCCTCACCCTGGCGATCCTCACCCGGGCCGTGCTCGGCGTGGACCTGGGGGCGGCGGGTGAGGGCTTCGGCCGGGCGGTGGACGCGGCCAACCGCTTCATGGGCCACTACGTACCCGATCCGGACCCCGACCCGCAGGACACCGTCCTGCGCCGCAAGGGATACGTACAGGCGCGGTCCTTCCTCCAGCTCGTCGCCCGTACGGTGATCGCCTCCCGCCGGACCACCGGCCCGGCCGCGGCGGGCCAGGACACGCTCATGGACACGATGATCGGCGAACTCGACGACATCGACCTGCGCGACCAGGTCCTCACCCTGATCATGGCCGGTCACGAAACCACCGCCAAGGCGCTGACCTGGACGCTCTACCTCCTCGACCAGCATCCCGCCGAAGCCGCCCTGATCCACGCGGAGCTCGACGAGGTACTGGCGGGCCGCACCCCCACCGCCGCCGACCTCCCCGCCCTCGTCCACTGCCGCCGCGCCATCGAGGAGGCCATGCGGCTCTACCCGCCGGTGTGGCTGATCTCCCGGCGGGCCACCCGGCCCGACGTGATCGGCGGTTACGAGATCCCGGCCGGAGCCCTGGTCTGCGTGAGCCAGTGGGTCCTGCACCGCCACCCGGACCACTGGGAGCGCCCCGACGACTACGTACCGGCCCGCTTCGCCGACCCGGAGCTGCCCAGCCACCTCTACCTCCCCTTCGGCGGCGGCGAACGCACCTGCATCGGCCGCCACTTCGCCCTGGTCGAGGCCACGCTGGTGCTGGCCACCCTGCTCCAGTCGGTCCACCTCACCCTCGAACCCGGCTTCCCGGTGGAACCCGAAGCCCTGGTGACCCTCCGCCCGAAACACGGAATGCGAATGACGGTGACCCCCCGATGACCACCATTTCCCCGCAGCCACTCGCGGGCTCCTACGACCCCGCCGCCACCACCTCCGGCGGCCTACGGGGCGAGCTGGCCCGCCTCGAAGCCCAGGCCGACCTGTCCTTCCCCGAAGAGCTCCGCATCCTGCACGACCTGGGCCTGGACCCCGCCGACGGCCCCCTGGTCGAGGTCGGCGCCGGTTCGGGCGCCGTCACCCGCCGCCTCCGCAGCGCCCACCCCGAACTCCCCCTCACCGCCGTGGACATCGACGGCGACCTCCTCTCCCACGCGGCGGGCTGCGGAGCCGAACTCCTGGTGGCCGACGCCACCGCCCTCCCCCTCCCGGACGCCTGCGCAGGCTACGTACTCCTGCGGTACGTACTCCAGCACCTGTCCGACCCGCTGCCCGCCCTGACCGAGGCCCTGCGCATCCTGCGCCCCGGCGGCAGGCTGATCATCACCGAGGTGGACGCCGCGTGCTGGGGCCTGGCCGACCCGGCCTACCCCGAACTGGCCTCCATCCACGGCAAGTTGGCGGCAGCCCAGCAGTCGGCCGGCGGCGACCGCACCATCGGCCGCCGCCTCACCCGGTTGCTCCGTACCGCAGGCTGCACGGACGTCGTCCTGCGCCCGTTCGCCACCACCAACGACGACCGCCCCACCGCCGACTTCGCCCCGCACCTGGGCCCCGGCCGTCTCCAGCCCCTGGTGGCCTCCGGCGTCCTCTCACTGAGCGAGTTCGCCCTCGCGGCCGACCGCTGGAACCGCTTCCGCAACGACCCCGACGCCTACGTCATGCTCCTCGGCTTCACCGCCGCAGGCACCGCACCCGCCACTCACTGATCGGACCGCCCGCCATGAACCCCAACATCAAGATCTTCATCACCATCTTCTGCTACATCAGCGGCGTGATGGGAGTGGTCACCGCCGTACTCAACGCCAGCCAGCAGCCCACCCGGACGACGGCGGCGGTCGTCGCCGGCATCATCGGCGCCGCCTTCCTCTTCGCCGGCATCGCCCTGAGCCGCCGACCGCGCCTCTGAGACCACCGCCGTCCGGGCAGTCCGGCAGTCCGGGCCGGACACTGCCGGGCGCCCGGCAGAGTCCTGTCACGGCAGGTGCTGTGCGCATTGCTGCCCGTGATCCGCAGCGTCGAGTCGTCCGACCGCTCCATGCGGGAGTGATTCGCGCTGCCCCTGCAGACGGGCGGGATCCGGTCGTCGGAAGCGGCAGGCGGTGAGCTGAATGGGCCTGGAGGTACCGGAGGGGTTGAGGATGTTGCGGATGCCCGTCTCCAGGTACTCCTTCGTGGGGCTCTTCGCCGGGTGGGCGATTGCCGATGAAGGCCGTCAGCACGATGCGTACGTCGGCCCGACCTTGACGTCGACACCCCCGGGCCCGCCCATCGGTCAGCGCGCGGCGCACCAGCGAGGGGCGTACGGACGCCGGTGCGGCAACCCCGGCCGCCGGCTCATTTCACCCCGGCCGGGCCGAACTGTCCGCCGGGGACTGTCTCCTTCTTCGGGATCTCCGCCCACAGCCCTCGACGAACGTCGATCTCGGCCGGCATGTCTGTGTCAGAAGCGCACTCAGGTGGGGAACTCGCCGAGCCAGGTCCTCTGAAGGAGGTGCTTGGGCAGGTATGCGGACTCGACGTCGACCGGGAGCCCTCCGTCGTAAGCCAGGCAGGCGATGGCCAACGAGCCCAGGGCGATGCTGCCCCGCCGGTCTGTTTCCCGGTCCTCGTTGAGGGTCCAGTACAGCTTGTGCAGCTTCAGCGCCTCTTCCAGCGCCGGGCTGAAACCCTCCACGTCCCTGCGGACGAAGTGGTAGAAGAGATTGATCGGCGGATAGAGAATTCCCTGCAACAGATCCCGCGGAGCGATCTGGGCCACCGACGGGTCCGACATCCGGAGAGTGGCGGTGAGCTTCTCCACAAGACCCGGCCTGCGTAGCCAGTAGGTCTGCAGGACGTCCACCCAGTGGTAGATGTACTCGTCGTACTCCCCCTCCGGAGCACGCAACCGCTCCAGCGGAATCTCGCACAGCTGCGTCATCCGGTCCTGCTCACGGCAGATGACCGCCAACCAGAACGCGGTCAGCCAATTCCCGGCACTGGCGGTCGACTGCGGCCCAAGGGCCGGGAGGGTCCGCAGCTTTCGGTTGATTCGGCACTCGACGGAGTCCTCGCTCACGCCGGTCACGGCGAAGAACGCAGACCCGACCTGCATCGCGGTGACCGCCGCCTCCCACGTCTCCACCTTCGCTGCACGGGGGTCGACGGCGCCGTGGGCGTACAGGGCCAGGACAGCGCCACTGAACGTCGAAGCGATTACACGCGTTGACTCCTCAAGACCATTGATCTCCCAGGCCATGTGTTCGTCCAGTTGCTTCACGTACTCGTGGACCTCGGGCCCTGTCGGCAGATCGTGTCGGGCAATCACTGTGGTCACGGAAGTGTCCCCTTGCTGATGTCGAACCGCCGATACCGGAGGCCAGTGTACGTCCCTGCATTCTTCTCGCCCTTGATAACTGTGTACTCCAGCTTGCCTTCCTTGATCGCCGCATCCAGAGTTCGCAGAGCCTTAAATTCTCCGCGCTCCCTCATGCGCTCCATGATGTCGAAGAAATACTCCTGACTTCCCTGAGAGGCCCGCCTACCGTCCGACAGAGTTCGCGCCCCAAGCTCCGTACGCACATTGCTCTTCGCCTCGATGACGACAACCCGGCCGTCTTTGTGTACCCACATCTGGTCGAACTGGTCATTCCCATTCTTCGGGCCGATAAGGGGTTCTGGCTCGAAGTCCGGGTATCGTTCGGCGATGTAATGATGCTCGGCCGCCTTTTCCCCAAATGCTTCGGTCAGATCCCCCATCTGGGCATGGGATTCCTTGTATGTCCCCTTGGCCTCTCCCCACATCGCGGCCGATTCGGGGGTTGCCAGAGCGTCGTGGGATTTCCCAGCATCGGCTTTCCAGTCCGCGACGATGTTGTCCCACTGGATGGCAAAGTGACGTGACTGTGCGGCCTCGTCCAGCACCTTGTACCGGGCGGGGTTCGTCACGGTACTTTCACCCATGGAGATGTAGTCCGCGTCGAGGTAATGAGGCTTGGGCGGCGGAGGAACCTCGTGAGCGGGGATCCACGGGCTGCTCTCCGTCAGCCGGGTGAGCTGAGGAGGCGTCTCTCCACTCTCATCAAAGAGCTCGACGTCCCTGCGCGTGCCGTCTTTACGGTAGAAATGCTCCCGGTATCCGGGCTCATTGTTGGCCCGGTAAACCTGGATTTCATGGATCTGTTTCTCACTGAGCGACCCACGGGGCCCGTAGGGGTTCGGGCCCTCACGCATGAAGCTCGGGCGCTCGACCTCCGGGTGAGGTACCGGAACGTCGCTGTCGGGCCTGGCCGTGTCGCCCGAACCGCCTCTCGCGGAATCGTCGCCCGCACGCCCCATGTCGTCCGTGCCACCGCCCCCGGTACCACCGCCGGAACCGTCACCGCGGGAACCACCCGGGCCTTCGGGACCGGTGGAGCTTCCGCGCGACAGATCGTCCGCGCCACCCCCTGTGACGTCTCGAGCAGCACCGCCGACTCCGGCATCGCCCGGATTGCGGCCCGGAGCGTTGTCGGGACCGCCCGGGGCGTTGTGGCCCATGCGGGGTGAGTAGTCGGGGACTTGGCTGCCCGCACGTGCGGAGTCGCCGAGTTGGGCTCCACCGCCGGGCAGGTTGTCGCCGGCGCGCATGGTGTCCGCGCCCACCGAGACGAGTTCGCGTTCGGGTGCAGGGACATCGGCGCGGGCCGGGGTGTCGGGGGTTTCTGCTTGGGAAGTGGGGGTCTCCGCGCGGGTGGCCGCGTTGTCGACGATATCGGTGGGAGCGTTCTTGGCTTCGGCAAGCACCTCGCCCTTGCCGTTGACGACGTCGCCCCTGGGGGTCAGGTAGGCGTCGGAGCCGTCGGGGGCCCGGAGGGAGCCGCCGGGGACCGCGTCGTCGGTGAGGGTGTAGGTGCCGTTGGGTTGTTCGACGGCGCCCTTGGGAGGGGTGGCGTCGGCAGGGATGGTGACGGTGCCGTCGGTGTTGCGGAGGGTGCCCTCGGGGAGTTCGACGGTGCCGGGCGGGAGGGTGACGTCGACGTGGCCCAGGTTCTTGAAGCCGAAGAAGAAGTCGCGGATCTTGGTTCCGGTGTAGAGGCCGGCCTTGAAGACGTAGGTGGTGGGGTCGATGATGCGGCCGGCCTTGCCCGCGACGGAGAGGGCCTTGGCGACGGCGCCCGCTTTGCCCGCACCGCTGACGCCGGCACCGGCGCCGCCGGTGAAGACGGTGGTGAGGACGTTGAAGGTGACCGCGCCCGCGGCGCGGCCGGGGTTGGAGCCCCACTGGTCCCAGGCCACCAGGGCCTTGCCGGTCTCCTTCAGGGCGGTCTGGGAGTCCGCCAGCCAGCGGCGGGTCTTGTCACCACCGACAAGGGCCGGGAGGATCGCACCGGCCGGGGCCACCACCATGGCGATACCGGTGGCGAGCTTGGCCAGACCGGTCCAGGCCCTCAGTACCTTCCGGACAATTCTTCCAAGGCATCGAGCGACGTGACTTCTTCGAGCATTCCTTCCGAGAGCGATCCAAGATCCGATCGCACCGGCAGGCTTCGGAGCCAGTCAAGTGCATCCAGCCCGCCGAGTCCTTGCTCATGGGCCCTACGAAGCTGTTGCAGCCATCCGCGGCCCACCTCGAAGGCCTCTTCGCCGGCAGCGGTTCGCGGCTCGTACCCTGCAGCGTCATCTCCGAGCGAGGCCCATACGTATCCCAGCGTTCGCTCCTTTACGACAGCGCAGTAGCGGACTGGATAATCAGTGATGTCCGCGTACTCCTCGCCGGTCCGGTCGAGACCGGCGAGGAGGCGGCGAGAGCGCGCAGGAACTTCGAAAGTTCCCCACGAATCACTGTAGGCAGGCCCTTCGGCCAGGATGTCTTCGAATCCTGTTTCCGTCGGAGTCGCGTGACGGTTGGGATCTCCGGGTTCGATCGAGACACCGAGCAGGTCTGAAATTTCTTCCAGGGCAGCCGATAGTCTCGGCGCATTCTCCGCGAACACCTCGGTCTGCACACGCTCACGCGTATCCATCACGAGCCAGGCATCGGAATAGGTCTCCAAAGTCACCACAATGAGCTGCCCCTTCCAGACATCGACCTGGATCGCGAACAGCTTGTCGGCCCGATGCTTGGTCCCGGACTCCGACCAAAGGCCCGGACAATCCACTCGAAGAGCCACCAGGGACTCTTCCGAGATGGCTTCCGCTTGGGCCACGGCACGCGCCAACTCCCCCTCAACTGCCAGGGGGCTCCCATCGAAGGGAAGGCCGTTCACCTTGATTCGAGCATTCCGCATATCACCGACGGAATGCGCCGAGAAGCTGGCTTTACCTGTAGGGACGGCAAGTTCGCGTGCAGCCAGAATCCTCCACACCGAATCCGCGATTTCCACGGTGCGACTCGGGTGGACCCGCTCCCCGTTCGAGGTGATCTCCCAAGTCCAGTCACCGATGGGGTCTGAGGAGGTAATCACAGAATGTCCTTGGGGTCGGTCTTGCTGCCTGGTGGGATCACAAGCGTTCCATCGTCCAGCCGTATAACGAACGTAATCCCTTGTCCCTTGGGTCCGCGCGCGCCGCCATGGATCTCCATGAGCTCGTCGTAGGAACCGTTGGACAACCAGTCTGCCCGAGTTCCTCGACCACCGTCCACGAGCAGTACGTGGTGGTCGGCCTCGGCTCGCGCCAATTGAAGAAGGTACTTGCCGCGAGTGATTTCGCTGACCGGATTCATGGGGTCATTGAGGTGCTTCATCTGATACCCGTACGTCAAGCCGTCCTCGGCCTTGATGCGGATGTCCATATCTGCACCGACCGGGACCTTCTGCTCAAAGTCAATGGAGTGAGCCGGTACACCACTCCTGACGAGCTCGTCCGCAAAGAGGATCTGGTCGGCACTCGGCTGGAACATCTGTGTTTTCCGAGCCCCCAGAGCTGACACGACCTCGCCGAACTTGTCGCTCTGGCTGAAGCGTCCAGAGGAAATGACCTCCGCAACCTGCGCGCCGTTCGGTTCCGAAGCGAGCCGCTCCAGCGCCCGTTCAAGGACGTCTGGTTTCGGGCGGAGTTTGCCAGGAATCGACTTGACGCCGTCGCGAACACCCTGCTCCGCGTCACCTCCGCGAAGCATGGGCTGGCCGTCGCCGTGCGGTGACGCCCCGGGCGCACCAGCAGTGCCCTGGTCCCCACCACTACCCTGGCCCGAGCCATCGGCGTCGTTGAGAGCCTCGTCCCCCTGGCCTCCGGGCAGGTCCGCGTCGTCGCCCGCACGCCCCACGTCGTCCAGGCCACCGCCCTCCGGGCCGCCTGCCCCCGGACCGTCACCACGAGGCCCACCCGGGGCATCGGGTCCGGCGGGCCCGCCACGGGACACGCCGTCCGCCCCGTTGCCGGGAAGATCGCGAGCGCCGCCTCCGGTGGGGGTGTCGCCGGGTGTGGTTCCTCCAGTGCCTCCGGGTCCGCCCTGGGTTTCGTGGCCCATCCGAGGTGCTTGGCCAGAGACGTCGTCGCCCAGACGTGCCACGTCGCCGAGCGGGGCGTTGCCGCCGGGGGTCGGGCGGGCAGTGTCCGCGCCGACCGAGACGAGTGTCCGCTCGGGTGCGGGTGCTTCGGCGCGGGACGTGGTGTGGGGAGCGTCGGCTCGTGTCGCCGGGGCGTCGGCATGACTCGCAGGGTTGTCGACGCGGTCGACCGGGGCTTCCTCGACGCGTGCGAGGACTTCGCCCTTGGCGTTGACGACGTCACCTCTGGGGGTCAGGAAGGCGTCGGAGCCGTCGGGGGCCTGCATGGAGCCCGCCGGGACCGCGTCGTCCGTGAGGGTGTAGGTGCCGTTGGGTTGTTCGACGGCGCCCTTGGGAGGGGTGGCGTCGGCAGGGATGGTGACGGTGCCGTCGGTGTTGCGGAGGGTGCCCTCGGGGAGTTCGACGGTGCCGGGCGGGAGGGTGACGTCGACGTGGCCCAGGTTCTTGAAGCCGAAGAAGAAGTCGCGGATCTTGGTTCCGGTGTAGAGGCCGGCCTTGAAGACGTAGGTGGTGGGGTCGATGATGCGGCCGGCCTTGCCCGCGACGGAGAGGGCCTTGGCGACGGCGCCCGCTTTGCCCGCACCGCTGACGCCGGCACCGGCGCCGCCGGTGAAGACGGTGGTGAGGACGTTGAAGGTGACCGCGCCCGCGGCGCGGCCGGGGTTGGAGCCCCACTGGTCCCAGGCCACCAGGGCCTTGCCGGTCTCCTTCAGGGCGGTCTGGGAGTCCGCCAGCCAGCGGCGGGTCTTGTCACCACCGACAAGGGCCGGGAGGATCGCACCGGCCGGGGCCACCACCATGGCGATACCGGTGGCGAGCTTGGCCAGACCGGTCCAGGCTTCGCCCGCCTTGTCCCAGCCGTCCACGCCGACCAGGGTGCCCAGGCCCTTGATGGTGCCCCAGACGCCGTCGACGGCGACGCCTGTGGCGAAGTCCGCAACGTATTCGTAGGACTGGTACCAGCGGACGGACTCGACGACCGGGTCGCCCCAGGGAAGGCCCTTGGCGCCCTTCAGGTCGTCGGCCTTGTAGCCGTACAGGTGGTCGCTCTTGGAGCCGTCGTTGAGGGAGTAGGTCTTGCCGCCGACCAGCTTGACGATCTTGGAGTGGCATTCGATCTCGGCGGTCCAGAACGCTTCGAGGGTGCGGGAGATCTCGTTGCGCCGGTTGTTGTTCTCGTCGACCTTGTCGCCGTCCTCGCGCCAGGTGTCGTCGGCTGCGGCCTCGTTGGCGAAGGTCTGGGCGGCATCCTTGAGTTCCGCCAAGCGCGCGGCCAGTGGACGTACCTCGGTGGCGTAGGTGTCGAGGGCGTCCGCGACGGTGCCCAGGTCGGCGCCGAGGTCGTGGGCCTTGGTGGAGATCGGCACGGTGGTGGCGAACAGCCGGTCCGCTTCGGGGGCCTGGTAGAAGGCGGACAGCCCCTGGAAAGTGGTGTGGGTGCTCTTGCCCTGGGCGGCCAGCTTGGTGCCGCCCTTGCGCAGGGAGATGGCCTGCTGTTCCAGGGAGGGCAGGTATCCGGTGAACTGCGGGACACCGGACGGGGGGACGGGAGTGAAGTCGCTCACTTGGCGGCGTCCTTCCTGGCCTTGTCCAGTACGGCCTGTACGTCCGGGTCGTCGAAGGCCTGGCGCTGCTTCTTCGCAGCCATCTCCAGCTGCCCGTTGTTGTACTCATCGGTGGCTTGGACCGCGCCGCTGATGGAGGCGCGGGTGCGCAGGGCGAGGTAGAGGAAGTCCTTCTGGCGTTTGGCCATGAATTCGTTGATGGCGGCAGCCACCAGGCCCGGGGTGAGGTCACCCGGGACGCCGCCCTCCTTGACCGTGCCGGCGGTCTTGCCGGCCCATTCCGCCGAGTTGGCGATCTCCTCGCCGGTCTTCCCCATCGTCTCGGCGGTCTTGCCGGTGTTCTCCAGCACCTTCCGCACGCCCGAGGCCTTGATGTCCCACGCCGTCATTGCCCCACAACCCCCCGCGGCAGCGGCACCCCGCCACCCGCTCTGCCTGTACGTTTCTGCGCGCCCCGGCACCGCGAGGCCCTCGCCCCGTAAACGGTGACGAAGGCCGTGGCGGTGGCCGTCCGGTGGCACCTCAGCCGATGTTGTCGACGGCCGCCTTCGCCCTGGCCAGGGTCTGCTGGGCGGTGCCGTCGTTCTTCTCCAGCGTCGACTTCAGCAGCCGGATGATGGAGCGGACCTCGTTCGAGGCGCGGTTCCAGCGGAGTTCTTTGCCGTGGTACTCGTCCGAGACGCCGTCGGCCTGGAAGTCGGACATCGCCGCCTTCACCTGCAGGTCACGGTCTCTGATGACCTGTTCCAGGCGGCCGATGACGGCCTGGATGTTGAGCTGCGCGTCCGAGGAGGCGGTGGTGTCGTAACTGTTGCGGTCTGTGTTGCCGGCCATGCTGAGTCTTCTCTCCCCGTCGGTCAGCGGCCGCCGAAGCGGGCGGCGTCGAAGTTGGCGGCGGCCATGGTCGAGCGCGCGTTGTCCGCGGCCTCGCCCTGACCCGAGGTGAAGGCGTTGTCCATGCCGGACTGGCCGCCCAGGATCGAGGAGAGTGAACTGTTCAGCGCCGCCGTGATCTCGTCCGAGTGGGCCTTGAACCGGTCGAAGGCGGCCTTGCCCGCGCCGTTGAACCTGCCCTCCAGCGGCTCCGCGGCAGCAATCAACTGCTGGATCAGACCGCCGAGTTCACCACTCGATCCCTGCGAGCCGGTCGTCAGTCCCGAGAGGACCGTCGATCCCATGTCGAACTTCATCCGAAATCTACCCCCGTGCACTCGTCGGTCGTCCGGATCACTGCAGAATCCACTGCAGCCCCACACCTGCCACGTATTGCACACACATCACTCATGCCACATGGTCAATGATCACGCTTGCATGCCGTCGGCGGCATGCGCAAATGCCTTGCAGAACGGAAGTTGGTGATGCGTGTCACGCGAGCGTGGCCGCCCGGCGGAGGCGCGGGAGAACCCCGGTGGCCTGAAATGTACTGCCTGTACGAGGCCTTGTGTGATCCACCGAACCCGCGTTGTACGCCACCCTCACGAATGATTTATGTTGCAGAGGCGAAGTGAAGGGATTCTGCAACGGGGCGGGGCGGCTGCATGGCCAGGGATTACGACAGTCAGCTGCTGGAGTCCGTGTCGGTACGCAGGCGCCGGTTGCGGGACGCGCTCCTCTTCGGTGCGCAGCGGGCCCGGCGCAGTGCGGACGAGCGGCTCGGCAAGGTGTTCGCCGGGATCGCCATCGCGGCCGTGCTGTGCGCGGGCTGCATCGGCTGGTCCTTCATCCAGCACACCCTCGCCCAGCAGAAGGCCGAGCAGCAGAAGCAACAGCAGCGGCAGGAGCAGCAGTTCAGGTGACGAACACGGCAATGACCTCCCGCGCGCAGCTGAGCCGGGTGACCCTGGTGGGCGAGCGGCGGCGGGCGGACACCGTCCTGCCCTCGGACACTCCGATCGGGCAGCTGCTGCCCGACATCCTCCAACTGCTCGACGACCGGGCCGCTTCCCGGCCGATGACCCGGCAGCTGGTCACCGCCGACGGCGGTGTGCTGCCGCCGGACAGCACCCTGGCCTCGGCCCGGATCGCGGACGGCGCCGTGCTGCGTCTGGTGCGTGCGCATGCCGCGCCGCCGGCGCCAATCGTGCACGACGTCACCGACGAGGTCGCCGACGATCTGGATCTGCGGGCCTGGCGCTGGAGGCCCGCGGCACGGCGGTTCAGTGCCGGGGTGGCCACGGTCGTCTTCGCGGTGATCGCGGCGCTGCTCGCACGAGGTGAGTTCGCTCCCGGGTCGGTGGCCCGTGCGCTGGTCGGCGCCGCCGTGGTGTTCGCCGCGGTGGGTGCGCTCGTCGGCAGGACGGGCAAGGGCGGCAAGGGGCTGGTGACGGCGCTGCTCGTCACGTCCGGCGTGCTCGGGGTGCTGGCGGCCTGGACGGCGGCGGACGCGTACGCCTGGGGCGGGTCGGCCAGGCTCGCGGTGGTTGCCGCCGCGCTGATTCTCGCGATGTTGCTGCTCGGGATGTTCTCCCCGCTGGGGCGTGGCGGGCTCGTCGGAGCCGGGGCGGCCGCGGTGACGACCGGTCTCTGGGAGGCCGTCGCCGCCGTGCAGGGCGACCCTGCGAAGCTCGGCGCGGTCATGGCCGTGATGTCCGTGGTGCTGCTCGGGATGCTGCCGCGCCTGGCGCTGATGGCCTCGGGGCTGACCGGTCTGGACGACCGGCGTTCGGCGGGCAGTTCGGTCAGCCGTCATCAGGTGGCCGGTGCGCTGGCCGCCACTCATCGCGGTCTGGCGCTGGCGACCGTGGTGCTGGCGTGTTCGGCCGCCGGGGCCGGCTGGCTGCTCACGCTGGCCGCCGGGCCCTCGTACTGGACGGTGCTCCTGGCGGTGTGCACCACGGTGGTGCTGCTCTCCAGGGCGCGGGCCTTCCCGCTGGTCGCCGAGGTGGTGGCGCTCTTCGTGGCCGCCGGGGTGCTGGCCGTGCGGCTGGTGATGCTCTGGATGCAGCACGCGCAGGGTCTCGGCCCGCTGCTCGTCCTGTGCGCGGGCGCGGTGCTGCCGCTGCTCGTGCTGACGGTGCAGCCGCCGGAGCATGTGCGGGTACGGCTGCGCAGAGGCGCCGATCTGGTCGAGTCGATCGGCGTGGTGGCGCTCTTCCCGCTGGCCGTCGGCGTCTTCGGGATCTACGGGCAACTGCTCGACAGGTTTTGACACCGGCTCCGTTCAGAGCTGGCTTCGTCCAGAGCTGGCTTCGTCCAGAGCTGGCTTCGTCCAGAACTGGCTTCGTCTGAAACCGGCTTCGGACGCCATATCGGCAGCAGGGCACCAGCGGCAGCGGGGAGAGGGACAGACATGCCGAACGGCAAGAACTGGCAGGGCGATGTGCTGCGCGACCTGAGAGGCGCGGGTACGGGAGACACCTACCCGCCCGCCCCGGAACGGGCACCGGGAGCGGCCCCCCAGGAGCGCGCGCACGCGCAGCCCGCCACGCCCCAGGCGACCGCACGGGCCGCCGCCCTGCAGGACCGGGCGCACGCACAAGCTGCCACTCCCCCGGTCCGGGCGGCCACACGGGCCGACACCCCCCGGGTCCCGGAGTCCGCGCAGACCGCCGCCTCGCAGGACGGCGAGCACGCGCGGAGTCCCGCGCCGCGGGGCCAGCTCGGCTCCGGATACCCCGCTTCCGGCCGGACGGCCCCTACCCACACGGACGCCGCGTCCGCCGTGGACGGGCCTGCAGCTTCAGCGACGTACGGCCACAGCCCTTCAGCCCTGAGCGGGACGGCTCCGAGCCCCTCCCTCCAGGCCACGCAGGGCGGCCCCCCGCCGCAAGACACCCCCGCCCAGAGCCCCCTGGCCCACGCCCAGAACCAGGCCACCCGGTTCGTACCGCAGCCGCACCCGCCGACCCCCGAGTCCCGGCCCGCCGTGGAGAAGGCGCTGGCCGCCGCCGGGCGCAAGCCCCGGCATGGTGAGCCGGTGCTCGGGCGCGCGTTGCGGGCCCTGCGACGGACCGTGGCGTCCTCCGCGGCGGCCGAGGTCGCCTCGGCCGCGCGGACGGCACAGGCGTTGCAGCAGCCGGTGATCACCGGGAGGCAGATCGTGGTGACCTCGATCCGCGGCGGCGCGGGCAAGACCACCGTGGCGGCGCTGCTGGGGACGGCGTACGCGCACTACCGGCAGGACCCGGTGCTGCTCCTGGAGGCCGATCCGGCGCTCGGCACGCTGCCGTTGCGGCTCGGGGTGGAGTCGCTGCGCTGGACCGCTGGGGACATGGCCCGGATCGTGCAGCCGCAGATGTCGCTGCTGGACGTGACCGGTTATCTGGTGCAGCTGCCGGACAACGCCTGGCTGCTGCCGGGCAGCCGGGGGCAGGTCGGGGCGATGCTGGACACCCCTACGTACGAGAAGGTCATGGTCTCGCTGCGGCGATACTTCGGGGTGACGGTGGTGGACTGCGAGACGCTGCCCGCCGAGGTGGCCCGTACCGCGCTCTCCGCCGCCCAGGCGCGGGTCGTGGTGGCGCCCGCCACCCTCGAAGGCGTCGCCAGCACCCACTCCGTGCTGCAGTGGATGGCGACGCTGCCCCCGCACGTGGTGGCGAACACGGTCGTCGTACTCACCGAGCCCACGCCGCACGCCGGCGTCGACCCCGACCGGGCCGCCAAGGAACTGGAGCAGCTCGGAGTGCGCGTACAACTCCTCCCCCACGACCGGCACTTGGCGAGCGGCGGCGCGATCCGCACCGAGTTGCTCGCCCGCTCCACCCGCGAGGCCGCCACCCAGATCGCCGCCGATGCCCTCCAGCTCTCCCAGAGCCGACGCTGACCCGGGACCGGACCGCCCTCCGATGACGACGACCAGGACCGGACCACGATGACCACCCGACTGATCCACCGCCCCGCCAGGACCACCCGCCCGCCCGTCGCCACCCCGGCCCGCAGCATCGAGGCCCCGCCCAACCTGCCCGAGGGCAAGATGGGCAACATTGCCACCTCGCTGCTGCCGGTGGCGGGCGTGATGTCGTCCGTGGTGATGATGACGGTGCTGCGCAACAGCCAGTTCGCGGCAATCGGGGCCCTGATCCTGGTCGTCACGGTGATCGGCTCGGTAGCCCTGGTCTTCTCGCAGAAGGGCAAGGCGCAGCGCACCCGGCGCACCCAGCGCGAGGCGTATCTGGAGTATCTGGAGGAGCTGCGCGAGGAGCTGGCGGGCGAGGAGCGCGAGCGGCGGGAGCGGGCCCGGGTGCTGAACCCACCGCCGGACGCCCTCTACGACCTGGTGCGCGATCCGGCCCGGCTGTGGGAGCGGCGGCGGGTCGACAGCGACTTCCTCCAGGTGCGTCTGGGTACGGGTGAGATGCCGGTACGGGATCTCACCCTGGCCGAGCAGGGTTCTTCGGTGCTCACCCCGCCCGACCGCTTCATGCTGAACGAAGCCTCGGCGCTGATGGGCCGCTTCTCCTCCGGCAGCGAGCTCCCGCTCACCGCCCCGCTGGACCGGGCCGGCAACATCAGCGTGATCGGCCCGCGCGGGGACTGTCTGCGGGTGGTGCGCGCCCTGCTCGTGCAGACCGCAGTCACCCATGCGCCCGACGACGTGATGCTCGCCCTGTCCGTACCCGAGGAGCGGGTGGCGGACTGGGAGTGGGTCAAGTGGCTGCCGCACGTGCTCGACGCGGAGAGCTGGGACGGTCCGGTCGCCGCCCGCCGGATCGCGTCGTCCCCGCAGCGGCTGGCCCGGCTGATCGGCCATGCGCTGCGCCGCCGTGCGTCGTACGCGGCCGAGGTGCGCCGTGGCCTGTCGGGCAAGGACGCCCTGGCCATGACCTCGCGGATGCTGGTGGTGTGCGACGGGTACGGCGAGGACGCGGTGGAACTGCCGCGCCCCGACGAGGCGGTGGGGCTGCGCGAGATGGGCGTGAGTGTGCTGCATCTGCTGGCGGAGCGGGTGCAGGAGCCGGGCCAGGTGTCGGTACGGATCACCGTGGACGGCGACCGGGTGACCGTGGAGGACCTGCGCGGACCCGAGCCGGTCCTCGCGTACGGCACCGTCGACGAGGTGAGCCTGCCCGGCGCCGAGGGGCTGGCCCGGATGCTCGCCCCGATGCGGCTGTCCGCCGAGTCGCTGGCGGACGCGCCGCTGTCGGGTCCGGTGGACTTCGCCGGGCTGCTGGGCGTGGACGACGTGGCGGATCTGGACCTTCACCGGCTGTGGGCGCCGCGTGGCGAACGCGCGTTCCTGCGGGTGCCGATCGGCGTCAGCGACTCCCACGAGCCGGTGCTGCTCGACTTGAAGGAGTCCTCCGAGCTGGGCATGGGCCCGCACGGTCTGTGCGTCGGCGCCACCGGCTCCGGCAAGTCGGAGCTGCTGCGCACCCTGGTCCTGGCGCTGGCCGCCACGCATCCGCCGGAGGACCTGGCGCTCGTCCTGATCGACTACAAGGGCGGTGCCACTTTCGCCCCGTTCGCCGAACTGCCGCACGTGGCCGGAGTGATCACCAACCTGGAGAACCAGGTCGGTCTGGTGGAGCGGGTGCACGCCTCGCTCGCCGGTGAGGTCAAGCGCCGTCAGCAGGTCCTCAAGGACGCGGGCAATGTCGCCGACATCGGTGACTACGCGGCGCTGCGCGCGGGCGAGCGCCCGGACCTGGATCCGCTGCCGCACCTCTTCGTGGTGATCGACGAGTTCGGTGAACTCCTCACCGCCAAGCCCGACTTCATCGACCTCTTCCTTTCCATCGGACGGATCGGCCGCTCCATCGGCGTCCATCTGCTGCTCTCCAGCCAGCGCATCGAGGGCGGCAAGCTCAAGGGACTTGACACCTACCTCTCCTACCGGCTCGGGCTGCGCACCTTCTCCGCCGAGGAGTCGCGCACCGTGCTGGACACCACCGACGCCTTTCACCTGCCGCCGCTGCCCGGCTTCGGCTACCTCAAGGTCGACACCTCGGCGTACGAGCGCTTCAAGGCCGGCTACGTGTCGGGCGCCTACCGGGGCCCGGTGCTGCGGGAGAGCGAGGAGACGGGACCGCTCGCCCTGGGTTACGAGGCGTTCAACACGCTCGCCGAGCCCGACACGGGCGCCACGTCACAGGAGCCTTCGGTACGTCGCCGGGAGAGCGGACCCACCGAACTGGCCGTCATGGTCGGCCAGTTGACGGACGCCGCCGATCCGGTGCGCCGTATCTGGCTGCCCCCGCTGCCCGAGGCGATCACCCTGGACCGGATCGCGGGTCCCCTCCAGGTCGGCGCCCGCGGCACCCAGCTCGCACAGCGCCGCGGACCGCTCCAAGTCCCGATGGGACTCCTCGACGACCCGGCCAAGCAGTGGCAGGGGCCGTGGTACGTGGACCTCACCGTCGCGGGCGGCCATGCCGCGCTCATCGGCGGCCCCCAGTCCGGCAAGACCACCTGGCTGCGCACCCTCGCCCTGTCCCTGGCACTGACCCACACCCCGCAGGAGGTCGGCATCTACGGCCTCGACCTGGTCGGCGGCGGACTGACCGCGCTGGGCGGGCTGCCGCACGTCGGCGGCATCGCGGGCCGCGCGGACCGTGAGCGGGCCGCCCGTACGGTCGAAGAGGTCCGCACCATGCTGGCCGAGCGCGAGGAACTCTTCCGGGAGCACGGCATCGACTCCGTCGAGCAACTGCGCGACCTGCGCGCGGCCGGCCGTCACCCGGAGCTGCCCTGCACCGATGTGGTGCTGCTCATCGACGGCTTCGGCGCGCTGCGCGACGACTTCGAGGCACTCGACGACGCGGTCACCGACCTCCTCAAGCGCGGCAGCGGTTACGGCATCCACGTGGTGGCCGGGATGCTCCGCTGGAACGACGTACGGATCGCCACCCAGTCCACCTTCGGCACCCGCCTGGAGCTCCGGCTCAACGACCCCTCCGAGTCCAGCGTCGACCGCAAGCTCGCCGAGACCCTCTCCCCCGACGAGCCCGGCCGCATCCTCACCGACAACAAGCTCTTCGCCCAGACCGCCCTGCCCCGCACGGACACCACTGCCGACACCGCCGGCCTGGGCGCCGTACTGGAACGCACCACCCACACCCTGCGGGCCACCTGGGCCGGTGAAGTCGCCCGTCAGGTAAGGGTGTTGCCGCACCTGCTGGAGCCGCATCTGCTGCCGGGGCCCGCCGCCGAGCCGAAGCGGGTGCCGTTCGCCCTGGACCAGAGCGCACTCTCTCCCGTCCACCTCGACCTGTTCGGCCGCGACCAGCACCTGCTGATCATGGGTGACAGCGAATGCGGCAAGACCAATCTGCTGCGCGTCGTCGCCGAAGGACTGATCGAGCGGTACGGCGAGGACGACCTGGTCTTCGCCGTGATGGACCCGCGGCGCTCGCTGCGCGGGACGATCCCCGAGGAGTACCGGGGCGGCTACGCCTACAACACCAAGCTCTGCACCGCCCTGTCCACCGGCATCGCCATCGAACTCGCCAAGCGGATGCCCGACGAGGCCACCGGCAACGAGGAGGCGGAGCCCGGCAATTGGGGTTCGGGTCCGCGAATCGTCGTCCTCGTCGACGATTACGACATCCTCACCACGGCCGGCCAGCAGCCGCTCGGCCCCTTCCTGCCCTACCTCCCCTCCGCCGCCGACATCGGCCTGCACTTCGTCCTCACCCGCCGGGTCGCGGGTGCGTCCCGGGGCCTGTACGAACCGGTGGTGCAGAGCCTGCGCGAGAGCGGCGCCGCCGCCCTGGTGATGTCCGGCGACCGCAGCGAGGGGCAGCTGTTCTCCGGTGTCTACGCATCCCAACAGCCCGCGGGGCGTGGCGTGTTCGTGCGGCGCGGGGAGCCCCAGCGGCTGATTCAGACGGTACGGGCGGGTGGCTGAGCGGCCGTACGAAGCGCTGGGCGGCGTACGCCCGTAACTGCCACCCGGCACGAACCCCCGCACTCGCACGACAAGGACCCCCTCGCACATGACCACGGACGTCGTCGCCCTCACCCCGAAGATGCCCGACCCCTGGAGCGTGCTCGCGGGGCTGCTCTCCGGCGGCCCGGACCGGCGGGTGCGGCCTGCCGGGGACGGGGCGGTCATCCAGCTCTGCGACGAGCAGGGCCGACCTCTCCTCGCCGTCGAGGCGCCGCTGCTCATCCAGGTCGAGGGCGAGGCCGAACGCCTGCTGGGCGCCGACGCACCGCCCGTGCCGTTCTGGTGGACCGAGGCCCGCGCCACCACCGGGCTCCCCGAGGCCGAGGACCTCGCCGGAACCTTCGCCTCCCGTGTCGCCGCCCTCAACCAGGGCAGCGTCTGGCCTCCGGGGGCCGCCCGCTCCCTCGACGTGGTCGAACCCACCGAACCTGCCGGGACCGAGGACGCCGGACCGGCGCTGGCTCCGGCCGACGCCCAGCCCGCCGTCGACGTACTGACCGATCAGGTGGCCGTCGTCATCCAGGACCGCCCGGTCATCGCCATGACCGCCTGGCTCTCCAGTGCCCTGGCCGCCACCGCCGCCGGAGGCCTCGGCCTGCAGATCGTCACGCCGCCGGGCACCACCCTCTCCGCGACGGTCCGCCCGTCCGTGGGCCGCGCGCCGTCACGCTGGGTGGTCCAGGACGAGGAGTGCGGGTACTACGACGGTCTGACCGGGACGGTGCTGAGCTGGCGTAAGGGCATGTTCCGGCCAGTACCCGGCGAGGACGAGCACTCGACGCCGGTGGCGGACACCTTCCGACAGGTCACCGAAACCTGCGAACGCCAGCTCACGCTCTCCTTCCGGACGGTCCACCCCGCCGACGAACGTCTCGTCCTCGGCGGCCCCCTGGAAGCGGTCTTCCACGAGCTCACCGGCCGGGCCCCGGCAGGCTGGGGAACCGCCGAACCCGCCAACTCCCCTTGGTCACTGCGGCAGTTGACGGATCTGGCTCGCGAGCGGGCTCCCGAGCCGACCTGGTTCGTGGTGACCGGCACTCCGGACCGGCCCGCTCTGGCCACCCTGCGCGTCCACCGCACCACCGCGGGCGTCGAACAGGAGATGACCGTCACCTTCGGCTACGGCGCGCAGGAAAACCCCCCGCTGGACGCCCTGCCCGCGGCCGCCGAAGTCCTGGCCACCCGCCACCACCTCGTCTCGATGCTCGCGCAGATCCGCAAGGCCCCCCGCGACCTGGCCGTACGCCCCCGCTTCGAACCGCCCGGGGCCCCGGCCGGTTTCGCCCTCGGCCCCGACGAGGTCCGCGCGATGCCCGGAGACCGGGCACGCCGTACACCCCTTGCCGCCATCCCCGTCCCATTGGGACCGGCGACCCGCCACGGTCTCTACTACCCCTTCCGGGGCGCCCCCGGCGACCTTTCGGGCTGGCAGGACTTCGCACGGCTGATGGAGCACCTCAAGGGCGAATGACCCTCGCCCTCGACCTGCAGTGTCTCCAGCCGGAATGCCGCTTCACGGCAATGATGCCGGCAACCACGGCGTTCAACGGAAGCCGTACGAGGTCCGTCGCCTGCGCCTCCACGGTGCGGTCCGACCGGCCGCTCCCGCACAGCACACTGCCCGTCCGAGGCACCGCGGCGTCGAAGACCACGGTGACGTCCGGGGTGTCGCAGAGGGGGCCGGCCCCGCCGCGTTCCATGTCCAGCCTCTGCAGCACCGCCTCATCGGCGGGCTTCAGCGCCGAGCGCGGCACTCCCGGAACAGCCGCGAGCCGACCGTGGCGGATACGGGCCGGGCGAGCTCTCCCCGATCCCGATCATGACCCCGACGAACCCGCCGGCCCGCCTGGCCGAGATCGGCGGCCAGGCGTCGGGCTTCGTCTACTGCGCCGCGCGCAAGGGTGTGACCGGGCGGAAGACGGATCTCTCGGTGGGCGTGCCGGAGTTCCTGCGGAGGTGCCGCGGGGCGACCTCGGTGCCGCTCGGCCTCGGCTTTGCCGACTACTGAGTGCCCTTCCACACCAGCGGATTGGACACCGTCACGCCGTGGCTCGCGAAGTCGAGGGTGACCCGGTCACCGTCTTCGAGGCGGAATCCGCCGTGGAAGCTGCTCCGGTCGGCGCCTATGTACACGTAGTGCGTCCGGCCCGGGTGGTGCAGGGACTCGTAGGCGAACAGGCGGCGCATCATCGTGTCGAGGTCGTAGTGGAGCGCGTCCGTGCCGGTGGTGAAGGAACCCTTCCAGGCCGGTGCCCCGTCCCGCTCGACGGTGACCGCGCCGGTCACCGAGCGGGGCGGTGCGCCGAGGTGGAGCCAGGGCGCGACAGCCGTGTCGCAGAGCTTGGCGTACGAGAGATGCCCGGCATGCTGCTTGAAGCGGCCGATGTCGGTGAGGTCGTTGCCGAACGTGTAGCCGGCGTAGTGGGATTCGCCCTCTTCGTCATCCACGTACACGAGGACGACCTCCGCCTCCTCGGTGACGGCCACGGCGTCGCCGGGTACCGACAGCGGCAGGCCTGGCACCCTCAGCACGTTCCCGAGGCCCTTGAAGAACCAGTTGGGCTGGTCGGGCACCTCGGGTCCGGCCTTGACGTGGTGGGTCATCATGAAGCCGCTGACCAGCGCGTCCCCCACGTGATCCGGCAGCAGCGGCGGCCTCATACGTACCAGAGGGAGGTCCGCGGCGGGCACGTCCAGCGCGGGCCCCGCCGCGGCGAGCGCGTCGCGGAGAGCCGACTCGTCACCTCCGGACCTGTGCAGCAGGACGCGCAGGTCGGCTCCGCCCAGGGGGTGCAGCCGCAGTGGCGCCCCGTCCTGCGGGACACCGAAGCCGACGTACCGCTGATGGTCGTACGAGCACTCGAAGAGCACGGTCACGGCGGGGACCTCCTGGAGGAATGCGGATCAGTTGTCGCTGGTGGGACCGTGGGCGATCAGCACCTCGGGGTTGACGAGGAACGGCGGCTTTTCGCCTTGCAGTATTCGCTCGATGTTGTCCACCGCGGCGGGCACCAACGAGCGGTACATCTCCACGGTGTGTCCGACCACGTGGTCGGTGAGCAGCGCACCGGGAGCGCCCCGCAACGGGCTGTCGGACGGCAGGGGTTCGACGGCGAAGGTGTCGATCGCGGCCCCCGCGATCGCCCCCCGGTGCAGCGCACGGGCGAGCGCGTCCTCCTCCACGATGCCGCCCCGGGACGTGTTGATCAGTACGGAGTCCGGGCGCATCCGGGCGAGTTGCTCCGGCCCGAGCAGTCCGCGGGTGACGCCGTTCAGCGGCAGGTGGACGCTGACGACGTGGGACTCGTCCAGCAGTTGGTCGAGCCCGCAGAACTCCACCTGCGGCCAGGCGTCGGGACGCGGCGTGCGGGTGTGGCACAGGATCTTGCCGACGCCCCAGCCTTCCAGCCGGATGCACACCTCGCGGGCGATCCGGCCGAAGCCGATCAGGCCGAGGGTGGCGCCGCGCAGGGAGTGGCTGTCCAGCTCGGCCGGGCGGGGCCTCGCCCGGCCCTCGGCCAGCGCGTCGATCCGGTCCGGCAGCCTGAGGCGCAGGGCCAGGGCCAGCATGACGGTCGCCTCGGCCATGCTGCCGTGGTTCTGCGGGGTGGCTCCGTTGGCGACCATGATGCCGCGCCGCGTCGCGTCGGCGACGTCGATGGAGTTGACGCCGCTGGAGGCGAATGCCACGCCGAGCAACTCCGGGTGGCGGTCGAGCAGATCAGGGCCGACGGGGGTGCGGGACGTCACCAGCAGGGCGTCCAGCGGCCCCGTCACCGTGCGGGGGTCGTCCGCGCGGACCACGTCGTGGCCGGCCCGCCGGAGCTCTTCGGCCGCTTCGTCGAGCAGCTCGTCCAGCACCCGGTCGGTGCCCACGCACACCCTGGCCCGGTGGCCGTCCCGCACCTCCGCCGTCTTTTGGATCATGCCGACCGAAACCCGTTCAGGTAGGGCAGCCGGGCAGTGGCGGCCTTTACCTCGCCGGTGGACTTGAGCAGTTCGGTGAGGGTGTCCCAGGTGCCGGAGAGGAAGGCGTCCCGCAGCGAGGGGGAGATCTCCGCGGCGAACGTCCGGCCGCCGATGCTGAAGGTGCCCTTCTCCAGGTCGACCTCGGTCTCGGCCTGCGGGTCCGCGGCGGCGATGGTCCGGGCGTCCTGCGCGTCCTGGGGGGACAGGCTCAGGCAGGGCAGGCCGATGGTCCCGCAGTTGCCGCGGAAGATCTCACCGAAGGTCTCGCCGACCACGGCGCGCACGCCCCAGCGGTACAGGGCCTGTGCGGCGTGTTCACGCGAGGAACCGCAGCCGAAGTTCTTCGAGGTCAGCAGGATCGAGGCACCAGCGCGCGCCGGGTCGTCGAACGGGTGGACGACGCCCTGGGCGTGGTTCTGCTTGCGGTCGTCCTCGAAGACGTGGTTCCCGAGTGCGTCGAAGGTCAGGTGCTTCAGGAAGCGCGCCGGGATGATGCGGTCGGTGTCGATGTCATGGCCGTCGATGACGACCGTGGTGCCGGTGACGGTCCTGACACGCGTGTCAACTGTGCTCACGGGGAGGGATCCTTAGGAGACGAGGGAGGAGGTGGCGGAACCGAAGACCTCGGCCGGGTCGATGGCGGACCCGTGCACGGCCGCCGCGGCCACGGCGATCGGCGACATGATCATCGTGCGGCCGGTGGGAGACCCCTGCCGCCCCTTGAAGTTCCGGTTCGAGGACGACGCCGCCAGCTCGCGGCCCACCAGCTTGTCCGTGTTCATGGCCAGGCACATCGAGCAGCCGGCCAGCCGGAATTCGAAGCCGGCCTCTTCGAGGATCCGGTCCACTCCGAGGGCGACGAGCTCCTCGCGGACCGCGTTGGATCCGGGGACCGCCAGCGCGCGCACGCCGGGTGCCACGTGCTTGCCGGTCCGCTTGAGGGCTTCGGCGACCTCCAGGAAGTCGGAGAGGCGGCCGTTGGTGCACGAGCCGATGAACGCGACGTCGATCGGGTAGTCCCCGAGCGTGGTGCCGGGCTTCATCCCCATGTAGTCGTACGCCTCGGCGTACGAGGAGGCCGTCTCGGCGTCCTGCTCCGAGGGCTCGGGCAGCAGGCCGTCGACGGAGACGGACTGGCCGGGGTTGATGCCCCAGGTGACCATGGTGCGGATGTCCGAGCCCTGCATGAGGACCACGTCGTCGTACACGGCGTCCGCGTCGGAGGCGATGGAACGCCACCAGGACACGGCCCGGTCCCACGCCTCGCCGGTGGGGGCGGAGGCACGGCCCTTGAGGAATTCGAAGGTCGTGTCGTCCGGGTTGACGTAGCCGCACCTGGCGCCGCCCTCGACCGCCATGTTGCACACGGTCATGCGCTCGTCCATCGACATGTTGTCGATGACCTCGCCCGCGAACTCGTACGCGTAACCGACTCCGCCGACCACGCTGAGCTCGTGGATGACGTGCAGGATGACGTCCTTGGCGGTCACGCCCGCGGAGAGCTTGCCGTCGATCTGGATGCGGCGGACCTTGAGGCGGTTCATCGTGACGGTCTGGGTGGCCAGTACGTCACGGACCTGGGAGGTGCCGATGCCCAGGGCGACCGCGCCGAACGCTCCGTGGGTGGAGGTGTGCGAGTCGCCGCAGGCGATGGTCATGCCGGGCTGGGTGAGGCCCTGCTCGGGGCCGATGACGTGGACGATGCCGTACTCGCCGCCGTCGGGCGCCAGGAAGCGCAGCCCGAAGTCCTGGGTGTTGTTCTCCAGCGCGCTCAGCATGTCCTCGCCGAGCTGGTCGAGGAACGGGCGGGTCACGGTGTCGGTGGGGATGACGTGGTCGGCCGTGGCGACGTTGCGCTCCGGCATGGCCACGGACAGACCGCGCTCGCGCAGCATCGCGAACGCCTGCGGGCTGGTGGCCTCGTGGACCAGGTGCAGACCGATGAACAGCTGTGCCCGGCCGTCCCCGTAGTCGTGCACGGTGTGCAGGTCGAAGACCTTGTCGTACAGCGTGGCGCTCATGCTTCTCCTTCGTGCTTCCTTGTGCCGGACATTCACTGCTTGGTCGTACGGACCGGGGCCGGACTTCCCGCGGTCACGCCGCCGTCGACCGCCAGGGCCTGGCCGGTCACATAGCTGGACGCAGGACTGGCCAGCCAGAGCGCCGCCGCCGCGACCTCCGCCGGTTCTCCCACTCGCCCCAGCGGTGCACGGCCGGCACGCGCCTGCAGCTGGTCCGCGTCGGGGTACAGCTCGCGCAGCATGGGAGTGTCGGTGGAACCGGGGCAGACCGCGTTCACCCGGATGCCCTGGGGGGCCAGCTGGAGTGCCGCCGCCTTGGTGAGCCCGACCACCCCGTGCTTGGTGGCCGCGTACATGGGGCTGCCCGAGTGTCCGAGGAACGAGGCGACCGAGCCGGTGGTGACGATGGCTCCCCCTCCCGTGCCGCTCATCGCACGCGCTTGGTGTTTGACGCACAGCCACATGCCCATGAGGTTGACCGAGACGACTTCGGCCGCGTCTTCGTACCGCGCCGTGGCGATCGGGCCTATGGCGCCGAAAGTACCAGCGGTGTTGACCGCCGCATCAAGGTGACCGAATCGTGAGACGGCCGTCTCAACTGCGGCCTCGACGCTGGCCTCGTCGGTGACGTCGCAGCGGACCGCCAGGCCGCGGGATTCGTCGAGCCCGGCGAGCTTCAGCGATTCGCGCAGCGGTTCCGGACGCCGCCCGGCGGCCACCACGGTGGCCCCGGCAGCGGCGAACGCGGCCACGGCGGCCCGGCCGATGCCGCTGCCGGCCCCGGTGATCATGACGATCTTGCCAGCGAGACCCAGGTCCACGACGGGGGCGGGGGTTTCCTGCACGGTGATTCTCCTGAGGTTCTTGGTGGTGCGGAGGGTGGTGCTGAGGGTGGTGCTGAGGGTGTGTTGCTAGATGTGCAGGCCGCCGTTGACGTCGACCACGCAGCCCGTCGTGTAGCCCGCGTCGTTGCCGCACAGGTGGACGACCGCGCCGACGGCCTCGTCGGGCGTGCCGTACCGGCCCATGGGAAGCCGGTCGAGCACCTCGCGCAGGCGCTCCGGGGGCATCTCCTGCTGTGCGAGCAGCAGCCGCTCGGTGGCGATGGGTCCGTGGGCGACGGCGTTCACCACCACACCGGTGGCGGCCAGTTCGTACGCGCACTGCTTCGTGTAGCCGATGACCGCGGCCTTGGCGGCGACGTACGCGGCGTTGGAGAAGATCGAGTAGCTGCGCCCGGCGATGGAGGCGAGGTTGACGATCCGCCCGTGGCCCCGGTCGGTCATGGCCGGTACGCACAGCCTGGTCAGGGTGAAGCAGCCGAGCAGGTTCTCCCTCACGGCGTTCATGAGGTCCTGCTCGCGCAGGTCGGTGAGGGCGATGCGGCGGGTGTCGCCGCCCACGGAGTTCACCAGGATGTCCGGCAGCTCGGCCGGATCGAGCCCGGCCACCACCTCGGTCACCCGGGCGGTGGCCGTCACGTCCAGTTCGAGGGTGCGCGTCCCGGACGGCATGGTGCGCGCCGTTGCCTCCAGGGCCTGTGCGTCACGGTCGATCAGCAGCACGGTGGCGCCGTTCTCCGCCAGCCTTCTGGCCACTTCGGCCCCGATGCCCGAGGCGCCTCCGGTGATCCACGCCCGTCGTCCGTTCATGCAGTGCTCCTCGTGGGGTTTTCCGGCCGACGGGTGTCTTCCGGCTGGTGCGTGGTTTCCGGCCGATGGGTGTCTGCCGGCTGGGGGGTACGTGCCGACTGGTGGGTGTCTGTCGGCTGGTGGATGTCTGCCGACTGTTTTCCGCGTGGCTCGCACAGGCCGAGCAGCTCGGGGGTGACCTTCAGCCCGATGCCGGGACCGGTGAGGGCCGGGGCCCTGGACGTGCCGCGGTCCACCTCGTAGGCGGGAGCGGTGAGCTCCGGCGGGAACCATTCGTCCTGCCGTCCGGCCTCGACGGCCTCCGCGTACGGCAGAGCCGTCGCGATGAGCCGACCGGTCGCCCAGAGCGGACCGACCTCACCCACCTGCACGCCGAGTTGCACGCCGAGCCCGGCCCGCCGGGCGACCCTGAGCGCGGTCAGCAGGCGCAGCGGGCCCCCGCACTTGGACACCCGCAGGTTGACCAGGTCGGCCGCCCGGTGGGTCACGCAGTCCGCCAGGTCCTCCGTGGACACGAAGGATTCGTCGAGCATCACCCGCAGGCCGGCGCGGCGCAGGGCCGCGAGCTCAGGCCAGCTGCGCGGGGCGAGCGGCTCCTCCAGCCAGGAGACTCCGGCGGCCAGCAGCGCGTCCGCACGGCGCAGGACCTCGGGCGCCTCCCAGGCGCAGTTGGCGTCCACCGAAACGGTCGTGCCGGCCGGCAGCAGGCCGCGCACCCGGGCCACCGATTCGGCCGCGGCCTGCGGTTCCGGACCTGCCTTCAGCTTCAGGTGCGGGATCGCCGCCCGCGCCGCGTCGGAGAGCGCCGTCA
Organism: Streptomyces sp. NPDC048442; assembly: GCF_040651475.1. Classification (NCBI taxonomy): domain Bacteria; kingdom Bacillati; phylum Actinomycetota; class Actinomycetes; order Kitasatosporales; family Streptomycetaceae; genus Streptomyces; species Streptomyces sp. NPDC048442. The sequence goes on from NZ_JBEZKB010000023.1 coordinate 81,069, forward strand.
GGTGACCGACGGGGTCACGGCCCAGGTCGAGCACCGTCGCGACCGGCGCCGGGGCCGGCCGGGCGGCCAGCACGTCGCCGAAACCGGCCCGGTGCAGGGCCTCGAGCCCGGACACACCGGCGCGCCGGCACAGGTGGTCGAAGAGCGCGGTCTCCAGTCCGGCGGCAGCGGCGGGCGCAAGCCCCGGGGCGTACCCGGCCAGCGCCGAAAGGGCCTCGTCGAAGGGCAGCCCGAGGATCTCCACCGCCGACCGCAGCACCTCCGGGCGGCCCAGCGAGGCCAGCACGGACTCGACGGACTCCCCGGTGACGTATTCCCGCGGCGCCGACTCCCCCCAGCCCGTCACGCCGTCCTCGCGGACCGCGACCAGCACGGACGCGGAAGCGGTCCTGGCCTTCGCCGCGTGACGGAACGGCCGTCGCATCGGCACGCGCGCCTCGTACAGCTCAATCTCCGGCACGGGCCACCTCTGCCAGCCAGTCCCAGTACGCGCGGCGCACGTCCGTGAACTCCAGGTAGTGGGACGTGGTGGCGAACCGCTCGGTGTGCGCGTGCGGGGCAAGTCGGGCGACCGCGTCCCGGGACGCGTCGAGGTCGATGATCGCGTCGCACTGCGGCAGTGCCACGTGCACCGGGAAGGCGGCCCAGGGGCCGCTGCCGGCTGTCATGTACAGATCCTCGATCTCGATCATCGCGGCCCGGAAGGAGTCCGTCAGCATCCGTACCATCAGCCCGTCGTTGGCCATGGTCCGCAGATAGCGGGGCAGGTCGGTGTACTGCTCGTCGTGCAGGCGGATCGCGGAGTAGGACGTTCCGGTGCGTTGCCGCGCCTGAGCGCGCGCGGCTTCGTCCAGCCGGGCCCGCTGCTGGCCGAGTGCCGGTGCGCACAGCACGATCCGCGCTCCCGCCGGAACCCGGCCGGTGGCGAGCAGCGCCGCGAGGATGCTCCCCCCGAAGCTCTGCCCGACCACCGTGAGCGGCCCGGTGGCCCCGGCGTCCGCCTCTGCCAGGAAGGCGGCGTAGTCGTCGAGCACCGAGGCGGCGTCCGCCAGATGACCGCGCTGCCCGGTGCTGCGGCCCGAGCCGCGCCGGTCGAGCACCGACAGCCGGACCCCGCGTGCGGCCAGCTCGGGTCCGGCCTCGGAGAGCCACCCGGCGTGGCTCTGGAGGCCGTGTACGTAAAGGAGTTCGGCCGGCCCGTGCCCCCAGGTGTGCACGGCGAGGGTCGCATCGCCGCGCTCCAGGGACCGGAGCAAAGGGTCGGCGCCGGAAAGCACCTCAGGCATGGGTGGCCGCAGCGTCGAGGGTCGGGAAGTCGCCCGACTCCCAACGGGCGATCAGCGAGTCCGCGACCAGCTGGGAGAACTCCCGCCGCCCGGGGACCATCTGACCGGTCCTGACGAAGAGGTCGCGGGCCTCTTCCCACTGGCGGCGCCACTGGTCGGCGTCCGTGGCCGCCCGCTCGGGCGCGGCGACGCTGCGGGCCACCACGGACGGGAACCACGGCCGGTCGGAGGGCTCGTGGGTGGGGAAGAAGCGGAAGTCGAAGCTCCATCGCAGTCGCTCGGAGCGGTTGACCGTCGAGCCGTGCGGGGTGCGCTTGTGGAGCAGTACGAGGTCGCCCTGCTGCACAGGCAGGGGCACCGCCTCGGCTTCCAGGCTCTTCACCGTGTCCGCGTCCATCGGCCAGGGCAGGAGGTGCTCCTCCTGGTGCCGGCGCGGGACGACGAGCAGGCAGCCGTGCTCCTCGGTGACGTCCATCAGCGGAATCCAGCAGGTCAGCATGGTGGTGTCGTCGGACTGCGGGATCTGAGTCATCGCGTCCTGGTGCCACATGGTGGGGGCGTGCAGTGTCTCGCCCCGACGTGCGCCGAACCTGCCCGTGGCGCCGGGCGCCGGGAGCTTGAGCCGGACGTGCTGGTTGGGGCTCGCCGATATCTCGTCACCGACGAGCCGCGCGACCACGTCGAGCACCTTGGGATTGCGCAGCAGGCCCAGGACGCCGGGCCCGGTGTGCACCTTGCTGCCCGGCTGGAGCGAGGTGAACGGCATGTGCGGCAGCGTGATGTCCAGCTCGCTGAGCAGCGCCGGGTCGAAGCCGGGCACCGACGCGAGCGCGATCAGCTGCTCGTCGAACGGCTTGCCCGCCAGGGCCCCCTCCTCGCCGGGGGCCTCGGGGGCGAGCAGGCCGTCGCGCCGCCACTCGGCCGCACGCCGCTCGATCAGCCGGGCGTACTCCTCCCGTACGGCCGTGAAGTCCTCCGGCTGCAGCACGCCGCGGACCACGGCGTAGCCGTCGCGCATGAAGTCCTCGGCCAGTGTGGGTGAAACAGACATGACAGGCTCCTGTTGTTCTCTTGTCGCTTGAGTCAGGGACAAGGGTTGGGCTGAGTCACAGACAAGGGTTGGGCTGAGTCACAGACAGGGGTGGGGCGGGAAGGGGCGTGCTCACAGAAGGGCGGGGCGGTGGGTGTCGAGGTCCCGCAGCAGCGCGTCGTCGGTGTGCAGCCAGCGGTGTTTGACCTGTGCCGCCGAGGCCCCGGAGGCCACCTTGCGGTCGGCCAGCGCCCGGTAGGTGCCCGGTGCGATCACCCGGGCCCGCAGCGGGGACAGCCGTCCGGAGTCGCGCTTCTCGGCGTACTCGGTGTTGAGCCGGGCGAGTGCGGCGTCGACGCGCAGGCAGAACCGCTCGGCGTCCGCCGCCTCGGGCCGCTCCATCACCAGCACGTAGCCGGGGGGACGGCCCCACACCGGGACCACCGAATAGCCGCCGCTGACAGAGGCGTGGCCGACGGCCGAGCGGATCGCCGCGTGGACGTCGGACTCGGTCAGCTTCTCCCCCGTGAACGACGTGACGGAACCGCCCCGGCCCTCGAAGTCGAGGCGCGGCAGCCGCCCGACCCGGCCGACCACGCGGTAGATGTCACCGGTGTCGTACCGGTAGAGGCCGTTGGCCTGGCTCATGACCAGCCGGTACGTCTCGCCGTGCGCCAGTTCCTCGGGGCCGAGCGTGGCCACGTCCTCGGCGAGCGGGGCGCCCGGGTCGGCGGCGTCGCACGGGGCGAACTCGAAGAGCCCCTGGTCGATCGCGAGCGGCCCCGCCGAGGTGTGCGAGTCCACCGGCAGCGTGACGATGCCTTCGGTCCCGGTGGTGCTGAACGGGATGAGCGGTACGCCCGGTGCTATCTGGTCCAGCCAGCCGCGGTAGTAGCGGGCGGACGCCGAGTTCCAGCACACGAGCAGCGACAGCCCCGGCCACAGGTCGGTCAGGGTGACCCGCCCGCTGAAGGCGTGGGCGGTCTCAAGACGCGCGGCGGTGACCGGGTCGGGCGCCGACCGCGCGTCGGGCAGACCGCGGACCGTGCCGTCCCGCAGGTCCTTCAGCAGGTACGGAAGTTCCTGGTTGAGGGTCTCCCCGAGCGCGGTGATCCGGGACGGGTTGACCGCCACCACGAGACGGACGTCCGATCCGGCCAGCAGCCGCATCCGGGTGTAGAGCGGCGTGCTCCCCAGGTCGCCCGCGAACCAGCGTTCGGAGTACCACGGCGGGGCCCAGTCGTCGGGCCCGACCGCGGCCGGCCGCTTGGTGATGCTGTAGACCGGCAGCGCGTCGTCCGACGCCCAGGCACTGCTCGCCTCCGTACGCTCCCAGGACAGGTCGAGTACGTTGCCCGGCCGGTACCGGGTCAGCCCCAATCGGTGCACGTAGAGCCCCCACTGGGCGTACAGCGCGGGTCCGCGGTAGCGGTCCCGCCAGTGCCGGGTGGTGGGTACGTACTTCGGCCGTCCCGTGGTGCCGGAGGTGGTGTGCAGGGCGTACGGGTCGCTCACCGTGAGCACCCGGTCCTCGCCGGCGCGGATGCGCTCCACGTAGCCGCGGAACGACTCGTAGCCGCGGACCGGCACCGCCGCCGCGAAGTCCGCCCGGGTGCGCACCGGACGCAGGCCGTGGTCCCTGCCGAAGGCGGTGTCCGTGGCCTGGTCCAGCAGGTCGGCGAAGACTTCCCGGACCGCCTCCTGGGGCTCGCTGCACCGGCGGCGCTGCCGGTCGTACGCGGCCAGGGCCCGCCGGGTGAACTCGTCGCCCGTCACCTCGCCGGCTCTCTGTCGGCGGCCGCGCCGGGCAGCGTCAGCTCGGGCGTCAGCCGTGCCTCCAGGTCGGCGCGGCCGTCCAGGAGGTCGCCGGCCAGCGCCGGTCCCCACGCGCTCCCCGGTGCGGCGAGGGTGCCCAGGACCGTGCAGGTGCCCAGGTAGGACAGCCACGCCAGCTGGACGGCCATGGTCTCGCGGGCGACCCGTCCCAGCGGCGTGCCGAAGCGGGCCGTGTACGCGGCCTCCAGCAGGACGCCCATCTCGGCGAGCACGGTCCGGGCGGACGCCCAGGCCTCGGCGGGTCCGCCGGTGCTGTCGATCCGCAGGCCCGCCGCCGCCGACAGGTCGGCCGACGGGTCGAGCCGGTGGACGAGCTCGGCGAGCTCCGCCGTCCAGTCGTCCTCCGTCACGACGTTGCCGCCCACGGTGACCAGGCGTATTTCCTCCTCCGGCAGTGCGGCCACCAGGTGCCGCGCCCAGGCCGAGGCGGAGCAGTACGACAGCACGACCTTGGGGCCCTCGGCGCCGCGCACCGCCGCCAGGCACTCGCGCAGCCGGTCCTCGGCCTCCTGGGGGTCCAGGCTGCGGGGCACCGGCAGTTCGACGACGTGGTTCTCCGGGAAGGCCTCGCGGACGAACGCCGCGAGCGCGGGTTCGGTGCGCGCCCCGGGGTAGTCGACGGCGAACACGGTGAGCTGCGGCTCCCTTTCGCCGGCCGCCTGCCGGACCGGGGCCAGCAGTTCGGCCACCGAGGAGTCCGGGGAGTTCACCAGGTGCTCCACCCCGGCGCGGACGGCGTCGAGCAGTCGCTGCGCGTCCTTCTCGCCGACCAGCGCGAGGCTGTAGTCCAGTTCCAGGGTGAGTTCTTCGGACGTGTCGACGAGGTGGATGTTGCAGTGGCGCTTGATGCTGCCGGTGCCCAGGGAGTGGTTGCGCCAGCTGCCGTCCCGGATCGCGGGCGGGTCGAGAGGTGCGTCGGCCGCCTGGAAGAGGATGTTCGCGTACGGGGCGAGGGTGCGGGCCGTGGTGTACGCGTCGAGTTCGTCGAGCACGACTTCGACGGGCAGTTCGCTGCGCCCCAGGCTCTCCACCACGTCGCCGTGCACGTCGGCCACGTAGTCGCGCGTGGCGGCGGTGGTGGCGAAGTTCCCGACGAAGAAGATCTGGTTGGTGAACAGCCCGATGGTGTCGCGGACTCGCGCCGAGTTGCGGTTGGCGACTCCGCTCATCACCACGACGTCGTCCTCGCCCGACAGTACGTGCGCCGAGGCCAGCAGCGAGGCGAGGAGCAGGCTGTACGTCGTGACGCCGTACTCCCTGGCCGCAGTTCGCACCGCGCGGGCCTGCTCCGGGGCGTCCCAGCTGAGCTTGAGCGAGCCGGCCCGCTGCCCGCCCGCTTCGCCGCTGCGCCTGGCGATGGTGAAGTCGGGCGAGACCCGGCCGAACTTCTTGCGCCAGTAGGCGATGTCCTGCGCGTAGTGCCCCTCGCCGGCGCGGGCGTCCAGCATCCCCGCGTAGCTGCTGAACGGGGTGGCGGCGGCGAGGTCGGTGCCCGGGTCGGTGTAGAGGGCGAGGAACTCGCTGGCGAGCAGGTCGGTGGACCAGCCGTCGGCGGCGATGTGGTGGATGCCGAAGTACACCACGGCCTCCCCGTCGGGCAGCGGCACGCAACCGCCCCGTACGGGAGGCTCCTCGCCGAGCGAGAAGGGCCGGCCGACGGCAGTACGGATCACCACGGTGGCTTCCTCGGCCGTTGCCACCCCGGCGTGCCGCTCGAACACGGCCAGGGTCGGCCACTGGGCCACGTCCTGGAGCATCAGCCGGCCGTCGGGGCCGGTCAGGTAGCGGTTGCGCAGCGACTCGTGACGGGTGATCAGGGTCCGGAAGGCGGCTTCGGCCCGGTCCGCGTCGAAGCCGCGGGTGCAGCGCACGGCGTGGCCCATGTTGAGGAAGGCGGCCGAGCCCGCTCCCTGCGCGTGCCGCCAGTGCCGGCGCTGGGACGCGGTGGCGGGCACGGCGTCGCCGCCCGCCCAGTCCCGTCGGGGCGCCGGCTCTGCCGGTCCGGCCGCTTCGAGCAGTTCGGCGAGCGGTGCGGGGCCCAGCAGCCTGGCCACCGGGATCACGGCTCCCAGCTCCTGCTCGATCCCCATCACCGCGGCATACGCCTCCAGCGAGGTGCCGCCGTTCTGGACCCAGGACCGCTGGAGGTCGGCGGGCTGTCCCGGCGGGGCCTTGCGGTCCAGCGGTTCCAGCAGGGCGGCAGCCATCGCCGCGCGGAGTCGGTCAGTGCTCATTCTTGTCCACCCGTTGTGGTCGTGAGGGGCGCGGCGGGCGCGCGGAGGGCTTGCCGCACCAGCTGTTCGACGGCGCGCAGATCGGTCTTGCCGTTGGGCAGCCGGGGCAGGGAGGCGACCCGTACGACGGTGCGCGGGCGTGCGTAGTCCCGCAGCCCGGTCAGGTCCAGGTCCGGTGCGTCGTCGCCGCGGGCCAGTGTTTCGACGACCGCGTGCACGGCGTCGTCGAGTACCAGGACCCGGGCCTCGGTCACCCCTGGCTGACGCCGCAGTTCGTCCTCCACCGCGGTGAGGTCGACGCGCTTGCCCCGGACCTTGGTCTCGTGGTCGGCGCGGCGCCGGAAGACCAGTCCCCGCTCGGTCTCCACGACGATGTCGCCGGTGCGGTACCAGTCGCCGCGAGTGGGACTCCCGTGCTGGAGCGGGGTCAACCGGCCGTCGGTCTCGGTGTAGAACCGGCCCGCGTTGTGCCGGGGGTCCAGGTACCCGTCGAAGATCTGCGGGCCGCGCACGCACAGTTCGAGTTCTCCCGGCGCGACGGCCGGTTCGACCAGGCGGCCCTCCAGGTGCGGCAGCACCCGGCCGATGGGTACGTCGCTTCCCGCGTGCTCGGTTTCGGGGCCGAGCACGTATTCGGTGCAGGCGACGGTCGTCTCGCTGGGGCCGTAGCTGTTGATCACGGTCGAGGCGGGTGCCGCCGCCCGCCACAGCGCCAGGCTGTGCTCGGAGAGCGCCTCCCCGCCGAACACCGCCAGTTTGATGCCGGGCAGCGAGCCCGGGTTCAGCTGCCGCAGCCGGTGGGCCATCGTCACCTGGGAGGGTACGGAGTTCCACACGGTGACGCCCCAGCGCTCGCAGAAGCGCTGCACGAGAAGGTGTTCCCGTCCGTCAGGCACCACCAGGGCGCTGCGGCCGAGCGCGGCCATCATCAGCACTTCGTAGAACGCGTCGAACTGCGGCTGGTAGTTCTGGCTGATCCGGTCGCCGGGTCCGCTGCGGGCGACGGTGCGCAAGTGGCCCGCGTAGCTTTCAAGGTTCCGGTCGCCGATGGCGACGTCCTTCGGCGCGCTGGTCGAGCCCGACGTGGACAGGACGTACGCCTCGCTCTGTGCGTGCCGGTGCAGGTCGCGCGCCGCCGCGCCGTGCGCGGTGATGTCCACGGCCGAGGCACCGGCAGAGACGGTCCCCCAGATGCCGAGCCTTTCCAGTCGCTTCCGCTCGCCCTGCGGGCCGTCCGCCACATAGGGCACCAGGGAGCAGTCCAGTGCGGAGACCGCGAGTACGGCCGGGTACAGGTCGGCGCCCAGGTCGTCGGCGACGCCGATGCGCAGGCCCGCGCCCGCACCGGCCCGCTTCAGCCGTCCGGTGAACTCCCGGACCCGCTCCAGCAGTTCCGCGTACGTCCAGGCGCCCCGGCCGCCGTCGACGGCGAGAGCCTCCCCCGCCGCGTCGGCCGCCTCGGCGTACAGCGTGTACAGGTAGCCCATGTCAAGCCCCCGCTGCGACCGGCTCGGCACCCAGCTGGGTGATCATGGCTTCGGTCCAGTCCCCGTGGCCCACGCCGTCCGGGGCGAACAGCTCCCGTACCCGGAGAAGGAACGCGCCGACGCTCCGGCGGAGTTCGGCTTCGTCGGCGCAGTCGAAGACGACGTTGCAGGCGATCCCGTCGCTGTCGGAGCGCGGGGCGCCGGCCCTGGCCACCTCGTCCACGGCGGTGGCGCCCGCCTCCCTGAGGTCCGCGGGGGACACCCGGGACCTGACTTCGCCGTCCGTACTCGCGAAGGGCACGAACAGGCCGGCGACGGCGCGCTCGCCGCCCGTGGCGGGCAGCGGCTGTCCGGGCAGCCCCGCCGTGCACAGCAGCGCCTGGCGTACCAGGTCGAAGCCGCTCCTGCGGTGCAGCAGCCGGCTCAGATGGCCGCCCACCCGGCAGTTGATCTCGATGATCTCCGGTCCGGTGGCCCCGAGTTTGACCTCGGTGTGCGAGATGCCGTCGCCCATGTCGAGCGCGCGGTGCGCGCCGAGCACCAGCTCGGTCACACGGTGCCGGACGTCCGGCGGGAGTCCGTCCGGCAGGATGTCTCCGGTCGTGGCGACCTGCCCGACGGCCCCGTTACGGGTGTAGACGGGGAACTTGGCATACACGGCGATGACGTCGTGGCGGCCGGCGACGCTCTGCACCTCGACCGACACGTAGTCCGCCTGCCACCTTCCGGGTACCGGCGGTGCGTCCGGGATGAACTGCTCGGCGTAGCGCAGGGCACCTTCCGGCCAGGTCCGCCCGAGCTGCTTGAGCTGCTCCTCGGTACGGACCACGGTGACGTCCTCGCCACCGGCCCCGCGCCGCGGCTTGACCACCAGCGGCAGGCCGAGTTCCGCTCCCGCCGAGGCGAGGTCGTCGGGGCCGGTCAGCAGGCGGGTCGCCATGCCGGTCAGTCCGGCACCGGCCAGGGTGGTGCGCTGTACGTACTTGTCGGCGGGCGTCGCGTCGCGGTGACGTACGCCGAGCCTGCGGCCGATCTCGGCGGCCAGTTCCAGCTCCGAGTCGCCGAACGTGACGACCCCGGCGAGCGGCGGCCCCGGCACCTCGAGGTGGTCCGCGTCGACCTCCACGAGAGCGCCGAAGAGGCGGGTGGCGAGGACGGCCAGACCGGGCCACTGCCCGGCCACTGACCTGCGCAGCAGCGGGACGACCTGGACGTCGTCCCGTGCGGCGACGAGCAGGTCGCGCACGCCGGCCGCACCGCGCGGCGAAAGCAGCACGCCCACCCTGGGCCTGGCCTGCTGTTCGGCGGGCGACGGCGCCGGGCCAAGATCCTGTGGCCTCATCCCTGCGCTGCCTTCACGGAAGCCTCGGTGAGGGCGCCCAGGGTGCCGTCCAGGAACAGCACGTCGACGGGGATCTCCACGCCGAGGTCGGTCTCGATCTTCTGGATGAGCTCGATCGCGAGGAGCGAGTCACCGCCCAGCTCGAAGAAGCGGTCCTGGGGGGCGGACTCGGTGACACCGAGAACGGCACACCAGTGGGACTCGACGACGAGGGAAGCAGACACAGGAATCTCCAGACTCACAGAACAGAGGGGGAACACAGGGGGAAACAGGGACAGAGAAGGGAGGGGGCCGGTCGGGGCGGGGCGGGCAACCGAACGCCGGCCTACTTCGCGGCCGGCTCCACCACCACCGGCGGCTGCGCGGCGGCCTCGGGGGCGTTGCGGATCTGCCGTACCCCCGGGGCGAGCAGCACGGCGGCGCGCACCGCGAGGTTGAGGACGGCCACGGCAGCCACGATCGCCACCGGGCTGACCGCCGCGACGAGCAGTCCGGTGAGCGCCATGCCCATCGGGTTGAGGGCAAGCGAGCCCAGCCACTCGTACGAACTGACCCGGGACAGCGCCTCGGAGGGGATCTCGCGTTGCAGCGTGCTGAGCCACAAGGTGTCCGACATGGTCACTCCGGCGGAGCCGATCAGCGCGAGCAGCGCCACCAGTTCCATCTGCGAGGTGCCGACCAGGGCGAACAGGAACAGGGACTCCAGGCCGACCAGCAGGTTGCAGACCAGCAGGGGCCTGGCGGGCCGCCACCACATCAGCACCAGCCCGCCCAGCACGGCCCCCACGCCCTGGGCGACCAGGACGACGGCCCATCCGGACGGCCCCATGCCGCCCTCGGTGGCCGCCAGCACCGGCCCGATCAGGAAGATGGCGGGGAGGATCAGGCCCTGGTAGAAGCCGAAGCTGGCCACGGTGGACCAGACCCAGCTGCGTGAGGCGAACTCCCGCCAGCCGCTCACCAGGGACTGCCGAAGCGTTTCGTCCGGCCGGTTGACCGGGCGGGCGAGGGGGAGGCGGGTGAGCAGCACCGCACTGATGAGGAAGAGGAAGGTGTCGACGAGCACGATGTATCCGGCGTCCCAGACCAGGAGCAGCCCGCCGGCCGCCGCCGGACCGCCGATCGAGGCGATGCTCCTGCTCAGCGTCACCAGGGCCGTGGCGTCCTGGATGCGTTCGGACCGTACGAGGTCGGGCACGACACCGGTGTTGGCGGGGGTGAAGAAGGCGCGCGCGGTGCCCCAGAGGGCCTGGAGCCCCATCAGCAGCGGCAGGTTGACGTGGCCGGTCACGATCAGGACGGCGGTACCGGCCTGGCTGAGCGCCATGACCAGGTTGGTGCACACCAGGATCAGCTTCCGCGACGCACGGTCTCCCAGCGCACCGCCCACCAGGATGAACAGCAGCTGCGGTGCCGTCTGCGCGGCGAGCACCAACCCGAGGAAGGAGGCGCTCTTCCCGGCCCCCAGCACCGCGAAGGCGAGTGCCACCGGCGCCATGGTGGCACCGAACATGGTGAGCACCCGGGAGGCGAGGTAGGGCGTGAATCCTGGTACGTCGAGCATGATGCGACGCCGAAGGGCCTGCATGTCCAAGTCCATCCGATAGGTGGCCGGGCGAGTGGGGGGCTGGGCCGGGCAAGTGGGGGGCCTGGGCCGGGCAAGTGGGGGCCGGCGAGAAGCTGCTGCGCGGGCCGCCGCCGCCGGAGCGGTCGGTCTCAGGAAGGTGCGCCGGCCGCCGCGGGGGCGAGGGAGATCGCCCAGACGCCGCTGATCACGGCACCGCGCCGCTGCTTGACGACACTGGAGTCGAGACCCAGGTCGATACGTCGGCAGCCCAGTTCGAAGGCGTACTGGACCGGTCCGTGGATCATGGCCTGGAGGTACGCGTACTCCCTGCCCGGCAGATCGTCGGCGAGGCCGATCTCGTACCCCTCCAGCACCTCGCCCTGTACGGCGAAGAAGGACACCGCGAGCAGCTGCCCCTCGGGGTCGCGCACGACGCTGGCGTAGCAGTCGTCGGCGCCGAAGGCCCGTACCCATTCCTGGAGTCGGAACAGACAGAGCCGGGGGTGGTCGGCCACTCCGTACTTGGCCTTGACGGCGCAGACCAGCGGTGCCGCCTCGGCCAGCACGGTCGCGGCGGGCACCCGGGCCGCCGCGTAGCCGAGGGCCGCGAACCGGCGCCTGTCCCGGCGGCAGCGTTCGCGCTGCGAGGAGCTCAGCGCGGCCACGTGCTCCTCGACGTCGTCCCCCGTGAGGGGCAGATCGGCCGTCTGGCCGAGTTCACGGGCCACGGCCCGCCCGCCCAGTCCCGCCGCGAAGGCCGCCGCCTCGTCCGCCCGTACGTGCAGGGCGACCGGGAAGTCACCCGCGGTGTCCGCTTCCGCGAACACATGCTCCGCGAGGGCGCCGCGGACACGCTCCGTCTCCTGCTCGGTCAGCGTCGCGGCGGTCACCGCGCCCGCGGACAGATCGCGACAGCCGCCGACGAACACCCATTGCCGGGGATCCTCGGGGACGGGCCGGTCGAACGACGCATCCAGCCGAGTCAGGTCATAGGGGCCGCCCTTGAACCGGGCGGTGGCCGGCCGGTGGCTGGTGATCGCTCCCACGGCTCGGCCGTCGAGCCGGGCAACAGTCCAGCGGGTGGACCAACGGGCGTCGTCCGCCACGGAAAGCAGCCGTCGGGGCGCCAGGCTCACCGAGCTGTACCGGCAGGGCAGATCCAGCAGTTCCGCAGGAAGCCGGTCCTCCGTCCGGACTGTCGGTCTCATGGCCGAACTCCCGTACGCAGGCGGGGCCGGGCCCGGGACGCCGGGGGTGGGGAAGGCCTTGCAGATATCGGCCCCATGGGGCGGTCACTCCTCTTTCATCCATGAGGGGCCAGTAAAGGCGTTGCTCTCATGAACTTGCTGATGTCCAGTGGACGCCCGGCGGCCGGGCGATCCGAGCGGCTGCGGACGGACCGAGGTCCGGGGCGATCCGCATGCCGCCGACGAGACCGAGCCGACTACGGGCGACAGCCCGGCCCGGCTGGATACTCGGTCAGGCTCTCCTCGACAGCTGCACTGGACATACTTCCCCCTTGGTCAAACATGTGACGAAACCCCCCGCGACGGCTCGATGTTGGCCATTGCCGGGGTGGTAAAACGCTAGAACGAGGCGCTCGGCGTGTCATCACAGATTATCGATCTTCTCAATATGTGAGACGAAGAGTATTACCAGGTGACCCTCCACACCTGACCCACTCTTCGCGGAAGCACATTCCGGCCTTCATAGCAGCGCGCGTTCACCCCCACCACACGGCCGAAGTCGCAAGAACACGCGAGCAGAACGAGCCCGGCCCACGGCCCAACTGCAAACACCACGGCGCACCCCGACCCGACCCCGGCCACCGCCGCCACCCCATGTCAGCGATCACCGGCGTCCGGCATGCGGAGTGCTGCCCACCATGCCGCAAAGCGGGGACCACGCCCACCGCATAACGGACAGGATCTGCTGGTGCTCGCTGAACTGCCCTGTCTGTTACGTCACTTGTCAGGCCGCGAAGAGATGGTAGGTGGACCTCGGGCCGTGACCGCTGGGCGCGTCGAGTGCCGGGTCGGCGCGGAGCACTGCCTGGTGGAGGCGCTGCATTCGCGCCGACGGCTCCACGCCGAGTTCACCGACGAGGCGGACACGCAGGGCACGGTAGACATCGGTGGCCTGGGCCTGGCGACCGCAGCGATACAGCGCGACCATCGCCTGCGAGTGCAGCCCTTCGTGCAGCGGGTGATGTGCCGTCAATGCCGTGAGTTCGGTGAGGAGTTGCGCCTCCAGGCCCAGGCGCAGGTCGGCGTCGATCCGCAGCTCCAGTGTGCCGAGCCTGCTCTCCGCGAGCCGCATCGCCTCGATCTCCAGGACCGCCCCGCGCGGCACATCGACAAGGGCGGGTCCGCGCCACATCCTGACGGCACGGTTGAGCAGCTCCGCGGCGCGCACGTCCTCGCCCCGGCTGAAGGCGGCCCGCCCCTGCACGGCCAGGTCCTCGAAGACCTGCACGTCCACGGCGCTGCGCGGCACCTGGAGGAGATAGCCGCCCTGCCGGGTCACCAGGATCTCCTTCGGGTCGCGGGCCTCGTCGCCGAGCGCCGCGGCGAGCAGCCTGCGCAGCTGCACGATGTACGTCTGCAGGGTGGTCTGCGCACCGCGGGTGACCCGCGTGCCCCACAGCTCCTCCATCAATGTGCCTACGGGAACGACCTGGTTCGGGCACATCGCGAGCATCGCCAGAATCTGCCGGGGCTTGCCGGCCGTCGGGGCGAACGGCGCCTGTTCGGTCCGAGCACTCAGCGGTCCGAGCATCCTGATCTCCATGGACGACCTCCTACGTAGGGTGAGCTGTCACGCCCTGGAACCGAGCTGCATCGAAGTTCTCACCGGGCGGACCTCCGGTACCAGTGCAGCCCTCCTCAAATGCCGCTCAAGGCGCACTCAAAACATGTGAAGAATGCACATGCTCCGTATGCGGCAGGCACTGGTCCCGCGAGCCGGTCGGCGGAAGGCTTCCGCCAACGCCCACCCACCAGACAGGACCCCGCCATGAATCTCAGCGCTGGTTCCACCGCTCTCGTCGCGCTCACCGCTCCGGCCGCGACTGCCGACGATCTGGTCATCGAGAACCTCACTCAGCTCTCCGCCGAAGAGTTCCAGCCCGGTACGTGTATCTGCTGGGCGCCGCTGCCGGACGGGCCGGCCGCCTGACCTCCGCGTCCCGCCCTCCCCTCGCGTACGGCCTCCACGACGCACCGCGAACGCGTCATCCGCCAGAGATGAACAAAGGAATGAACCCTTGGACAGCTCGCGGAACACTGCTCACGGACTGGCGTTCAAACCGCATCTCAAGCCCGAGACGGCTCCCGGTCAGGGCGCCTATCTGGTGTCCGAGCAGGGGGTGACCGCCTTGCACGGTACTGGCGTTGCCACGCTCGTACCGCTCCTCGACGGCACACGTGACCTGGAGCAGCTGAAGCGGGATGCCGCCCCCGCGGTCCCCGGCGATCAGGCGGGCCGACTGGTCTCGCTGCTGAGCGACGCCGGTCTGCTGCGCGCACCCGGTGCTCCGGCGGAGGGGGAAGCGACCGACCGGGCGTTCTGGGAACTCGCCGGCCTGGACGGGGACTTGGCCGTACGCCGGATTTGCGAGAGCCGTGTCGCCGCCCTGGCCGTCGGCCTGGCCGACGGCCAGGGGCTGCGCACGGCGCTGTGTGAGGCGGGCCTGCGGATGAGCGAAGCGCCCGGCGAGGCGGCGCAGGAGGCGGCACTCACCGTCGTCCTCTGCGAGGACTACCTCGACCCCGCTCTGCGCGAGATCGACGCGGAGCACCGAGCTGCGGGACGGCCCTTGCTGCTGGTACGGCTGCACGGCAACCAGCCCTGGATCGGGCCGTTCCTGCAGCCGGACGACGGTTCGTGCTGGCAGTGTCTCGCGGACCAACTGCACCGCAACCGCCAGGCCGAGACGTACGTCGGCCGCGTTCTCGGCCGTCCGGTGTCCGCCCCGCGTTCCTGCCTCACCTCGGGTCACCACACGGGACTGCGGCTGGCCGCGCTGGAGGCCGCCAAGTGGCTGGCCGGCTACCGGTATCCGGGACAGGACGCGATCTGGACATTCGACAGTCTGCAGCTCGCCGGGCAGCACCATGCGGTGCGCCGCCGCCCGCAGTGCCCCACCTGCGGCGACCCCGGCCTTGCGGCCCGGCGGGTGAGCTCGCCGCTGAACGTCCAGAGTCGGCCCAAGGCGGCGCAGGGCAGCGACGGCGACCGCTGGCTGACGCCGTCGGAGATGGAGCAGCGGTACGGGCATCTCGTCGATCCGCTGACGGGGGTGGTCAAGGAGATCCGCCGGGACTCCCGGGGGCCGCGCTTCCTCAACTGCTTTCACGCCGGCCACAATCCGGTGACGAACCCCTCAGGACTGCGCTCGGTACGCCGCGGACTGCGCAGCCACAGCTCCGGCAAGGGCACCACGGAGCAGCACGCCCGGGTCAGTGCGCTGTGCGAGGCGATCGAGCGGCACAGCGGCTACTTCCAGGGCGACGAGCCGACGGTGCGGGCCACCTACGCACAGGTCGCGGACACCGCCGTACACCCTGATCTCGTCCAGTTGTTCCATCCGCGGCAGTACGCGGGGCGGGAGCGCTGGAATGCCGAGCACTCCCCCGCGCACCACATCCCCCAGCGCTTCGACGAGAGCGCGCCGCTGGACTGGACCCCGGTGTGGTCCCTGAGCGAGCACAGGCAACGGTTGCTGCCGACCTCCCTGCTCTACTACAACGCACCCCCGTCGCCCGGCGGCGGCTCCTGTGTCGCGCACTCCAACGGTTCGGCCGCGGGGACCTGCGTGGAGGACGCCACGGTGCAGGGATTCCTGGAGCTCGTCGAGCGCGACGCGGTCGGCCTGTGGTGGTACAACCGCACCCGGCAGCCGTCCATCGATCTTGATGCTTTCGACGACTCCTGGGTGGCCGGGGTACGTTCGGCGCACCGCGGGCTCGGGCGTGAGGTCTGGGTCCTCGACGTCACCAGCGATCTCGGTATCCCCGTGTTCGCCGCGGTGTCCCGCCGCACCGACAAGCCCGCCGAGGACATCACACTCGGATTCGGCGCCCACTTCGACCCGCGGACCGCGCTGCGCAGGGCCCTGTCCGAGCTCAACCAGATGCTCCCGCCGGTGGTGAACGCGCGGGCCGACGGCTCGGGCTACGGGTGCGACGAGCCCGCGACGTTGCGCTGGTGGCGCGAGGCCACCACGGCGGGACAGCCCTACCTCGCGCCCGACGGCCGTCAACCGGCCCGTACCGTCAGCGACTTCTCGTACGAGCGACGTCCTGATCTGCTCGACGACCTGAGGTACATCGAGGCGCTGGTGCGCCGGCACGGCATGGAGCTCCTGGTACTCGACCAGACCCGGCCGGACATCGGCGTCCCGGTGGTGAGGGTGATCGTTCCGGGCCTGCGCACCTTCTGGGCGCGCTTCGGGCCCGGCCGCCTCCACGACGTTCCGGTCCGGCTCGGAAGACGCGAAAAACCCATCCGCTACGAGGAGTTGAATCCGATCCCGCTGTTCCTGTGACACCGACCCCGCAGTTCCGGCGCAAGCCGTTGTGGTGAACCCCGCAGAAGGGCCCCTCGTGGACACGTCTCCCGCAGTATCGATCGCACAGCCCTCATCGGACGTAGTAGAGCTGTGGTCGTTGCGCGAGGACACGCTGGTCGAGCTGCCCGACGCGAACGAAGGCACCTTGGCGCTGACCACCCGATGGGGCGAGGTCCTGTTGCCCGCGGCGACACCGATCCTGTGCTCCGCCTTGGAGCGCATGTCGTACGGCCCCGTGGTGCTGCGGAACCTGGTGCCCGCTGCCGCCACGCAGGACGCGCGCCAAGAACGCGCCCTGCTCGACGGGGCGCTGGAAGAGCTGCGGAACGTGACGGTGCGTTCCCTGTCGGCCGGTGGCAGCAGCCCTCTCCTGTCGGTGGTGCCGCTCGCGTCGGACGCCCGCTTCCAGCCGACGCGTCCGCGGGCGGACTCGGTGCTGCGGCTCTCCCGTTACGCAGTGGTGCGCAGCGACACCGGGGATCTCTGTGTCGAGTCCCCGCTGTGCAAACAGCGCGTGGTGCTGCACCGTTTGGAGTCCGCCTCGCTGCTGTGCTCGCTGACCCAGCCCGCGACGGTCGCCCAGCTGGCCACGCGCCTGGAGTTGCGCGCGGACGTGGTGGGCGCCGTGGTGGGCTACTTGGAGGGGGCCGGGGTGGTCGTGCGCGGCGACGTGTCCCCCGGCGACGACACCTGCTCGTTCGCGGAGGACCACGATCCTGCTCTTGCCTCGTGGTCGCCGGCCGATCTGATGATGCACGCGCGCAGTCGGCTCGGCCGTGACGACGGGCTGGTGGGAGCGACGGGCGAACAGCCGAAGGATTTCGCCACCTTGACGTCGCCCGCCGTTTCGGAGCACGAGTCGATCGCGCTGCCGCACCCGGCACTCGACGTGATCCTCAACAAGGATCCGCCGCTCACCGCCGCCCTGGAAGCCCGCAGGTCCCTGCGCTCGTACGGCGCGCGCCCGGTGACGCTGGCTCAGCTGGCCGAGCTGCTGTACCGGTCGGCCCGGGTGCGTACGATGGCCACCGCCGGCGCGAAGGATCCGGGGAGCAGCCGACCGTATCCAAGTGTCGGCCGTACCTACGCACTTGAGCTCTACCTGCTGGTGAGCAACTGCGAAGGCCTCGCGCCTGGCGCCTACCACTACGATCCCGTCGCACATGCGCTCAGGCCCGTGGACGCCGATCCGGCGCTTTCCGGTGAACTGGTCGGCCAGGCGCGGGAAACCGGCGCTCTCGCAGCCGATCCCCCTGTCCTCGTCGTGATGACGGCACGTTTCCACCGCGTCATGGGACGGTTCGGCGGCCTGGCGTACAGCGGGCTGCTCAAGGACGTGGGGGTCCTGCAGCAGACCCTGTACCTGGTGTGCACGGCAATGGGGCTCGCGCCGTGCGCACTGGCCGTCGGTGACAGTGACTTGTCGGCGCGCGCGCTCGGGCTCGACTGGTCCACCGAGTCCAGCATCGGCGAGTTCGCTCTCGGCACGCTGCCGCCGCATACGGATGCGCAGTCCACACCGCCGGACGAGAGCAGCACTCCGGTCAACGGGGCCGACTGGCAGGAGCGTTGTTGTCGCATTCTGGGCCTGTGGAGCGCTCACACCCAACCACACCGCGACATTCGATCGACTACCTCCTGATATACGCCAACTGGCTTTAGACTCTGCGCACTTGACCTGAGCTGGCGAGGCGATGTCCATGGGGTGTAGACGTATGTCCGGTTCCATCCCGCGACCCTCTGGTCGCAGTCCCGTCCACGAGTCGGATCTCGCACCCCGCGTCGCGGCCACCATCACCATCGTCGTGATCACCTGCGTCTTCGCGGTCGCCGTCACCTATGTACTGCGCGCGCCGCACACCATGTGGGACCTGATCGGCTGTTGTGTGCTGCTGCTTGCACTGTTCGGCCTCCAGTTGAACCATTCGTTTCCCGCGCTCGTGCCGTGGGCCGCCCCGTACCTGGGCTGGCGGACCCTGGGGGTCCAGGCGGTGCTGACCTACGCGCCGTTCACCGTGTTCGGTGCCGCGTGGATGGGGATGCCGGGGTTCCTCGCCGGCTCGGTCCTGCTGCTGCTGCGCGGCCTGACCAGCGCGCTGGTCTGTGCGGCGGTCCTGGCCTCGGTGGTCGCCATCCAGTTCGCCGTCGGTTTCGGGCGGGACGAGGTGGGCTACAACACTGTGGCCACCCTGCTCACGGCCTTGGTGGTGTACGGACTCAGCCGGCTCGCGACCCTGATGCGCGAGGTGCAGACCGCACGCGGCGAGCTGATCCGGCTGGCGGTCGACCGGGAGCGGATCCGCTTCTCCCGCGACCTGCACGATCTGCTCGGCTACAGCCTCGCCACCGTCAAGCTGAAGAGTGAACTCGCCTGCCGCCTCATCGCGTTGCGTCCGGACCGGGCCGAGGAAGAAATGCGGGAAATCCTCGCCCTGAGCAATCAGGCCCTCGCCGACATGCGGTCCGTGGCCAGCAGCTACCGTGAGCTGTGCCTGTCCTCCGAGGTCAGCGCGGCCGAGTCGCTGCTCAACGCGATGGGCATCCGGACCACGGAACGTACGGCTGTGGGCCCACTGTCGACCGCGGCGGACACCGTGCTCGCCACGGTGCTGCGCGAGGGTGTCACCAATCTGCTGCGGCACAGCAAGGCGGAACAGTGCCGGATCGAAGCACGCGACCTCGACGACAGTACGGTCGAGATCACCTTGGCCAACGACGGGGTGGGGACGGCCTACTCGCACCTGGACTCCGAGGGCCCCGACGCCGGTGGCAGCGGCAGCGGCCTGGTAAGCCTCACCGCCCGGGTGGAGGCCCTCGGCGGGCGGCTCAGCGCCGGCGTGCGCAGCGACGACGGATGGTTCGAACTGACCGCGGCGCTGCCCCGCGATGCCGCCTGGGGCACCGAGGACGACGGGCCGCGGCTCACATCCAGCCGGCCTCCCGGGCGATTCTGACGGCGTCCATGCGGTTGCGCGCACCGAGCTTGGTGACGGCGGTCGCCAGGTAGTTGCGTACGGTTCCGGATGACAGGAACAGCGCTCTGGCGATCTCCGGGACCTCCTCGCCATCGGCGGCCCTGCGCAGCACCTCGGCCTCCCTGACGGTCAGCGGACCTTCGCCGGCCTGCAGTGTGGCCACCGCGAGCTGCGGGTCGATGACCTGACGTCCCGCCGCCACATCCCTGATGGCGCAGGCGAGTTGGTCGGGGTCGGCGTCCTTCAGGAGGAATCCGCAGGCGCCTGCAAGCAGGGCACGGCGCAGATTGCCCGGCCGTCCCAGGCTGGTGAGGATCACCGTGCGGCACTGCGGCAACGCGTCGCGCAGCAACGCCGCCGCGGAGATCCCGTCCATCCCCGGCAGGTCGATGTCGAGGACCGCCACATCGGGCCGGACCTCAAGCGCTTTCGGCAGGATCCCGTCGCCTGAGCCGACCTCGGCGACGACGGTGATGTCTTCCTGCAGTTCGAGCAGTGCCACCAGCGCCCGGCGCAGCATCGGCATGTCTTCAGCCAGCAGAACCCTGACCATCAATCCCCCGCCATCCCCCATGACGGCTCGCGCCGTATCGGGCGGAACTATAACCCCCTCGTCACCGGGTTGGATCCGAACCGCTCAACTGTGAGCGGACAACGGCTGGAATCGTTCGGACGATGGGTGCACATCAGCCATGAGCACACCTGGCACACAGGAGATGACATGCCGGATATGGCCCTACATGGAACGGCACGGCCGGAGCTCCATCCCGTCTTCGTGAAGCAGCTGGACGCCCTGGCGAAGCACGACCTCGACGCTCTGATGGAGGTCTACCACCCCGACGCGGAATGGGTCCGATTCCAGGGCGTGTTCAAGGGCCGCGAGGCGATCCGCGCGCGCATCGCCCGGGACTGGGAAGGCGGTCTGGACTTCGTGGGTATGAACGAGTACGTCCACAGCGACGACACGATCATGGCGCGCTGCATCATGGCGGTACACGGCGAGAAGGTGGTCACGTTCGGCAGCTATGTGCTGCGGGACGGGATGATCTGGCGGGTGACCGGCGCGGACGTGGGCGTCGCCGAGGAGCGGGGCGCAGAGCGGACCGACTGCCGCCCTGCCGAACAGCCCATGCCCGCATTCGACCACACGGTGGCCAGCCTGTTGGCCTCGCTGCCCGCCGCCGTGGCACGGCTGGGACGCCGGCAGCAGTACGAACGGGAACTGGGCTGGCTGCCCGGAGCATGACCGAGTACGCCGACGCGTGATCGCATACGCCGACGCGTGATCGCATACGCCGACGCGTGATCGCATACGCCGAAGGGCCGGGTCTTCGCAACGAAGACCCGGCCCCTGTGCGTACCGCCTGACAGCGTGGCGCCCTCGCTCAGGCCGGCGACTGCGCGGGCGTCGCGCCCGGTTCCTGGCCCGGCACCACCGCGGGCTCCTTGCCGGGCACCTTCACACCGACCGCGGCGATCAGAAGCGCCAGCGCCGCGAAGCCCGCCGAGGTCAGGAAGGCGGCCGAGGTGCTGTCGGTGAGGACGGTGGCCGGGTCGGCACCGGTGCTTGAGCGGGTGGTCGCGCCGAACACCGTCATGAGGACGGCAAGGCCCAGCGAACCGCCCACCTGCTGGGTGGCGTTGAGCAGGCTGGAGGCCGCACCCGAGTCCTCCATGGGGACGCCCGCCACACCGAGCTGCGACAGGGGCACGAACAGCAGCCCCGTGCCGACGCCGAACAGCAGCATCGGGCCGAGCAGACCGGTCAGATACCCGGTCGAGGTGCTCACGTTCGACAGCCAGAGCAGCGCGGCCGTGTTGAGGGATACGCCGAGGACCAGCGGCAGTTTCAGGCCGAGCCTGGGCAACTGCTTGGACGCCACCGCCGCCGTGAACACGATCGAGACGCTCACGGGAAGGAAGGCGAGGCCCGCCTGGAACGGGTCGTAGGAGAAGACGTTCTGCATCAGCAACGTCAGGAAGAAGAACAGCCCCATCACCGAGCCGGTCAGACACAGGCCGATGACGTAGATCCCCGCGCGGTTGCGGTCGCGGAACATCCGCAACGGGATGATCGGGGTCGAAGTGCGGGACTCGATGACCACGAACGCGACAAGGAGCACCACCGCCGTCGCGAAGGTGGCAAGCGCCGGTCCGTCGCTCCAGCCCTTGTCAGCGGCACGGATGAACGCGTAGACGAGAGCGCCCATGCCGAGAGTTGAGGTCAGGGCGCCGTAGACGTCGAAGCGGCCGGGCTGACGGTCCGTCTCGCGCAGCACCTTCGGGATGACGAAGAACAGGGCGATGCCGATCGGCACGTTCACGAAGAGCACCCAGCGCCACGACAGCGCCTGAGTGAGGGCGCCGCCCGCGAGCAGGCCGATGGCCGCGCCGGAGCCCGAGACGGCCGCGTAGACACCGAACGCCTTGTTGCGTACGCCCTCGTCGAGGAAGGTCGTGACGATCAGGGCGAGGATGGACGGCGCGATCACGGCGGCGCCCACGCCCTGCAGCGCCCTGCACGTCATCAGCCAGACCGCGGACTGGGCGAAGCCGCCGGCCAGGGAGGCGAGGGTGAACACGGCGATGCCGCCGAGGAACACCCGCCGACGGCCCAGGATGTCCCCGATGCGCCCGCCGAGCAGCAGCAGGCCACCGAAGGCCAGCGTGTAGGAGTTGACCACCCATGACAGATCGGTGGTGTGCAGGCCGAGGTCCTTCTGAACCTCGGGGAGCGCGACGTTCACGATCGTCGCGTCCAGCATCACCATCAGCTGGGCGACGGCGATGACGGCCAGGGCCAGGCCGCCGCTCCTCGATGGACCGGGCGCCTTTCCGGTGCCGGTATCTGAAACAGTTGCGGACATCTTGGTGAACCTTCCGGGGGTTGGGGGGTCAGCTCGAAGCCGAGATGCAGAAGGAGTGACCCGCCGGGTCGAGCAGCACGCGCCACCGATCGCCGCCGGGCTGCTCGGCCGCTGCGGAAGCGCCGAGTTCCACGGCCAGCTTCTCGGCCACGGCCATGTCGTCGACGGCGAAGTCCAGATGGAGCTGCTGCGGTACGTCCTGGCCGGGCCAGCGCGGCTTCCGGTAGTCCGGGACCCGCTGAAAGCCGATGCCGGGGCCGTCCGGCACGGTCAGACCGGCGAACTCCGCGGAGCTGAAGGCGAGATCGAATCCGGTGAAGCGGTGGTAGAACTCGGCCAGGGCCGCCGGATCCGGGCAGTCGAGGGTGACACCCTTGAGTTGTGCGAGCGCGGGCATGTGGCGTCCTTTCTTGTACGGGGGGTCATCTCTTGTACGGGGGGTCATCTCTTGTACGGGGGGGTCATCTCTTGTACGAGAGGGTCATCGGGCGGACATCAGGGTCAGCAGCTCCGGGGTGTAGAGGTCGGAGACCGGGCGCAGGCCCGCCACCGTGTCGAAGTACCGCTGAGTGAGATCCGGGCTGGTGCGGATGGCGGAAAGCAGTGCGCGCCGCTTGTCCTTGCCGTCGGCGCTCGCCACCATCAGGGCGCCCTGGTAGGCCTCCATGAGCTGCTCGTCGCGCCGCGTGCCGAACGTGCCGAGCGCGCTCGTGAGGCGCTCCGGGTCGTGCAGCACGCTCGCGGTGAGCTCGACCAGCAGCTCGGACTGGAGGAAGGCGTCCCCGATGCCGCGTGCCGTCAGGGAGTCCTTGTGGTGGCCCGCGTCGCCGACAAGAGCCCAGCCGGGGCCGGCCGCGCGACGGAAGTAGTTGCGCTGCTCCCCTGTACCGCGCAGCCGTTCAAGCCTGTCGGCCGACTGCAACTGCTCATATATCCCCGGGGCGTTGATCCGCACGCCTTCCATGTACGCGCCGAGTGCGTCGGCACGTACCTCGTCGAAGCGGTCCTGCGGGAAGTACGCGGAGACGAGCACGGCACCGTCGTGGGTCGGCACGGCCGAGACCCAGCCCGACTTGCCCTCGTACAGTTCGAAGTCGGTCTGCGGTCCGGCCCAGAAGGTGTAGTACGCGCAGGTCAGGCGCGGGGCTTCGTGGTACTCCGCGGCTCGCGTGAGCCGGGCGACCGTGGAGCGCATACCGTCGGCTCCGACCACCAGCGGGGCCCGCTCGGTAACGGAACGGCCGCCCTCCTTGCAGGTGACGCCGACGACCCGGCCGTCCTCCTCCACCAGGCCGGTGACCTGGCAGCCGGTACGCAGTTCCGCTCCGGCCGCGACCGCGTGCTCGGCCAGGATCCGGTCGAGCGTGTGCCGGCGCGGGGCGATGGCCCCGGCGATGCCCTGGTACGGGGCCGCGCAGCCTTCGACGCGTACCTCGTCGAGCTGGTAGACGACATGGTTGAGCGTGGGGCAGCCGGTGGCGGTGATGTCGTCGAGCACGCCCCAGCGCGCCAGCCGGGCCACACCTGGCTGCTGGATGTAGAGGGTGGACAGGGTGTCGGAGGGGAAGCGGGCCCGGTCGAGCAGCAGCACCCGCAGGCCCGCGCGGGCGTACAGGAGTGCTGTGGTCGATCCGGCGCAGCGCGCCCCCACCACAATCACGTCGTACATGCCGTTGTCCCCGATCGTCGCAGGTGGAATTGGCCCCCGGCCACGACGCCGGCGCGCCCCTGGAGCCCGCCCAGCGTAGGTTTGCGCAGGTGCCGCGCGATGCTCAGAACTGAGCGTGCACGGGCGTTTGTTGGCGCGCTCACGCAGTCGTGGTGGCGAAGCGTCGCCGCAGCAGGGGTTTGAGTACCTTGCCCGTCACACCGCGGGGCAGCGAGTCGACGAAGTGGCACACGGTGGGCCTCTGGTGAGGTGCGAGGCGGTCGGCGAGGAAGGACTTCAGCTCCGGCTCCTGGGGGCCGTTCAGAACGACGACAGCGGTGACGGCGTGGTACCCGCCTTCGGCCTCGGGCAGGCCGATCACCGCGGCTTCCAGAACGGCCGGGTGGTCGTACACCGCCTCCTCGATCTCGATGCTGGAGACCTGGCCCGCGTCTGTGTGGATGACGTCCTCACGACGGTCGAAGAGGCGTACCTCGCCGTCCTCGGTGAGCCGGCCAAGGTCGCCGGTGCGCACCCAGCCGTCCTGCCACTTGTTCCGGCTGAGCGACTCGTCCAGGTAGCGACGCTTGGGTGCCGGGCACCGCAGCCAGATCTCCCCCAGCTCTCCCGCAGCCAGGGGCTCGTCGTCCGCGCCGGCGATGCGCACCTCGGTCCCGGGCGCGGGCCTTCCCATCACCATCGGGCGCTTGGGGTCGACGGTTCCCAGGATCACGGCGGGTACGGCCTCGCCCTGGGCGTAGGCGCTGTTCAGCTGGGCGCCCGGCATCATCGCGAGGAGTTCGCCGGCGATCCGGGGCGGCAGCGGCGCGGAGGCCGAACCGACGCGAGTGACGCTGCTGAGGTCGTGGCGTTCGTGGGCCCGGGACGTGACCAGCTGGATCGCTGTCCAGGGCTGAAGCATGAGGGATCCGGCGCCGAGCTGCGCCACGAGTGCGGCCATCCGCTCCACGTCCTCCGGGTCGACCACGACGGTGGGGCCCGGGGCTGTGAGGGCCACCACTGCGCAGGTGGTCGCGCTGGATGTGGTGCCGAGCGGCATGGGCGCCATCAGCGGGGAACGCTCGTCGAAGTTCCGCAGCCCCTCGGGGCCGCGGCCGAAGGTCAGAACGCCGTGCGGGTTGCCGAAGGCCTTGGCGGGGCCTGTGGTCCCGGAGGTGTAGAGGATGTCGGCGAGGTCCTCGATGGCGATGGAGACGTCGAGCGGCGACTCGTCTCCTGTTTCGAGGGCCGCACCGGTGGAGGTCCAGCCGGTGAATCCGGTCGGCAGTTCGGCGTCGGCGCTGTGCAGGATGCCGGCCGCTTCGGTCTGTTCGAGGCGGCGGGTCTGCTCGGCCGCGCCCAGCCGGTCGGTGAGATGGACCGCGGTCGCACCGGTCTTGAGCACGCCCAGATAGCTGATCGCGTAGGGGATCCAGTCCATCCCGGTGAAGAGCAGCGCGATCCGGGTGCCACGGCCGGCACCGCGGTCGGCAAGGTGGTGCGCCACCGCGTTGGAACGGCGTTCCCAGTCCCCGTAGTTGAGGCTCTGGACGCCGTCGATGATCAGAGCCGACTGGTCCGGGGCGTTGGACGAGCGGATCCGCAGCAGGTCGGGGACGACGAGTTGGTCTGAGTCGGTCACGGGGGCTCCTCGGAGAACCACGGCGGCCGGACACCACACGCCCGGCCGGCCACAGGACGGGCTGCCGCATGCCAAGTCGGCGCGGCAGCAAACCAGAAGCTAGGCAGCGTGATCCACGCCGTCTGCTCAAAGTTGCGCGTGACCCGCACGGCGCTCGGGTAGTTTCGGCGGCCGGGGCCTCTGTGCGCGCTCAGTGGTGCCGTTGTTTCGTCGTAGCACAAGGGAGTTGGGTATGAGTCAGACCGCGAAGGCCGAGTTCGACAGCGTCTCCTGGGATGAACATCCGTACCTGGAGCCCGAAGACGGTCCACGCATGGTGCGCGGCGAGGTCAGCCGGGTGTGGCGGGGCGACCTGGAAGGGAGGAGTACCGCGACGCTCCTGATGAGCCAGTCCGAGGACGGCTCCGCCGGGTATGTGGCCAGCGAACGGTTCGAGGGGTCCCTCGGTGGGCGCGAGGGCAGCTTCGTGCTGCACCACTCCAACATCATGGGCGGCGACGCCCCGCCCAAGCCCGCGGACGGCTATGTGGTTCCGGGCTCGGGCCGGGGTGCGCTGAGTGGGCTCACCGGCACGTGCGTCTGGCTGCACCGGGGCGACGAGCGGCTGTTCACGCTCGAGTACGAGATCGGCGGCTGAGCAGGGCTGTCGACAGCGCCCGGGAAGCTGCGGGTCTGGAAAGCTGCGGGCCGGGAGCTGCGGGCCTGGAGAGCTGCGGGCCGTCCCTGAAGGCGGCCCGCAGCTGCGCGTTCAGCCGGCGGGCGTCATCGCACGCTCGATCCGGGCCCGGACCAGGTCGAGCAGCGAGGGCGGCGCGTCCTTGAGATAGAAGTGGTCGCCCGGCAGCGTGCACACCTCCGCGGCGCCCGAGGTCACCTGGGACCAGGCTCGCAGCTCGTCCGCGTTCGCCTCGGGGTCGCCGCGGCCCGCGAGCGCCGTGACCGGGCAGTCGAGCCGCCGGCCCGGCAGCGGCCGATAGGTGTCGTTGAGCTCGAAGTCGGCACGCAGACACGGCAGGAAGAGCCGGAAGAGTTCGGGCTGTCGCACCACGTCGGCGGGTGTGCCGTTCATCGCACCGACCGTCTCGAGAAAGGCGTCGTCCGGGAGTTCGGCGTAGGAACGGCGCCGGGCGGGCATGTGCGGGGCGCGCCGGCCGGACACGAACAGGTGGACCGGCGGCCGTCCCTGTGCGGTGCAGCGGCGGGCGACCTCATAGGCGACGGCCGCTCCCATGCTGTGCCCGAAGAGGGCGAAGGGCCGGTCCAGGAAGGGCGCGAGAGCCTCGTACAGCGGGTCGACCAGCTGCTCCATCGCCACGTACGGCAGTTCTCTGAGCCGGCGTTCGCGTCCGGGCAGTACGACCGCGCGGGCTTCGGTCAGTGGCGCGAGTGCCTGGTGCCAGCCC
The DNA here is from genome assembly GCF_040651475.1 of Streptomyces sp. NPDC048442. Taxonomy (NCBI): domain Bacteria; kingdom Bacillati; phylum Actinomycetota; class Actinomycetes; order Kitasatosporales; family Streptomycetaceae; genus Streptomyces; species Streptomyces sp. NPDC048442. The sequence goes on from NZ_JBEZKB010000023.1 coordinate 107,958, forward strand.
TTGAAGGCGCTGCTGCCGCCGCCCGCGTGCGGGAAACAGAACAGTCGCACGGGGGCGTCGGTGCCGGGCGGCACGCTGCCCAGCCAGCGGCTCGCGGTCCGGTCGGGTGCGTGGGTCGGCGGGTGGGTCGTCATGGCCGGCCTCACACCCACTCGTAGACGCGGTGGTATTCCTCGACGCCCCGCAGGACCAGGTGTCCGCCGTCGCGGATCACACCGTGCAGCAGCGGCTTGCAGCGGGCCACATCGACCTCACGGCTGCGCACGGGGACGAGGCAGCGCATGTTCTCGGCAAGGAGGTCCTCGTAATCCTCGAAGGACAACTCGGTGCGGGCCGCAAGGCGTTCACCGATCCGCATCCGCGCGAGCGCCGTCCGCGACTGCGGTCCGACGACCCCGCTGAAGAACTCCGAGGCACACCCCGAACCGTAGGAGAAGAGGCCGATCCTCAACTGCCCTTCGTACGGGACATGATCGATGATGCTGCTCAGCGCCAGGTACACCGAACCCGAGCAGAGGTTCCCGACGATCCGCGGATACGCGAGCGAGGGCGTGACCCGGGCGCTGAAGTCCGCGTCGATCTCTTCGGTGGAGGCCCGCAGGACGTCCCGCATCAGCTTGCGGTGTCCCGCCTTCACCAGGCCGGCGAACGGGGTGTGCAGGGCGAACTGGGCGAAGTCCGCCCGCAGATCGACGTCCGGCACCTTCGTACGGTAGTCGGCGAAGGCGTGCGAGAGGCAGTCGAGGTAGGCGAAGAGCGAGCGGTCGACGTCGGCGATGTCGAAGTCGGGACCCGGGCGCGCGGAGTCCAGGGTTTCGTAGCTGTACGTGCCGAAGGCGCCGACGTCGAGGGCGAGGACCTGCGGACGGTCGCCGATGAGGAGCGCCACGGCCCCGGCGCCGGTGGCGGGCTCGGCGTAGTGCGCGTTCTCGTCGACCATCGCCACGTCGGTGGCGATGACCAGGGCCTTGGCGCCCGGTGACACGCCGGAGGCCGCGTAGGCGACCGCGAGTTGCAGGGCCGCGGTGGCGGCGTAGCAGGCCTGTTTCACCTCGATCACCCGGCAGTGCCTGCTCAGGCCGAGGTGGTGGTGCACATAGCTCGCGATGGACTTGCTGTAGTCGATGCCGGATTCGCTGGAGACGATGAGGAGTTCGATGCGGTCCTTGTCCTCGGTGCTGAGGGCGTCGACCACGGGCTTGGCCGCGTTGACCGCGTGGGTGACCGGGTCCTCGCACGGCAGGCTGACGGAGCGGGTCTCCATCATCAGATGGCCGATGCGTGACAGGTCGAGGCCGCGGCCTTCGAAGAGTGTCCGCACGGGCAGGTGGGCGGCGCCGGCGTAGACGTTGAGGGCCTCGATGCCGAAGCCCCCGACGGCCTCGGTGGCTTCGGTGGGTTGTGCGGTCATGAGCGCTTCTCCTCCCACAGGAACTGGACCAGGCCGTCGACGGACGGGATCTCGCTGAACCGGGACATGTCGGCCTCGATGCCCAGGTGATCGATCAGGGCCATGATGATCTCCACCCGGTCGACCGAGTCGGCGCCGAGTTCCTTCAGGTGCCGCCCGCTGTCGATCGCCCCGGCAGGCAGTCCGGGCAGGATCGAGGCGATCGTGTCGTGCACGAGCTTTTCGATGTCCTCGCGGCCGACGTCCTCGCGGCCGAGTTCACTGCGCGTCGGCACGGCTGTCCTCCCGGCGGATCTCGAAGCTGCACACGGCCAGGGTGCGGTCGGTCGCGAGGTCCTCGACGACCAGCTCGACCAGTTCGTCGGAGGAATCGCCGACGCGGTGCCAGGGTCGTGCGCGCAGCCGCAGGGTCGAGCCGACGTCGGCGTTGCCGAGGTAGCAGACCCGGGAGTCGAGCAGTGTCCGGTCGAGGAACGAGCGGTCACTGCGGCCGAGGGCGCGCCACAGCCGCAGCAGCGCGCCATCGGCGATCGCGAAGTACGAGGCGAAGTAGAGCAGTCCGACTCCGTTGACGTCGCTGCTGACATCCACGCGGTGTTCGGTGGTGAACTCCTCGCCGAGCGGCACATATCCGCCGGCCGACGGGTCGAGGAAGCGGTGCCCGCTCCGCGCGCCGTTGCAGGCCAGGCGCGGGGAGTAGGCGTCGGGAAGCCGCGGCAGGTGATCGTGGCGGAAGTCGGCGGGTGAGGCCCGGACAAGACCTACGTTGCTGTCCGCACGGCCGCGGGCCACCCAGCGGTTGAAGTTCTCGACGTACAGACAGTCGGGCCGCGGCCTCTCGTAGAACTCCTCGGGCTCGAACGAATCCTCCGCGAACACCTCGGCATCGAGGCTGCCCGGCCCGGAGCCGATCCTGCGGATGCGGTGCAGGGTCAGCACCGACTCGCTGCCGTAGCCGAACACCCGGGAGATCACTTCCAGGCGGTCGCCGAAGGAGATGGCCCGCGGGTGCAGGAGCTCTCCGCCGCTGCGTACACGGTAGTAGTAGAAGGACAGATAGGTGGCGCGGCCCTTGGCGTCACGGGCGTTGAAGACATCGGTGCCGCAGATCTCGCTGACGGTCTCCCAGGTCCAGTCACCGATCCGGCCGATGAGGAGTGCGTTGGGTCCGCACATCCCGGGCTGCACGGTCACCTCGCGGCGCACGGTGGCGGGGCCGGTGCGCTCGGTCCGTGTGAAGCCCCGCACCTGGGTCCGCGAACCCGGGGCGGCGGTGAGTGTCTCGGTCATGGTCAGGATCCCTTTCGTTCGGTGCGCGCGGACTCGTGTGCGGCGAGGAACTTCCGCAGAGCACCGTGCAGTTCGTCGGGGTGCGTGAGCGTGGGGAAGTGGCCGGCCCCCTCGATCTGTACGTACTGGGCGTCGGGGATGGCGCCGTGCAGCAGATGGGCCGTCTTGAGCGGGATCACGGAGTCGTGTGCCCCCTGGACGATCAGGGTCGGTACGGAGATCTCCGGCAGGACGGCGAGCAGGTTGGGCTCCTGGGCGAAGACGTCCAGGTAGCGAAGCCCGGTCTGCGGGTCCATGCTTTCGCAGCGCAGCAGGAGTTGTTCGAAACGGCGCCGGTCGCCCGGGCTCACCCGGTCCCCCACCGCGTCGAAGTCCTCGCCGACCACGACGGAGAGCCGGTTGACCTCACCGACGCGGTTGCCGCACTTGTACGAGCTGCACAGCAGGGTGAGCGAGGCCGTGTCCTGTGGATGGTCGAGCGCGAACCGCTGCGCGGTGAGGCCGCCGAAGCTGGCGCCGGCCACATGCACCGGCCCCTGCACACCGAGGGCCCGCAGCGCCGCGTGGTGCAGTCCGGCGAGGCCGCTGAGGGTCAGTTCGGGCACGGCGGTGGTGCGGCCGACGCCGGGTGCGTGCATCACGATCACCCGGTGCCGCTCGGCAAGGGCGCGGAACTGGTGCGCGAAGAGGCCGGCCCCGATGTTGAACGGGTGGATCAGGAGCAGTGCGGGCCCCCGGCCCGCCTCGAATGTCTCCACGTCGCCCTCGGGCAGCGTGAGCACCCGGTGGGTGACGTCGGCGCCCAGATCACGCAGGACGCCCGGGTTGTCGTCGGCCGCGCGGGAACCGTCCTGCAGGGCGGCTCGGACATCCTGCGGCAGGGTGTCCGCCGGGTGGTAGGCGGCCACGGCGCCGGAACTTCCGCGCTCCTGTCCGCCGACGCGCACCAGACGCAGTGGCTCCGGCGCGTTGCGCAGCAGTGTGGCGAGCCGTTCGGCAATCTCCTCGATCCGGGCCTCGTCCACCCCCACGGGCACGGCGAGCCTGATCCACGGCCGGGCTGCGGTCTCGTCCCCGGCGAGGAGTTGCGGCGCCCCGCGCACCCCGGTGTGCCGGAAGATCCACGCGAGGCAGGAGGCCACTGGGTCCTCGTGATCCGCGAAGGCCGGCAGCGCCGCCACGTCGAGCACCACGGCATGACCGGCGACGGGGGCGACCAGCGGTGCACCCGCCGCGGCCAGGCGCTGCCACAGCGTGCGTACGGCCGTCATCCGAAGACGTACCTGCTCGGCGGCCCAGTCCTGGTCGGAGAGTGCGGCCACGACCGTCTTGCGCGCGGTGCGGCCGATCTGGTGCCCGCGCATGGCCACCGACTCACGCAGCCGCTCGGCGAGTGCGGGGTCGCTGGTGGCGACAAGTCCGCCGAAGTCGAGGCCGAAGTCCTTGGACAGGCTGAGAGTGACGGCGTCGGCCGTGCCCAGGATGTCCCGTACCACCTCCCAGACGTCACGGCCGTGTTGCTCCGGATCGTGCTCGATGAGCAGATACGCGGCGTCCAGTACCCGGGATGCGTCCAGGACGAGGGGGACTTGGTGCGCCTTCGCGGTCCGCCGGACGGCGCGCAGTTCGTCCAGGGCCGCCGCGTATCCGCCGCGTGCGTTGTTGCCGATTTCGACACAGACGAATGCGGTACGTCCGTGCCACTGCGTCAGTGTCAGGTCCAGGGCGGTCGGGTCGAGGCCGCCGCGCAGCGCCGGTCCTTCACTGGACGCGGGGCCCCCGGCGGGGACGGGTTCGAAGCCCTGCTCCAGAAGGGTCAGGGTCCAGGTCGGGAACAGGCTGTTGTGTACGACAGCGCCGGGAGCGCCCGGCCGGCTGCGGCACAGGAGTGCCTCGGCGGCCCGCCCCGACTGGGTGGGGACCACGCAGTCGAACGGCAGCCAGGGCAGGCGGAGTTCGTCGGCGGACGAGCCCGGCACGGTGACCACTGCGGCGGCGAGAGCGCTCAGCCGTGCCGTGGCGGCGGGCAGGTCGAGTTCCGCCCAGGAATCCGTCACCAGATCGTGTTCGACGGCCTCGGTGGGCAGGCTCAGCGGGTTGTGGCCGTGCGCCGCGAGCAGACGGTCACGGTCCGCCGTGGAAACGGACGGAGTGGGAGCGGGAGCGGGGGCGGGACGGGTGGCGGGCAGCGGACGCGGGGCGTCCTTCAGGGCCGGCTCCGGGGCGTCCTTCAGGGCCGGCTTCGGGGCGTCCTTCAGGGCCGGCTTCGGGGCCGGCTGTGGTGTGCGGCTTGTGGGGGTGAGTTCGCCGGGGGCCGTGGCGTCGAGGTCCGGGTTGGCGATCATGAGGATCACGTCGGAGACCCCGGTGCGGCTCGCGTCGTCCGGCTGGCAGAGGTAGACGGGGGTGTTGACGGGCCGGAACTTGTTCTTGAACTGGTAGTTGCCCTCGTTGAAGATGCCGACCGACCGCAGCTCCTCCATGCCGTCGGCCACCTCGGCCGAGGCATTGGGCGAGTCGCCGAGGCGGACACCGAAACTGGCGCCGAAGCTGAAGCAGCTGATGCCTTCGGTGCGCAGGGTCTGCACGATCTGCACGATCGCGTGCTCGATGCCGCCCGGCGGCAGGCCCTTCGCGTAGAACTCGAGGTCGAGCAGGTAGGTGGGCTCGGAGGGCAGCTTGGTGACGATCACCGCGTTGGCGAGTACGTCGTCGCGGTACGTCAGGAACATCCGGTGCCGCCCGTCGAGGCGGCCCGCGCCCAGTTCGCGGCGGACCACGTCGACATACGGGTTGGTCATCTGCTTGACGGAGGCCCACTGGTCGATGAGGTCGACGATGCCCGCGTCGGTGGCCTGGTCCGAGCCGACCTCGTACTCCTCGGTGCGGCAGGTGCTGTTCTTGGTGAACTTGCCGATGAGGTAGCGCAGTCGTTGCATCCGTCCACCGGACACTGTGAACGTGTCCAGGTTCTCCAGGCGCTGGATCGCGCCGAACGGGGTGGCCGTGAGCCGGCGCCCCGCGACCTCGTCCAGGCGCAGCACCGACAGGAAGTTGGGCTTCAGGCTTTCCCGTTCGGCATAGGCCAGGTACTCGGCCGCGAGGATGGGGAGGTATTCGGCCGAGCCGACGTAGCTCCAGGCGAAGAGGACAGTGTCGCGCCGCGAGAAGTTGAAGTAGCCGGCACGGTCCTTGCCCAGGAAGGCGAGCGGGGCGATGTCACGGCCTGCGAGTCCGCCCTCCTTCGCGTAGCTGCGGTCAAGCTCGGTGAATACGGCTGCCAGCTCCGGGAGTTGGGGGAGGTTTCGCTTACGGACGATGAGCGGTCCTTCGACGGATGCGGTCGGTTCGGGGGCCGGGTGACCGGTGGCCGGGGCGGAGGTCTGCGGGGCTTCGTCGAGGGCCGTGGCGGTCTCGGACAGCAGGGTGATGACGCGCGGGCCGTGGTCGGCGATCAGCTGCTCGGTGAGCGCGGCCGTCGTCGGGCGGTCGAACATCAAGGTCTTCCGCAGGGCGCCGAATCTGCGCTCCAGGGCACTGATGGTGCGCAGCATGTCGAAGGAGGTGAATCCCGCCTCGGTGAAGCTCTCCCCGGCGCTCGGGGCTCGGCCGACGAGACGGGTGATGACGGTGGTGAGGAGCGCGGAGGCGTCGGTGGTGAGGGCGGCTGGGTCCGCAGGTGTGGAGGTCGGGTGCGGAGCCGGCTGCGGAGCCTGCTGCGAGAACCGTGCCGTCTGCGGCTCGGGCTCGGGCTCGGGCTCGGGCTGAGGCTGGGGCTGGGGCTGGGGCTCGGAGACGCAGTCGGCGCCGGGTCCCGCGGTGTTGAGCATCTCCTCCCAGGTACGGGCGGAGAGCGCCGCGACGGAGTCGCATTCGTAGAGCTCGGCAGCCTTCAGGTCGAGCCCGTAGGCCTCGTTGAGCTCCCTGACCAACTGCATACGGAAGATCGAATCGAGGCCGAGGTCGGTGAAGGAGTCACCGTCGGCGATCTGCCGGCCGGGCACGTCGAGGATGTCGGCGAGCGAGTCACGGATCCTCTCGGCGACCGCGCTCCGATCGGCCAGGAGTTCACCGGCCGGCGGCTCCCCCGGCACCGAGGTGTCGGGGGACAGTGCGGGGAGGTGTGCCTCCGCCGCTTCGGTCCGTACCGGAGCCTCGTCCCGCGGTGGTGCCGTGAGCGCGGAAAGCGCCTGCCTCGGTGGCGCGTTGACCGGGGAGAGCCGCAGCGGGGCGCCTCGCCCACGCGTCACGGGGGCTCGGTGGAGCCCGACGAAGGACGGCGCCTGCGTCGCGGCCGGCACTTGTGCCGGTGCCGCAGCCGGTGCCTCAGGCGATGCCGCAGCCGGTGCCTGCGCCTGTGCGGCGGCGGCAGCGGCAGTCGTTGACTGCGTCGTGTGCCGGGTGGTGGTGAACCAGTGCGGCGTGCCGGTGCGGCGGAACGAAGGGAGCGTGAGCCGGACCGGGTGGGCGTGCTGCCACAGTGCGGACCAGGTGCCGGGGGCGCCGGCCACCCAGGCCCGCGCGTTCTCCTCGGCGTCGGTGCTCCATGCGTGGCTCTTCGCGGGACCGGCGGTGCCCTGGTGGATGCCCGGCATGGCGAACTCGCCGGCGGCGGCGGCCGTCAGACGCTCCACCAACTGCTCGCGGTCCACGCCGACCACGGCCAGCCGCTCCGGGTACTCCTCGCGGCCGGTCTGCAGAGTCCACAGGAAGGCCGCCAGATCCACCTCCCGCTCGTCCTTGAGATGTCCGGCAAGCCGCAGGGCATAGTCCGCGAGCGCCTCACCGTCGGGCGCCGAGACCACCGCGACCTGCGCACCGGGCGGTACCGGCACGGCCGGCCGTGCGGGAGCCCGGTGGCCTTCGAGGACGATATGCGCGTTCGTACCGCCGAAGCCGAAGGAGCTGATGCCCGCGCGACGGACGAGGGCACCGCTCTCGTCCGGGACCCCCTCCCAGCGCCGGCCCCGGTCGTTGACGTAGAACGGGGTGTCCTTGAGCCGCAGATAGGGGTTCAACTCGTTGACGTGCAGCGTCGGCGGCAGCTCCGCGTGCTGCAGGCTGAGCAGCACCTTCAGGACGCCGGCTATGCCCGCGGCGGACTCCAGGTGACCGATGTTGGTCTTGACCGACCCGAGGGCCACCGACGGTTCGGTGGGCAGCGGGCGTCCCGTGTCCTCGTACAGCCGGGTGAACGCCTTCTTCAGACCTTCGAGTTCCACCGGGTCGCCGAGGCGGGTGCCTGTGCCGTGGGTCTCGACATAGCTGACGGTGGCCGGGTCGACGCCCGCCCGCCGATACGCGTCCGCCACGACGCGGGCCTGCGCCTCGGGGTTGGGGGCCGTCAGGGAGGTGGAGCGGCCACCGTGGTTGACGGCACTGCCGCGCAGCACGGCGAGCACCCGGTCACCGTCCGCCTCGGCCCGGTCGAGCGGCTTGAGCAGCACCGCCCCGGCGCCTTCTCCGCGTACGTAGCCGTCGGCGTCCTTGTCGAACGTCTTGCAGCGGCCGTCCGGGCTGAGCATGCCCGACTTGGTGAAGGCGCTGAACAGCCCTGGGCTCAGCGTCAGGTTGACGCCGCCTGCGACGGCGAGTTCGCACTCGCCGTCGGCCACGGCGCGCGCGGCACGGTGCAGCGCCACCAGGGCGCTCGAGCAGGCCGTGTCCACAGCCTCGCTCGGTCCGCGCAGATCGAGATGGCGGGAGACCCGGTTGGCGATGATCGCGTGTGCCAGGCCGGTGGCCGCATGAGCCTGGACCTCTCCGCCCGCTGCACGCATCAGTTCCGCGTAGTCCGAGGTGGAGACGCCGACGAACAGCCCCGTCGAGGTGCCCGCGAGGCCGGCCGGACGGTAGCCGGCGTTCTCCAGGAGCTGCCAGACCACTTCGAGGAACAGCCTCTGCTGGGGGTCCATCAGAGCGGCCTCGGCCGGGGAGATCCGGTAGAACGGAGCGTCGAAGTCGGCGACGCGGTCGAGGAATCCGCCGCGAAGGCCCTCCAGGCCAGGGTGCCCGAGCAGGAACGGGCGGTCCTCCGGCACTGGACGTACGAGATCGTCCCCTGCGGCCAGGTGCTGCCAGAAGCTCTCCAGGTCGTCGCAGCCCGGCAGCAGACCCGCCATGCCGATCACGGCGATCGGGCGTGAACGGCCGTCCTCGGCCCGGGTCCGCGGTGCGGACGGGCCGGGTTGTGGTGCGAGGGTGCTCTGCGGTCGTCGGGCCGCGGCCTGGGCGTCGGATCCGGCGTGAGCATCGGATCCGGCCTGGGCGTGGGATCCGGCGTGAGCATCGGATCCGGCCTGGGCGTGGGATCCGGCGTGAGCGTCCGATCCGGCCCTGGCGTCGGATCCGGCCGGCTGAGTCACGGCCTGCTCAGGGGTGACCGGCCGGGTGTCCGCTGCCGTCTGCCGGGCGCGCGCGGTCAGGACGCGGCGGACGTCCGCCGCGTTCTCCCGCTCCAGGTGCCGTGCGAACTCCCGTAGGGTCGGGGCCTCGAAGAGCGCGGTCGGCAGCAGGTCGATGCCGTACTCCTCGTTCACCTCGTTGACGAGTTGCGTGAGGGTGATGGAGTCGAAGCCGACGTCCAGGAGTTCCTCGTCGACGGGGACCTCCGAGGGATCGACGAGCAGGAAGCCGGACGCTGTGCGGCGCAGCCCCAGCTCGATCTGCGCCGCGAGATCGTCGGCGGCCTCGGCCGGCTCGGGGGCCTTCGTCGGGAGAATCTGTTCACCTACCTTGCCTTCAGGCGCACTTGGCGCGTACGACGCGGAGTTCTCGTGCATCGCGGAAGCCGGGCTCTCCAGGACGGCGAAGCACGGGCCTTCCCCCGCCAGCGCGCGGCAGAACGCCCTGAGGCCCGCCTCGGTGCTCAGCGGCACCATGTTCCACCTGCGGGCGAACCGGGCACGCGTCGACTCGTCCACGGTCATGCCGCCGTCCTCCCACAGGGGCCAGCAGACCGAGACCGTGATGCCGGAGCGCTCCCCTGCGAGGACGCGCGCAGCGCGCAGTTCGGCGAACGCGTCGAGGTAGGCGTTGGCGCAGGCATAGTCGGCCTGGCCCAGATTGCCCGTACGTCCGGCAAGGGAGGAGAAGAGGACGAAGAAGTCGAGCGGGCCGTCCCCGACGGCCGCGTCGAGATGAACCGCGGCCGCGGCCTTGGCCCCCCACACCGCGTCGAAGTCGGCGCGGGTCTTGCGGACGGCGAGTCCGTCGCGCGTGACACCCGCCGCGTGGACGATGCCGTGCAGGGCACCGTGGTTGCCACGGATCTCCTCGACGAGCCGCTGGACGTCGTCACCGCGCGAGACATCGGCCTGCGCCCAGCGCACCTTCACGCCGTCCTTGCTCATCGCTTCGATCCGGGCGCGTACAGCGGCGTCGGGTGCGGAGCGCGACGCGAGAACGAGGTGCAGCGGACGGCCGTGCTCCGCCAGATACTCGGCGATCCGCAGCCCCAGGGCGCCCGTGCCGCCGGTCACCAGATAGGTGCCGCCCGGACGCAGTGGCAGCTCCTGCGGCAGGCCCGCGGTGCGGGGCTGGAACTCCGTCAGGTGCAACTTCCTGCGGCCGCCGGGCCGCAGGGCGATCTCAGCGGGCTCGTCGCCGGCCGAGGCGAGCTCGGCGAGCAGCTGCTCGGCCAGCACGTCGGCCGGCCAGGCCTCCTCGACGACCACCCGGCTGCCGCGGAAACGGGGATGCTCCACGGCGAGCGTACGGATGACGCCCGCGGCCGCCGCGTGCTGCGGCTGGGTCGCGCCGGACGGTGACAGATGGGTGTACAGACCACGTACGGCGCCGTCACCACGCCGCGACAGGAGCTCGGCAGTACACCACAGGAAGGGCAGAACTCCCTCTTCCAGCGCGGTGATTGACAGAGGTTCGGCGGAAGAGTCGCAGACTGCGGGAGCAGCGGCGGAAGTGCTGGAGGCCGTGAGAGAACCGCCGATTCGTAGCACCGCGTCGGGCAGCAGCCCTCGCTCGGCGAGGGTGTCGGCCAGGCGGCGGTGCTGCTCGCGGTCCGTGAGGTCGAGGGTCCAGCCGTCGGCTGTCTCGGCCAGCTGACCGCCGTGGCCGAGCACCACACAGTTACTGCCCATGCGCCGCGCGGCGGCCGTGACGGCGCGGCCGAGGCCGACGTCGTCGGACATCAGGGCGAGGGTGCGCGGCGCGCTGCCCGCAGCCGGCCGGGCGGCCGGTTCCCAGGTGGGCCGCAGATAGCGGACTTCCGCGGACGGCCCGGCGTCGGGCACCGTGCCGTCGGATGCGATCGGTGTCACCGGTTTCACCTCCGGTTCAACCGGCAGCCAGTGCCGGGTCTTGTCGTATGGATACGAGGGAAGGGGAATGCGTCGCGGCCGCGGGGCCGGCCACAGGCGGGCCCACTCGACCCTGGTGCCGCCGGTCCACAACCGGGCAAGAGCAGGCAAGTCGCGGTTGTTGAGGAGCAGTTGTGGGTCCGTCTTCTCCACGGGTTCCTGCGCGGCCCCGGGGGCGGCGCCACTCCCGGGGCGGCGGGTGCCGACCTGGCCGGCGAACACGTGCGGCCCGTTCTCACCAAGGGAGTGGGCACGCAGCCGCTGTTCGAGCTGTGCGGCGCTTGTGGCATGTACCGCCATGCGTACGGAGTGCTCGTGACGGCCGACCTGGCTGGTGAACGCCAGCTCCGCCAGGGTCGCCGCGGGATCCGCGGGATCCGCGGGATCCCCGGCCAATTGATCGGCGATCCGGCCTGCTTGGGCGCGCAGTTGCGCCTCGGTGCGCGCCGAGAGCAGAAAGAGCTGTTCGCCGCCCCCGTCCGGCGCGGGGACGCGCCACGGGCGGGCCGGGTCCGGCAGGTACTCCTCCAATACGACATGGGCGTTGGCACCGCCCGCACCGAACGAGCTCACTCCGGCCCTGCGCGGCAGAGTCCGCCCCTCGGCATCCACGGGACTCATCCAAGGGGTGAGCGTGCGCGGCATGCTGAAGGACCAACCATCCGTATCAATACGGGAGTTGAGCTCCTGGAGGTTCACACACGGCGCGATCGAGCCGTGCCGGAGCTGCAGCAGGACCTTGGTGAGGCCGGCGATCCCGGCGGCGCCTTCCAGATGTCCGATGTTCGCCTTGACAGAGCCGATGGCGCAGTCGCGCGGCGGACGGTCACCGAAGGCGCGGCGCAGGCCGGCGATCTCGATGGGGTCACCGAGTGCGGTCCCGGTTCCGTGCGCCTCGATGTAGCCGAGCGTCTGCGGGTCGACACCGCAGTCACGGACCACGTCCGCGACGAGCCGGGCCTGCGCGAGGGGGTTAGGAACGGTGTAACCACCGGTCCTGCCCCCGGAGTTGACCGCACTTCCCTTGATGACGGCCCAGATGTCATCGCCGTCGGCGACCGCGTCGGCGAGCGGCTTGAGCAGTACCGCACCGATGCCTTCGCCGGGCACGTAGCCGTCGGCCTGCTCGTCGAACACCTTGCAGGCGCCGTCGGCGGCCAGCATGTTCAGGGAGGAGAGCGCCACCAGGTGCGCGGGGTGCAGGATCAAGTTGACGCCGCCGGCGATGGCGGTGCGGCACTCGCCGCGGCGCAGGCTCTGCACCGCCAGATGGACTGCGGTCAGGGATGAGGAGCAGGCCGAGTCGACGGCGAAGCTCGGCCCTTGGAGATCGAAGGTGTACGAGACCCGGTTGGCCACCGACCAGTACGCCGAGTGCGCTCCGGCGAGCCTGCCGTCGGCCCACTGCGCCGCCGCGAGCCGCCCGTACGAGCCGTACATGACGCCGACGAACACGCCGGTGCTGCGCGGCGAATCGGTCCGGTCGCCGAGCTGGCCCGTCTGCTCCAGAAGGTCCCAGCAGGTCTCCAGGAAGAGACGTTCCTGCGGGTCGATGTCGGCCGCTTCCTTCGGCAGGATGCCGAAGAACGCCGGGTCGAACCGGTCGATACCGTCGAGGAATCCGCCCCACCGGCCGTAGCTGTGCTGCGGCTTGCCCCGCTTGGGGTCGAAGTGGGTGCGCCAGTCCCAGCGTTCGGCGGGGACCTCCGTGACGCAGTGGGTGCCGGCGGAGAGGTTGCGCCAGAACGCCTCGATGTCGGGAGACTGCGGAAAGCGTCCGCTGACGCCCACGACGGCGATGTCCATGGGGTCAATGGCCACGGGGCCAATGGCCATGGGTTCGACGGGCGTCGGTGTCGGTGTCGGTGTCGGTGTCGCCAAATCCTCGGATGCGGGCTCCGTGTCCACACGCCCCACCGCACCGGCACTCGCGCCGGTGAGCGCCGCGAGGCGGTCGGCACACTTCTCCTGGAAGTACGCCGTGAGTTGAGTGATCGTCAGGTTTTCGAAGAGCAGTGTGGCCGGGAGATCGCCCAGGTCCTCCTCGAACCGCTGGACCACGTTCTGGCCGACCAGCGAGTCCACGCCGTAGTGCTCGAAGGTGGTGCGGTCGTCGAGTTCGGCCGCCTCGTACTTCAGTACTTCCGCGAAGACGCCCCGGACGTAGTCCCGTACGGCGGCTGCGGAGGGCGGGGCCTGCGGGCCTGCGGTCCGTGCCGACTGCACGGTCCGTACGGGCCGCTCGGCTGCGCCCTCGATCCCGAAGCGGGTGAGCCCGGCCGGGTCCGCCTTCATCGCCAGTGCCTGGGGCAGCCGGTGGGTGAGGATGCGGCTCAGCGCGGCCATGCCCTCGGCGGGCTCGATGGAACCCACCCCGAAGCCGGCCATCCGCTCCCGGTAGCGCGCGTCGGACACCGCGCCGACGCTGCCCCAGTAGCCCCAGTTCACGACCTGCGCGGGGATACCGAACCGGCGTCGCAGACGCAGCGCCAGGGCGTCCTCGAAGGTGCTGGCCGCCGCGTAGGCGGCCTGGCCGGGTGCGTCGACGAAGGAGATCGCGGACGAGAACAGGGTGAGGAAGTCGAGCGGCTCGTCCCGCAGGGCCGCGCAGAACGCCTCGGCGCCCGCCATCTTCGGGCCGAGCACCTCGTCCAACACCGATTCGGTCAGCTGGGCCACGGTCTTGTCGTGCAGGACGAACGCGGCGTGCACAGCACCGTTGACCGGGCCGAACCTCGCCCTGGCCCGCGCGACGACCTGGCGCATCGCCTCCGGGTCGGCGGCGTCGGCCTGCTGGTACTCGGCGGTGGCGCCGAGCCTGGTGAGGTCGGCGAGCAGCGCCTCGATCCTGGCGTCGAGCGGACTCCTGCCGACAAGGACGAGGCGGGCCCGCGCGGTGCGTGCGAGTGCGCGGCAGACCACGCTGCCGAGGCCTCCCGCACCGCCGAGCACGACATAGACGCCGCCGGTACGGAACGGGGAAGCGGAGCCGTCGGCCGCCGGAGCGGTCCACGGCGCGAAGGACCGTACGAGACGGCGGTCCGCGCGCAACGCCACCGGGCGGCTGCCGGTGGGCCGTTCGGCGTGGACGCGCCGGGCCGTCTCGACCGCCCGGTCTGCGACAGCGGCGGTACCCGGGTCGACGCAGCCGACGGTCCAGCGCGGGAACTCGGCGTCGAGTGCCGAGCAGTACCCGAGCAGGGCCGCGGCGCCCGGCACGATGTCGTCCACGTCCTCGTCCACGTCCGTGTCCGCGGACCGGTCACGGACCGCGCCCTCGTCGACCGGGGCATCGACGGCGCCGGGCAGAACCGCCCGCAGGTCGAGGCCGTGGTGGGCACCGTCGCGGTCAAGGACGGCCAGGACCAGACGGTGCAGCGCGGTGACGGCATCGCGCGCGGCACGCGCGTCCACCCAGGCAGGATCCGCCAACAGGTAGATGCGGTCCGGAAGTTGAGGAGCTCGGCCAATGGCTTCGGCCGCCTCGTCCCAGTCCACCGCGAGCACCTCGGCACCGGAGTGCAGCTCCGTCAGGCCGACGGCCAGCGCGCTGACGCCGGGGCCGTGGACCACCATGACCCTGCCCGGCGCTTCCACCGGACCGGCGCTCACCGCGTCGGCCTCCTGCCACACCGGCACGTACACCGGGAGGCCGGCTGCCGGGCCGGTGGGCAGGGGGCGCAGCATCAGCCCGTCCAGGCGGGCGACGATCCCGCCCTGCTCATCGGCAAGCCGGATGGCGAAGGTGTGTGCTCCGGTGCGTACGGCGTGGACGTACGCCGGTGTGGACAGGGGGCCGAGAAGTTCGGCGCGCTCCAAGGCGAAGGGCACCAGCGGGCCTTGTTCCGAACCCGCTTGCAGGACGGCGGTGACCTGCAGCGCCGCGTCAAGCAGTGCGGCATCGGTGCCGTTCGCGGGCCAGTGGCCCGCAGCGTGCTCGGCGGCCGGCGCACTCAGTACGGCGAGCGCCTCGTCGGCGCCGTGGCGGACCTCCTGGATGAGCCGGAAGGCCGGACCGTAGCCGAGCCCTCCGGCCGCGAACTCGCCGTACAGCGCGGCGCCGGTCCGCAGTTCGGGGAGCGCCCGGCCAAGGGCCTCGACGTCCATCCGATCGTCCACGTCGCCGTTCAGTGCGCTGACCTGGGCGCGGGCGAAGGGAGCAGCCGCCTCGTCGTCGTCGGCGGTGAACTCCAGGGCGTGCTTCTCCCCTTCCGCTGTCACCGTGGCCGCCCGCACCAGGCGTGTCTCGTCGGCGTGCAGGGGGCGCAGCCAGCGCACCCCTGAGATCACGACCGGTCCGCTCACGCCCGCGGCGCGGGCGTAGTCGAGGGCGAGGGACAGGGTCGCGGTGCCCGGCAGGAGCGGTCGCCCCGCCACGTGATGGTGGGCGACCACGCGGTGCTGCGGATCCAGGGTCCAGATGGTGGCATCGGCCGGCGGCCGCGCGAGTAGGGCGGTGCGGCTGCCGCTGCCCGTGTACGCGGCGGGAGCCTGCGGCGGCCCGGCCACATCCGGCACGGAGGAGCCCGGCACGGAGGAGCCCGATACGGAGGAGTCCGATACGGGGGCCTCGCCCGCCGGCGCCGTGACCCAGTGGCGGGTCCTGGTGAAGGGATGGGCCGTCAGGGGCTCGGGCTCCCGGTGCTCCCTTGCGGCGATGGCCGGATCGGCCGGGGACGGGGCCTCGGCGAGCACCACATGCGCGTTCGTACCACTGAAGCCGAAGCTGCTGACCGCCCCCACCCGGACCCCGCAGGACCCGGGGCGCCACTCCTCGGCGACCGGGGTCAGCCGGAGCGGGCTGTCCGTCAGGTCGATCTCCGGGTTGAGCCGGGTGAAATGGGCGGCCGGCGGGATCCGGCGGGCGCGCAGGGCCATGAGCAGCGCGAGCAGCCCTGAGATCCCGGCGGCGGTGGTGGTGTGACCGATCGCGGCCTTCACCGAACCGAGGACGCAGTCCGTGGCGCCCGACTCGCGCAGCACCTCGTTGAGTGCCTTGACCTCGATGGGGTCGCCGAGATGCGTGCCGGTGCCATGCGCCTCCAGGTATCCGAGGTCGGCGCCGGTGACGCCGGCCCTGCGATGCACCGCACGCAGGAGCTCCGACTGAGAGTGGGCGCTGGGTGCGGTGATTCCGTTGGTCCTGCCGTCCCCGTTGACTCCGGTGCCGCGGATCACGCCGTGGATGCGGTCCCCGTCCTCCAGCGCCTTGCGCAGACTCTTGAGGACGACCACGCCCACGGCTTCTCCGAGCACGATGCCGTCGGCGTCCGCGTCGAACGGGAGCGATCGCCCGGTCGGCGAGAGCATGCCGGTCTTGCTGGTCCACACATGCATCCGCGGGGTCGTCATCAGCGCCACACCACCGGCGACCGCGGTCTCGCAGTCCCCGTTGCGGATGCTCTCGCAGGCCAGATGCACGGCCACGAGGGAGGACGAACACGCGGTGTCCACCGCGAGGGTGGGGCCGGTCAGATCGAGCAGATACGCGATCCGGGCAGCGAGGATCGAGCTGCTGCTGCCGAGGAAGGCCTGGCCGGTCTCGGCAGCTCCGGCTTCTTCGAGCAGAGACTGGTAGTCGCCTGTGCCGCAGCCGACGAACACACCGCACTTCTGCTTCCGTGCGGCGTCGGTGAGCCCGGCGTCCGCGAGGGCCGTCCACGCCTCTTCGAGGAACAGGCGCTGCTGCGGGTCCATGGCCTCGGCCTCAAGAGGCGAGACCTGGAAGAAGCGTGCGTCGAACTTGTCCACGTCGTCGATCAGGGCAGCCCATTTGCTGTACGAGCGCCCGGGCACACGGCGGTCGGGGTGGTAGAAGTCCGCAGCACGCCAGCGCTCCGGCGGCACTTCACGGATCTGGGAGCGGCCTTTGACGAGGTTCTCCCAGAAGGTGTCGAGGTCGGGGGCACCGGGGAAGCGTCCGGCGGCTCCGATGACGGCGATGGCCTCCTGGAGGTCGGGGCGGCCCGGGGCGGCTGCGTGGACGGTGGTCCAGGCGGCCGTAGCCGCGTGGGCGGCGGGTGAGGCGGTGGTGCTCTCCGCGTCCGTGGTGGTCGCCGGATTCGTGGTGGTCGCCGGATCCGGGGTGGAGAGCGCGACGAGGCGTGGCCCGGGTGCGGCGGGCACGGGTGCCGACGGCATGGCGGGTCCGGGCAGCGGGGCGAGACGGACGCGTCCCGTGGCCCCGGAAGCCGCCGCCTGTGGGGCCGGTTGCCCGCCTCCCGCGGACTCCTGCGATACGGCCCGGTGCTCATCGGCCCGAACCGGTAGGGGAGTTGGTGCCGGTGCGGCGACAGGTGCGGCAAGGGGGGCAGCGGCAGACGCGCCCGCAGGCGGCTGCACCTCCCGGGCTGCCGCCCGGTGCAGGGACTGGTTCTGCGCGCGGATCGACGTCACGTGCTCGGCCAGGGCCGGCAGCGTCGGATAGTCGTATACGGCGACGGAGTCGAGGGCCAGGCCGAAGACGCGGTTGAGGTCCTTGGCCAGTTCCACGGCGCCAATGGAGTCGACGCCCATCTCGTTGAAGCTGAGCCTGCGGTCGAGTTCACCGGCGTCCAGGTACAGGACCTCGGTCAGCGTGGTGGCGATGACCTCTTCCGCTTCCGCCACGTCCGGTCCGTTTGCGGAGAGCTGCCCCTCCGCGGCCTCGGGCACACGCTCGGCCGGCGTCGTTGCCGGCACCGACGCCGGCGGGGCGAGAGCGGCGGGCGGCCCCGCAGCGGCAGGAGACTGCGTGGCGGGCGACTCCGTCGGCCGGTCCTGGCCGGTCCTGCCGTAATCCGCGACCTTCCCGAAGTGCTCCCGTACCAGAGCGGCCGACCCCTCGCCGAGGACCTGCTCGTGCATCCGCACCTCACGTTCGATGACCGCCGGCAGCTCGCGGAGCATCCGCCCGGCCAGCTCGCTCTTGAGCGCGGCCACGGCCTGCGGCGAGAGGTCGGCGACGGAGCGGGCGAGGTCGAGGGCCGCGGGCAGCACCTCGGTCGCGTCCCGGAAGACGACCGTGGCGCCGCGCCGTTCCAGCTCGGCACCGGCGTACGGCCGTCCGGTCAGAAGCATCTCGGTGGCCAGGGACTTCCCGAGCCGCTGTTCGAGGATGTAGGTCGCGCCCATGCCAGGCGTGAACCCGTACTTGAGGAAGTTGCTGCTGTACACGGCGTCCCGTGACATCACCACCATGTCCGCGTACAGGCCGAACGCGAGGCCGCCGCCGGACGCATGGCCCGAGACCGCCGCGATCACCGGCCGGTCGCAGCGCAGCAACCCCTCGTACACGAACGGTGTGTCGGTGAACCGCGTGCGCCGCGCGGAGAGGTCGGCGAGCGCTTCGGGCGTGCCGCCCATGCTGAAGACCTTGCCGGATCCGGCAAGCACGACCGCGCTGACGTCGGGGCGTTCGGCGATCTGCGCGAAGGCCCACTTGAGGCCGTGCATCAGACCATCGGTGAACATGTTCTGCTGATCAGCCGCGGCCATGGTGACCAGGGCGATGCCGTGGTCGAGCACCTGCAGGTCCACTTCGGAACCGGTGTACGGGGCGACGGGGGCGGGGGCCGCAGGCTCGCTCGCCGGGCAAGCAGGGGCCACGCTGTGGTCCTCGCGGGGCTGACTCACGCTCCCTGCCTGCCAGTTGCCGAGCCAGCACCGCTCCTCACGGAACGGGTGACCGGGCAGCGCGATCCGCCGGTGCGTCCCGGCGGTCGCGAGGGCGGGCCAGTCCACGTCCTCGCCCGCGGCCCAGGCCGCGGCGGCGTCGTGCAGCCGTCCGGCACGGAAGGCCGCGGCGCACCCCTTGGCCGGGGCCGAAATGCCGTCACCCGTAAGGAAGATGTCCGGGTGCGGCAGGCCGCGGTCGTCGAGGTAGCTGTCGAGCGCGGCGCACAGCGCGGGGACCGATGAGGCCACCACGGCCAGCCGTTCGGGCATCGCGGACCGTCCGACCCGCAAGGTGTGCGCCACATCGTCCAGACGAGGCGGGCTGCCGTCCCCGTACCCATGCCCATCCGCACCCGCACCCGCCGCTGCGTCCGCGTCCGCAGACGCAGACAGGCGCGCGACGACGTCTTCGATGCTGTCCTCGGGCGTCACCGCCGCCACGCCCGGGTGGCCGGGGCGCAGGCTCGCCGCCCGCTCCCGCAGGCTCAGCAGATCGGCGCGGTCGAAGCCGAGGTCGGCGAGCGGTTCGGTGGGGTCGACGGCCGCGAGCGGAATCCCGAGGCAGTCGGCGGCCTCTTTGAGGAGCGCGTCGCGCAGCGGTCCTGCGGCGGCGCGAGCGGGCTTGAGGGCATCTCGCAATGCGCGGGCGCTCGCCCGCAGCGCGTCGGCGTCGCGTGCGGAGAGCAGCACGAGTTCGGGACAGTCCGCGGCGGGCGTTCGGGCCGGCTCCTCGGTCCACTCCTCGACCACCAGATGGGCGTTCGCGCCGCCCGCGCCGAAGGCGCTCACGCCGGCCCTTCGCGGTCCGCCACCGTCGGGCGCGGGCCAGGCTTCCAGCTCGCGCTGTACGGAGAACGGCGTACGAGAAAAGTCGATCTTGGAGTTGGTCGTCCCGGCGTGCAGCGAAGGAACCAGGGTGCGGAACCGCAGCTGCAGCACCACCTTGGTCAGCCCGGCAATCCCGGCGGCGCTCTCCAGATGTCCGATGCCGGACTTGACCGAGCCGATCCGGCAACTGCCCGGCTCACCGGGTCCGTCCGGAGCGAAGACCCTTCGCAGCCCTTCGACCTCGATCGGGTCGCCGAGCGAGGTCCCCGTGCCGTGCGCCTCGACATAGCCGACGGAGTGCGGGGGCACTCCCGCGCGCTCCAGGGCGCCCCGCACGACCGCGGCCTGCGCAGTGGGGCTGGGGACGGTGAACCCGCTTGTGCGGCCGGTGTGGTTGAGGAAGCCGGCGCGCAGCACCGCGAGAATGCGGTCGCCGTCGGCACGGGCACGGGACAGCGGCTTCAGGAGTACGGCTCCCACGCCTTCGCCCGGCACATAGCCGTCGCCGCCCTCTCCGAAGCTACGGCAGCGGCCGTCGGTGGAGAGGAACCTGCCCTGCGCGAGCTGCAGATACTTCTGCGGATGGGCCGCGACGTTGACGCCGCCGGCCAGCGCGAGGTCGCACTCGCCGCGGCGCAGGCTCTCCATCGCGAGCTGGACTGCGGTGAGCGAGGAGGAACAGGCGGTGTCGACGGCCATGCTGGGGCCGTGCAGGTCCAGGACGTAGGAGACGCGGTTCGCCACGGCCGCGTGCATGGCCGTCGGCGCCACCCCGTCCGGTGCGTCCCGTACCAGCTGGTAGTGGTTCCACATCACTCCGGCGAAGACGCCGACAGTCTGCTTGGAGAGTGCGGACGGGGAGTATCCGGAGTCTTCAAGGGTGCGCCAGCAGGTCCTGAGGAAGAGCCGTTCCTGGGGGTCCATGCGTTCGGCCTCGCGCCGCGAGATCCCGAAGAACGCGTGGTCGAAGCGGTCCGCGCCGTCCAGGAAGCCTCCCCAACGGCCGTATGTCGTACCGGGGTTGTCAGGGTCGGCGGCGTACACCGCGTCATGGTCCCAGCGCTCCCGCGGCACTTCGGTGACACAGTCCCGTCCCTCGGCGAGGTTGCGCCAGAAGGTGTCGAGGTCGCCGGCGCCCGGGTACTCCCCGGCGACACCGATGATCGCGATGCCGTCCTCTGCCACAGGCGCGGGAGCCGCGGTACGCCGGGTCTCGGCGGCGCCCCCGGTCAAGGCTGCGGTCTCCCCCGTGGCAGCGGTCTTCCCCGTGGCAGCGGTCTCCCCTGTGGCAGCGGTCTCCCGCACGGCGGAGGGGAGTGCGGGGGACACGGCCCCCGCCTCGGCGGGCGGGAACAGTGCGTCGAGGCGGTCCGCGTCCCCGTACGCGATCGACGTGCGGACCCGGTCGCCGGTAAGGCTCCGTTCGAAGGCCGCGATGCCGTCCGCCGTCGGCAACGGCATCGTGCCGCTCTCGCGCCGGGCCCTGTCAAGGGCGGACTCGGAGATCCGCATTCCGCCCTCCGCCCACAGCGGCCAGGCCACCGAGACGGTGCGGCCGGCCCGGTCGGCGCGGGCGGCCCGCCACTCGGCGAAGTGGTCGAGGCAGGCGTTGGCGTACGCGTAGTCGCTCTGGCCGGGGTTGGCGACGACCGCCGACAGCGAGGAGAAGAGCGCGAAGAAGTCCAGGTCGTCCTGGGCGGTGGCCTCGTCGAGGTGGCGTGCGCCCAGGAGTTTGGGGGCGAGGACGGAAGCAAAGTCCGCGGGCCGCTTGCGGAAGTACAGGCCGTCGCGTACGAGTCCCGCGCAGTGCAGCACACCGTCGACACGGCCGAAGAGCTCACGGGTGAACCGCAGCAGACGCTCGGTGTCGGAGCGTGAGGACACATCGGCCGCCACATGGTGCACCTCGGCACCGGTCTCCTGCCATGCGGCCATCCGGGCACGCAGCGCGGCGTCCGCGGGGGTGCGCGAGCAGAGCACGATACGGGCCCGCGCTTGCGTCGCAAGGCGGTCGGCGAGCAGGGCGGCGATTCCGCCGGACCCTCCGGTGATCACGTAGACACCGCTTTCCCGGTACGGCGATCCGGTGCCGGCGGGGCGCTGCGGGGACGCGGTCCACCGGCGTACGAGGCGCTGTCCCGCGATCCACCGCGCCTCGGCCTCGGTGTCGGGCGCCGCGCTCGCACGCGGCCCGTTCTGCGTCAAGGGGGCGCAGGCGAGGCCTGCTTCGGCGACGATCGCCGCGGCGATGGACACGGGTGCGTCCTCGGCCCCGATGCCCACGGCACGGACCCGGACCACCGGGGTCTCGGCGGTGACCGTACGGGCGAAGGCCCCGATGGCCGCCTCCTCCGTGACCGCCGCGTCGCCGCGTACGGCGTGCAGCCGCAAGAGCGCGACGGGGTGGGTGGGCGCGGTCTGTACGAGTGCGGTGGCAAGCGCCCAGACGTCGACCACGGGGCTGGTGCCGCCGTCGTCCATTCCGGCACCGGCCCTCAGGCCGCGGGCGTCCACCAGGACGAAGGAGCCTTCGCCCAGTCCGAGCCCGGCGAGCTCCCGCCCGATCCGGTCGGGGTCGGGGCCAGGGGCTGTCCCGGGCGCGCCCGCCGGGCCGGCGGCGAACGCCGGGCCGTCCGGCAGGGTGACCACCCGCCGGCCCCCGGCCGCGGCACGCACGGCCTGCGTCAGGTCGGGTTCCGCGCCGATCAGCACCAGGTCCGCCACCGCGGCGCCCTGACCGTGCCCGGACGGCACCCACACCGGGTGGCGGGCCAGCACGACGGACGCGGCTTCGGGTGAGGCGGGCGCGGGCGGCCGCTGCGGCTCGGCGCCGGCCGGCTGTTCGGGCAGTTCGGGCGCCCCGAAGGTGGCCGCCAGGTACTGGGCGACGCTGTCGATGTCCGTGTACTCGAAGAGCAGGGTGGGGTACAGCGTGCTGCCCACGAGGTCTTCCAGCTCCTGACCGACCTTCAGAAGGGATACGGAGTCGAGCCCCAGCTCGTAGAACCCTGTTGACGTCGCGACGCGATCGGCGGGCCGGCCGAGCAGATCGCCGATCCGGGTGCGCAGCCAGCCCGTGTAGAGCCCGGCCGCACTGTCTTCCTGCGGACCGGTGGCATGGTCCTGGGCCGTCGCTTGTGCCGTCTCGGCCTTGTCCTGGGATCCGGGCTCGGCGAGCGGGCCCGCTCCGAGTCCGTCCGTGGCGACGGCGTCCGCCCCGGAGACCAGGCGCTGGATCAGCTCGGGGTGGCGGATGCGCTTGCAGGTGAGCCGGCGGAACTCCGCCGCGAAGCGGCCCTGGGCGTCGTACAACACCAGGTCGCTGTCGAAGAGTTCACCCGAGTCCGAGAGCTCCTCCGGCCTTGGCACATGCACCACGAGGCGGCCCGACAGCGGGCGTGGCGCGCGGAAGCTCTCGATGAACATGGGGATGAACGGCCGGTCGACCGCCACTCGGGACTGGCCGTACGCCACGATCGTGGCCGCGTCCAGTTTGGCCGGGTGGAGGTGGAACGGTTCGTCGCCGACGCCGTCGTCCGGGTCGGTGTCCAGTTCGGCGAGCAGCCGGCCGCCACCGGTGTGCAGGGTGCCGAAGCACTTCATGGCAGCGCCGTGCCGGATGTCACGGGACCGGGTGAGTGCGTACATCTCCGCCATGTCCCGGTGCTCCCGGGCGCCGCGGCGCTCGGCGTCCACATCCAGGGCGGCGGGCCACGGCAGGTCCTCGAAGTGAAGCTCTGCGCGCAGGTTCTCCTTCCAGTCCCCGGTGGTCCCGTCCGCAGAGAGCCGTCGGCTGTGCGCGGTCACCGGGCGGTGGGGGCCCGTGTCCGCGCCGATCCTGACGCGGATCTCCCGGTCCTGGCCTTCGGCGGTGGCGACGGCCTCGGTGAAGAGGATGTTGCGCAGGACCACCCGTTCGATGTCCGCACCCCGGTCGGCGAGGATGCGGTAGACGATGTCCAGGAAAGTGACCCCGGGCATCACCGAGGTTCCGTGGACCCGATGGTTCTGCATGACGAAGTCGTCGTGCCGCAGGACGATGCGACAGTCGATCTCTGATTCGTTCACGGTGGTTCGTCTCCTCCGTACGCGGGCCGGGCGCGCTGCGTTCAGCGGACTGGGCGGAAGTCGAGTGCGAGCAATGAGGTGGAAGGGGCACGGCGCGCCGTGGGCTGCGGGACGACGGAGCGCGCGGCCGGGGCGGAGTGTTCCGGGGAGTCGGAGCCTTCGCCGGCGGTGCGTTCCAGCCAGTGGCGGCGGCGGCTGAACTGCGGTGGCGGCAGCGGGGCCCGGGTCGGCCGCACCGTACGCAGCCGGGCGTCGAGTTCGCTGACGACGGCGTGTGCGTTGGTGCCGCCGAGCCCGAAGGCGCTCACTCCCGCGACCCGTGGGCGGCCATCCGTTTCCCAGGGGCGTGCCTCGGTGCAGGGGAAGAAGGGGGAAGCGGCGAAGTCGAAGCGCGGGTTGGGGCGTTCGCAGAACAGGGTCGCCGGGATCGTTCGGTTCTCGATCGCGAGGACGGCCTTGATGAGCCCCGAGATGCCGGCCGCGCTGAGCAGATGCCCGATGTTCGTCTTGACGCTCCCGATGGCGCAGTAGCCGCTGCGTACGGTGCTCTCCCTGAACACGTCGGTCAGGGCACGCAGTTCCATCGGGTCACCGATCATCGTGCCGGTGCCGTGCGCCTCCACCAGGCCGATGTCGTCGGCCGTGCGTCCGCTCATGCGCAGGGCACTGCGGATCACGCGGGACTGGGCATCGGGGTTCGGTGTGGTGAGGCCCATGGTGCGGCCGTCGTTGTTCACGGCGACCGCGTCCACGACCGCGCGGATCCGGTCGCCGTCGGCAAGGGCCCGCGCCAGCGGCTTGAGCAGGATCAGGCCGCAGCCTTCGCCGGGCACGAACCCGTCGGCGGCGTGGTCGAAGGTGGCGCACCGGCCGGAGGGCGACAGAGCGCGGGCCGCGCTGAACTCGAGGTACGGCTGTTCGTCGAGCAGTACGTCGACGCCGCCTGCCAGCGCGTACTCCGACTCGCCCGCGAGCAGGCTGCGGCAGGCCGCCTGTACGGCGAGCAGCGCCGAGGAGCAGGCGCTGTCGAGCACCACGTTGGGTCCGTGGAAGTCGAAGTGGTGGGCCACCCGGGCGGCCACGAAGTTCTGGTCACCGCCGAGGCCGGCCGGGCCGGAGCGCACTCCGGCGCGCGCGGAGTAGTGCGACATCCGGGCCCCGACGAAGACACCCACATCGCGGCCGCGCAGTTCGGCGTCCTGGTATCCGGCGTCGCGTATGCAGCGCACCGAGGTCTCCAGAACCAGCCGTACCGCCGGGTCGAGGCAGTCCGCCTCCTCGTCCGTGAGCCCGAAGTACGTGGCGTCGAAGTCCTCGATGTCTTCGAGGAAGCCACCCCACTTGCTGACGGTACGTCCCGGGCGGTGCACCGGGTCGTACAGGCCGCGGTGGTCCCAGCGTGACCGCGGCACCTCGGTGACCGCGCAGTCACCGGCGGCCAGAGCGCTCCAGAAGGCGGCCGCGTCAGGGGCGCCGGGGAAGGCGCACTCCAGACCGATGACGGCGATACGGCCGTCCGTCGCGGGCGGGCGTGACTCGGCCGGCGCCGGCCCTTCGGTGGGCTGCGGGACGTTCTCCGCCGCGGCCTGCGGAGCCCACCCGGCGAGTTCGGCGTCCAACTGCTCGATCGTCGGGTGGCGCAGAAGCAACGAGGGGTCCAGATCGCGGCCGGTCACCTGCTCGATGCGCTGCACCAGTTCGCCCAGCATGACCGACTCGACGCCGAGTTCGCCGAAGAGGGCGGTCGGGTCCAGGTCGGCGGGCGCAATGCCGAGCTCCGCGGAGAACAGCCCCATCAGCCAGGGCGAGGGGCCGGAAGTCGAGGCGTGCAAGGGCTCATTCTCCTTGGTTGCGGAGGCTGGTGCTTCCGGCCCGCGGGCCACTTGGGCCGCGTTCGACCCGTGGGTCGGCTGGGCCCGTTGGGGCTGTGGGGGCTGTGGGGGCTGTTGGGGAGTCCGGTGCTGTGCCGGGGCGAAGATGTGGTCGGGGTTGAATCCGGGCAGCGGTGCTACGGGCACGACCTGGGCGATCTCGTTGCCGGGGCGCTGCGCCAGGAGCAGGACCTGTTCGAGGACGTGCAGTGCCTGCGCGTTGTCCAGGGAGCCGAGTCCGGCTGGAGCGCAGGCGTCCGCAAGACGCACCCCCATGCCCGCCTCGCGCCAACTGGGCCAGTTCACCGAGCAGAACCCGGTGTGCCCGGTGCGCACGTGATGCCCGGCAAAGAGATCGAGGTAGGCGTTGGCGGCCGCGTAGTCACTCACTCCGGCACCGAGCCGCGGTACGAGGCCGGACGCCGAGGACGCCAGAACGAAGAAGGAGAGCGGGTCGTGCGCGCAGGCCTCGGCGAGCGCCCGCGCTCCGTCCGCCTTGGGCCCGAAGGCCGCACGCAGCTCCTCGGGGGTCTTGTGGACGAAGGGCGGCCGGCCCACCGAGGGCACTCCCGCGCAGTGGATGACGCCGCGCAGGTCGCCAAGCCCTTTGCGTACGGAATCGAGGAAGCGGTCCAGAGCCGTACGATCCGTCAACGAACCGCCGTACACCATGACTTGGGCTCCGGCGCGCTCCAGCGCACGGACCTGGTCGACAAGACCCGCGGTTGCCTCGTCCCGCCGCGTCCACAGGTGGCGCGCGGGAAGCTCACGGGTCCCGAGGAGTGCGAGTTTGCGCGCACCGCGCTCCACCAGGCGCTGGGCCGTCAGAGCCCCGATGGCGCCGGTGCCTCCGCTGACCACGTAGACCCCGCGCGGGTCGAGCCGCAGCGGTGCGTCGCTCGGCGCGGCGAGGGGTTCGAGGCGGGGGCGCAGCCGCACGCCGTCGCGCAGGGCGAGTTCGGTGTGGCCGTCCTGGCTCGCGTACTCCTTGGCGATCGAGTCCGCGGCGGCGCGCGGCCGGTCGGCCCCGAGAGGGAGGTCGAGGACGGTCGCGTGGACTTTGCGATGCTCGGCACTCAGCATCCGTACGAAAGCGGCCTGTTCGGCTCCGAAGAGGGTGCTGTCGTCGGTGGTGGGCCCGATGAGGCCGCGGGTGGCGAGGAGGATCCGCAGCTCCGTGCCCGGACGCCGGGCGATCAGGCGCTGCAGGGCCACGATGCGGGCCGGCCACGGCACCGGGTCCGCGCCCGGTGCGGCCAGATCGCACAGGTCGACCAGGCCGCGCAGGTCCTCGTGCCGGTCGAGGAGCCGGTCGAGCACTTCCGCGGCGGACTGTTCGTCGTAGAAGCCGGGCGTACGCCCTTCCGGGGCTCCGCCTTCCAGTACGAGGTGGACGTTCCCGGCGCCGAGCCGCTCCGCCAACGCCCTTGCGGCATCCACGGCTTCGGCCCGGTACAGGCAGACAATCGCTCCACCCGTGCTCCGTTCCTGTGGCTCCGGCACGGGCACCCAGGTCTTGTGGTGGAGGACGACATGGGGGGTGGGCCCGGCGCCGGGCGCCTGCGCGGGTCCGGCGTCCGGTGCCTGCGCGGGTGCTGCGTCCGGTGCCTGCGCGGGTGCTGCGTCCAGGGCCTGCGCGGGTCCGGCGTCCAGTGCCTGTACGGGTCCGGCGCCGGGCTTGGCGGGGGCGGGTGCGACGGGCCCGGAAGGACCAGCGGGCGTCCCCGTGGGCAGCCAATAGCGGCCCGCCGCGAACGGATAGGACGGCAGCGAGGTGAGCCGGCCCGGGCAGGTGCGGGCGAGCAGGTCCCAGTCGACCCGACCGCCCGTCACCCAGTGCCGGCCGAGCTCCTCCAGAGAAGACCCGCCAGGGAACGGGAGTTCAGGGCCCGCCGCACCGGCCGAGGCCCGGCCGCTCAGCACTCGGCCCCGTACCCCCCCGGCGAAGTCCGCCAGCACAGCGCGCAGCTCACCCACGGTGGACACCACCACGGCGAACCGCTCGCGCTGCTCCTCACGGCCCACTTGCAGGGTGTACGCGACGTCGGCGAGCACCGCGTCGTCCGTGAGCCGGCCGGCAAGGCGGCCTGCCAGCTCCGTCAGCCGCTGCTCGTCATGGGCCGAGAGCACCACAAGCCGTGGGCCTGCGGCCTCGGCCGCCGGGGCTTCCCCGGGCACGAACTCCTCCAGGACCACATGAGCCCCGGCGCCTCCCGCCCCGAACGAGCTGATCCCGGCCCGGCGCGGGCCGCCGCCCGGCGGGGCCGGCCAGGTTGCCGACTCGCGCTGCACGGTGAAGGGGCTGCGCGCCCAGTCGATATTCGGGTTGAGCCGCTCCGCGTGCAGCGAGGGTGCGAACCTGCGGTGCCTCAGCTGCAGCAGCACCTTGGTCAGGCCCGCGATACCGGCCGCGCCCTCCAGGTGGCCGATCTGGGACTTCACACTTCCCAGGGCGCAGGAGCCCTGCGGCAGGTCGCCGAACGCCCGGCTCAGGCCGTCGATCTCTACCGGGTCGCCCAACTCCGTTCCCGTACCGTGTGCTTCGAGGTATCCGATCGTCTGCTGCGCCACACCCGCGCGGCGCAGCGCGGCCGAGACAAGATCTCCCTGGGAGACGGGACTCGGCACCATGTAGCCGTTGCTGCGGCCGCCGTGATTGACGGCTGTGGAGCGGATCACCGCGTGGATGCGGTCCCCGTCGGCGAGTGCCCGGGCCAGCGGCTTGAGCAGCACCGCACCCACACCCTCGCCGGGTACGAACCCGTCGCCCCCCGCACCGAAGCTGCGGCAGCGGTGGTCCTTCGACGCCATCTGCAGGCGGGCCTGCTGGCGGTACTTGTGCGGGTGCAGGGAAAGGTTCACGCCGCCCGCCAGCGCCACCTCGCACTCCTCACGCCGCAGGCTCTCCACCGCCAGGTGGACCGCGGTCAGGGATGAGGAGCACATGGTGTCCACGGCCATGCTGGGGCCCTGCAGGCCGAAGACGTACGAGACCCGGTTGGCGATCCCCGCGGGGCAGGCGCCCGCGTCGTCCGTGCCGCCGGTGAGCGCCGCGCGCTCCACCGCCAGATAGGGGTATTCGTTGTACATGCAGCCGACGAACACGCCTACCTGGGCGTCATGTTGACGTTGCAGCCTGCTGCGGGAGTACCCCGCGTCCTCCAAGGTCTCCCAGGCGACTTCGAGGAACTGCCGCTCCTGAGGGTCCATCAGGGTCGCGTCGCGCGGGGTGATCCGGAACAGGAGCGGGTCGAAGCGGTCGACGTCGTCGAGGAAGCCGCCCCACATCAGCCCGTCGGGCCAGCCCGGCAACCGTCGCACCGCCGGGAGCTCGGTCACGCAGTCGCGGCCCTGTTCCAGGTTCCGCCAGAACTCCTCGACGTTCCGGGCCTGCGGGTACCGTCCCGCGACTCCGATGACGGCGATGGCGTCGGCGTCACCTGTGTGGTGGGTGCTTGTGTGGTGGGTGCTTGTGTGGTGGGTGCTGGCGTGGCGGGTGCTGGCGGCGGGGGAATCCTCCCCGACGGGCTGCGTCACCTCGTCGGCCGACAACGGCTGTGCGGGCCCCGTACCGGTGAGCGGGCCCCTCGCGCCGCCCGCCCAGGGGGCGTCCGGCCGGTTCTCCAGTTCGGCCGCGATCGAGGCGAGGTCGCCGTGCGCGTAGCACAGCGTCCGTGACACAGGGGCGGCGAAGTCCTGCTCCAGGCGGCTGTTCAGGCGTGCCACCACGTAGGAGCTGAGCCCGTACCGTTCCAGCGGCGTGTGGGCGTCCAGGTCCGCGCGGGCGATCCCGGAAGCCTCCGCGTAGGCGGCGCGGACATAGTCCACTGCGGCCGGTCGGCCCCCGCCGGCCTCCTGTGCGCGGCCGTCCGGCGTCTCCTGTCCCGCAGGCCCGTACGGCGTCTCCCGCCCACCAGGCCCGTCGGGCGCGGCCGGTCGCCGGCCGGACGTGACGGGGCGTGCCACCGGATGTCCCGCACGCGGGGGAAGCGGCAGAGCGATCCGGCGGGCCTGCGGCCCCCAGGCCTCGTGCCAGTCCACACAGTGCCCCGCGGTCCACAACGTGACGGCGGCGTCGAGGGGTTGCGGTGCACAGGCGGGGCCGCCGCGCTCCGCCGCCGTGCCCACGGTGAGCGCCGGGTGCGGCTGCCCCGCGAGGAACGCGTCGAGCGCGTCGGTGAGTTCACCGTAATCGCGGCACAGCACGGCCAGCCGGTGTGCGAGGGTGCGGCGTCCGGTCTGCAGCGTGAACGCCACGTGTGCCAGGCGCGGCGGTGTCTGCCCCGTGGCCCACCGCGCCGTGCACGCACGCAACGCGGCCGCGGAATCGGCGAGTTCCTGCCTGGTCGCACCGGAGAGGACCACCGCCTGCTGAAGGGGCTTGGGGTGGGGGCGGCCGCAGGGTGGGGCCGGCTCGGCGGCGCGGATCACCGCATGGGCGTACGAGCCGCCGGCACCGACCGCGTTGACCAGGGCCCTGCGCGGCCCTCCCCCCTCGGGGGCGGGCCAGGCCTGTGCGCGGTCCACGAACTCGATGGGCAGGTCGTCCCAGTCGATGAGCGGGGAGCGCCGGGCCGCGACCCGTGTGGGAGCGAACTCCTCGTGTTCCAGCTGCAGCAGCACCTTGATGAGCTGGGACAGCCCGGAGGCCGCCTCCAGGTGCCCGAGATTGGGCTTGACGGTGCCGGCCCGCAGCCCGCCGTGCGCGAACACCGCGCCCAGCGCGTCGAGTTCGGCCGCGTCGGAGAGTGCGGCTCCGGCGCTCGCGCACTCGGCGTACCCGATGTCGGCCGCCTGGAGGCCCGCGGTGTGCAGCAGGCGCCGCAGGGAGTCCGCGAGCCGGTCGGCGTCGGGCGTCCCGAAGCGCGGGGTGCGGCCCGGGTGCCCGAGCGCGGTCGTCTCCACCACACCGCGGACCCGGTCGCGGTGCGCGCCGTCCGCACGCCGCAGCAGGACCGCGGCCGCACCCTCACCGGGCGCCCATCCGGCCGCGTCCTCGCCGAGGATCCGCGGGTCGCCGTCCGCGGCGAGCAGTCCGGCTTCGGTGAGCAGGCGCAGATGGTACGGGTGCGAGACAAGGTTCACCGCGGCGACCACCGCCGCGTCGCACTCGCCCCGCAGCAGGCTCTCGGTGGCCAGGTGCAGTGCCGTGAGGGAGGAGGAGCAGGACGTGTTGACGGCCAGGCTGGGGCCGTCGAAGTCGAAGACGTGGGAGATGCGGTTGGGGATGTCCGCGGCGAGCGCCGAAATGCGGGCCTCGCCACCGGCCGACCACTCGTCGCTGCCGGCGATCTGGTGGTCCTGCCACATCACGCCGACGAACACACCGACCCGGCCGGCCTCACGGTGCAGCGACTGCGGGGTGTGCCCCGCGTCGTCGAGGCAGTCGGCCACGGAGTGCAGCAGTAGCCGCAGTTGCGGGTCGAGAAGCTCCGCCTCGGCGGGCGAGATCCCGAAACGGAGGCTGTCGAAGGACGTCGTGTCGTCGAGGTAGCCACCGGGTGGGGCGTCGCCCAGCTCGGCCCCGCGGTGCGTGGGCACGGGCCCGATGGCGGTGTGTCCCGCACGCAGGTTGTGCCACAGCTGCTCGGGGCTTTCGGCCCCGGGCAGCCGGCAGCCGACACCCACCACGGCGGCGCCTGTCGCAGCCGGCGCAGGTGAAGCGTCCTGGGTGGTCCGGGCCGCGGGGGCGAACGAGGCGTCGGGTGCTGCCGGCACCTCTGTACGTGGTCCGGGCGACGCGTACTGCAGCGAGGGCGCGTTCGGCCCCTCCGCCACCGGCGCGACGGCGCCCGCGAGGAAGGAGTGCAGGAACACGTGCCCCTCGTCGAGGCCGAACTGGTCGCGGATGTCGTCGAAGGTGAGGGTGCCGATCGGGCAGATGCCGATCCCGGACGCAGCCTGCCCCGTCAGGAGCAACTGCCCCATGTAGCCGGCTTCCAGGGTCAGGAAGTGATCGGCGACGTCCTCGTAGAGCGGGGCGATCCCGTGCCGCTGACCGATCAGGTAGAGACCGAGTCCGGCCCGGTCGAACACCGGGCGGTTGTAGTAGAAGTGGATCGATCGGTCGATCGTCGGCGTGGCGTTGACGAGGTGCAGGGCGTGCTCACGCGGCTGGTAGTAGTAGACGCCCTCGGCGAGTCCGTCCACGGCCCCTGGCTTGACGTGGAGGTAGGTCTGGACGGCGTACGTCTCTCCTGCCGAGGGGTACAGGAACACCTCGCGGCCTCCGGCGTGGGCCTCGGCGAGCAGTTCGAGAAGCCGGGACAGCGAGGCACGGTCGACCGGGCGGTCGAGGAACTCGCGCCGGCTGGAGCGGCGTGTGTAGTACTCCTGCGCGATCCCGGTACGGGGCAGGGGCACTGTCTGCTCCCCCGGACCGGTCGCACGCAGGTTCCAGGCGCCCTGCTTGAAGGCGTCACGTTCTTCCGGAGAGAACAGGTCGACGGGGCCGGGGGTGTTCATGGTCCGTACGGAGGCAACGGACCCTTGGGCGGACGGCTCCTGGCCCTGCGGCTCGGCGCTGGGGACGGCGTCCGGTCCGCTGCTCCCACGACGTGGCTCAGTCGCCTGATCCGTACCACCGGAGAGGAACTTGGCGATGCCCGCGGGAGTGGGTGCCGAGACCAGCGCGGCGACCGGGACCCGCCGCCCGAAGCGCCGCTTGAGCGCGACCGACAGCTGCACCATGGTGAAGGAGGTCGCGCCGGCGTCCCACACGTCCGCCTCGGGGTCGAGAGACGCGAGAGCGAGCACTTCGGCCACGATCCCCGCGATCTCCACCGCGTCCACGACGGGCGCCCCAGGAGCCACGGAGACCGCCGGCTCGGGTGTCTCGGGCGGCTCCCCGGAGCCTGCGGGCGGCGGCCACGGCAGGGCGTCGCGGTCGAGCTTGCCGTGGGAGGTGGCCGGGAACGCCGCGAGGAAGACGACGGCGTTGGGGACCATGTACGGCGCCAGGGTCTCGCTCGCGTGGCGGCGCAGGTCGACGGCGGTGGGCGGGTGCTCACGGTCCGCCACGACGTACGCGACGAGTTTGCGGTCGTCGCCGTCCGGCCGGGCGATCACCACTGCGTCCCGCACTCCCTCGTGCCCGCGCAACTGGTGCTCGATCTCGCCGAGTTCAACCCGGAACCCGCGGACTTTGACCTGATGGTCGGTGCGCCCGATGATGCGCAGCGTGCCGTCCGGCTGCCAGGCGGCCCGGTCGCCTGTGCGGTACATCCGTTCACCGGGTTGCGTGGCGAACGGGTCGGGCAGGAAGCGCTCCCCGGTCAGCCAGGGGCTGCCCACAAATCCGTTGGCCAGACAGGCACCCGCCGTATGGAGCTCCCCTTCGCGGCCGACCGGACAGGGCTGGAGCGCGTCGTCCAGGACGTAGTGCCGGGTGTTGTCGATGGGTTTGCCGTACGGGATGCTGCGCCAGTCCTTGTCCACCTCCCCGATGCGGTGCCAGACCGACCAGACGGTGGTTTCGGTGGGGCCGCCGAGGCTGACGACCTCGGCGCCGGGGAAGGCCGTACGCACCCGGTCGGGCAGCGAGAGCGGGATGAAGTCCCCGCTGAGGAACACCCGTCGCAGTCGGCCCGCTCCCGGATGGCCGGGACATCGGCCGAAGCCCTCGGCGACCTGGGCGAGGGTGGTGGGTGCGGAGTTCCAGAACGTGATCGGTTCGTCGAGCAGCACGTCCAGGAGCAGCTCGGGGTCGCGCTGCTGTTCCTCGTCGGCGATGTAGAGGCTCCCGCCCCGGCCGAGCACGCCGAACAGGTCGAACACGGAGAGGTCGAAGCCGAGGGAGGTGACGGCCAGGCCGACGTCGTGCGGGCCGAAGTCGAAGGTGCGGTGGGCCCAGGCGAGCAGATTGCGTACGGCCCGGTGCGGTACGGCCACCCCCTTGGGGGTTCCGGTGCTGCCGGAGGTGAACAGGACGTACGCGGTGTCCGCCCCGTCCACGGAAGCCACCGGCCGGGCCTCGCCTTCGCGCCCGTCGTACTCGTCGAGCCCGTCGACCTCCAGGAAAGCCACGCCGTCCGGAGCCTCCCACCCTTCGGTGTGCGAGGTGGTCAGCACGAGCGACGTGCCGGCGAGGCCGAGGATCTCGGACGCGCGTGCGGCGGGCAGCCAGGGCTCCACGGGCACATACGCCGCGCGGGCCTTGAGCACCCCGTACACGGCGGCCACCATGTCCGGGCCGCGGCGGATCCGCACGCCCACGGCGCTCCCGGGGCCCGCGTGCCCGTGTGCCCGCACATGGTGCGCGATCCTGTCCGCGTACCGGTCGAGCTCCCCGAACGTCATCGTGCCGCCGCTCCAACGCAGCGCCACCGCCTGGGGGTTGAGGCGCGCCTGATCCTCGAGGAGCAGGTGCAGCGGGTCGGCCCCGGCCGACGGAACCTCGGTGTCGTTCCACGTACGGAGAACCAACTCCCTTTCCTCTGCGGACAGTTCGTCACCACGAGAGGCCCCGAGGTCCTCGGCGACGGCCGCGACCGCGCGCTCGAAGCGCCCGAAGAGGCGGTCGAGGAGTTCCTCGGAGAGATCAGCGGTGACGACGTCCCAGCAGTACCGCAGCTCGTCGTCCTCGATCACCGAGATGCAGTCGACGGAGCAGCCCGGTGTGCTGGTCAGCCAGGGTCCCCGGCGTACGCCGTCGGGCAGCGGGTACGCCGTCATGTCGACGGCGCCCGTGTAGACGACCGGGTACGGCAGTTCGGTGCTGCCGCTCCCGGGCCCTCGGCGGCGCAGCTCGACCAGGGCTCCGGACGCTGACGCGCAGAGGTCGCGGCGGGCGAGATCGCGGTAGTGGACGGCGCGGCGCAGGCGCGGCAGCGCGGAGTCGGCGGCGGGCAGCCAGCTGAGCAGGGAGTGCTCTCCGGGCCGCGCCGCCTCCGGCTCCTGCGGCCAGAGCACGACGGCCAGCGCGTAGGGGTCGGGGCAGTCCTCGGCCAGCGCCTCGTCGAGGCAGGCGAGCAGCAGATGGTCGGCGTCAAGGCCCTCGCGCGCGGCGAGCGCGGAGAGCCGGCGCCAGCCGCCGAGCGTCCCGGAGCGGCGTACCACGCGCCGCTCGCCGCCGGGCCCCGCCGGCAGCACGGGACCCGCGGGGACGGACGCGAGGCGCTGCTTCCAGTACGCGGACGCGGCGGCGGTTTCCGCCTCGGTGTAGGCGTGGACCGCCACGGGGTGTGCGGTGGCGGCGGGGTCGGCGTACAGGCGCAGGAGTTCACGGAAGAGGCGATGGATGCTGGGTGCGTCGGCGAGCACCAGGTCGAAGGCGCAGTGGACGGTGAAGGCGCGGTCCGTGTCGCGGGTGACCCGCAGGTCGAAGTGCGGCCAGCGGCCGATCGGGAAGGGCCGGCCGGCCATCTCGTCGCGCAGCGACTCCCGTACCGCCTCCGCGTCCCGGTTCCCGCGCAGGTCGATGACCGGGATGTGCCAGCGCGCGGGCAGCCGGTCGCGTATCTCCAGGAGGCCGTCGTGTCCGATGCCGGTACGCAGCACCTCGTAGCCGTCGGCCAGGCGCAGCAGGGCGGTGGCGAGCCGGTCCGGGTCGAGGTCGTCGACGTGGAAGCTCTGGTAGCACTGACAGCCCTGTGCGGT
Organism: Streptomyces sp. NPDC048442; assembly: GCF_040651475.1. Lineage (NCBI taxonomy): Bacteria > Bacillati > Actinomycetota > Actinomycetes > Kitasatosporales > Streptomycetaceae > Streptomyces > Streptomyces sp. NPDC048442. The sequence continues at coordinate 142,997 of NZ_JBEZKB010000023.1, forward strand.
CGCGGGGTCGGCCGACGCACCGTAGCGGGACACGATGTAGGCCTGCTGCAGCTCGCCCGGGGACCGTCGCCCGGCAGGCTCCGTCGCGCAGACGGCGAGCTGGTTGGTGAAGGCCGCGAAGGCGGTGTCCACGGCGCCGGGCGCGAACCGGCCGTCGACCACGTCCCAGCGGAAACGCAGCGCGCCGTCCTGCTCCCACATCTGGTGGTCGAGAGCGATCCCGGAGGTCTGGCTCACGCCGTACGTGATGTCCGCGCCGAATCCGCCGGCCACCCCGTCGCCCGGACCGACGCCGAGCAGGCTGGTGAACACCACGGCCGGGGAGGGTGGTTGTGCACCCGAGCGGGTCCGCAGCTCGCGCAGTACCTCGATGCCCGAGACCCCGCCGTGGCGCAGCGCGTCCCACAGCTGCTCGTGCAGATCCTGTGCCGTCTCGTCGAGCGGCTGCCCCGTGGTGGGGTCGGCCACCAGCAGGGCCGTGGACGTGAAGGGTCCGACCACGAGGTCGGCTTCGGCACCGAGCCGGGGGCGGTCGCTGGTGGTGACGGCGAACGAGAAGGGGTCCTGCGCCCCGCACCGGGCCAGCGTCTCGGTGAACACGGCGAGGACCAGGGAGGTGGGCGACACCTCCCACTGTCCGGCCAGAGCGGTGAGTTCCGCCCACTGGGCGGCGTCGATGCTGCCGTCCAGCGGGCGGCGGCGCGGCGCGCGAAGAGGTGTCGCGGGGTCGATGACGAGGGCGGGGCCGGGCGGCAGCTCCGCCAGCTTCGCACCCCAGTGGTCGAGGTCCGCCCGGTGGGCGGAACCGGTACGCAGGGCCGCGAGTTCGCGTACGCAGTCGCTGACCGTGGCGGCGGCCTCGGGCAGAGGACGGTCCGGGTGCTCGTACAGCTGATGCCACTGCTGCAGCAGCAGGGCGTAGCCGTGTGCGTCGGTCAGGAGGGTGTCGAGGCCGAAGTGCACGAGTCCGTCACCGCCCGGTCCCCTGGTCACCTCCACGGTGGCCAGGGGCCAGGTGCCCGGCAGGTGGTTGCGGTGGGACATACGGGCGCGGACCGCCAGAACATGCTCCTGGTACGCCGCCTCGTCGGCGTCGGTGAGCTCGTGGACGACGACCTCGCAGGGTGTGTTCCCGCGGCGTGTGCGCTGGGTGCCGTCCTCGTCGATGACGGTGCGCAGCATGTCGTGGTGGTCCACGAGCCGCTGCCAGGCCGCGACGAGCCGTGCGGCGTCGAGGTCGGCGACCGCCAGCTCCCGGTACAGGTGGCAGCCGCCGGGATCGGCGGACGTCTCCTCGTCCTTGGCGACGAGGTAGGCCTGCTGGAGCGGGGTCAGCGGGAACGGCTGATGGCGCTCGGCGGCCGCGGTCGCCGACGCACTCATGCTGGGGGCCGCGGTCGCCGGCGCATTCATGCTGGGGGCCGCGGTCGCTGTCGTGGTCGATTCCGCACCCGGATCCGCGGTCGCGGCCCGGGACGGCGCGTCGCCGGTCCGTTCGGCCGTCACCCGCGCGGTGAGTTCGCCGAGCGAGGCGCCACCCAGCCACCGCGGCGGCAGATCGACGCCGAAGGTGCGCTTCAACTCGACCCAGAGGCGGGTGGTCTGCAGGGAACCGAAGCCGATGTCCCGCAGCGAGGAGGCAAGTTTGTCCTCGGTGAGATCCGGAACGATCTCCGTCAGGATGCGCCGCAGAGTCATCCCGGTGTCGCCGTCGATCCGGTCGGCCGGCTCCGTGGGTCGTTCCAAGGTCTCGCTCATCGCCTTTCACCTGTTCTGTGGTGGGGAAGTGAGGGGAACGGCCGCACGGGAGCGGCTCGGATCCTGTCGGGCGTGGGATCAGCCGGCTGCCTGGAGCGGGCTCTCCACCCGGGCCAGAAAGTCCACGGCGAGCGCGCCGACCGCGCCGCTCATGGTGAACAGGGACATGTGGTCGCCGTGCGGCTCGACCCTGAGCTCCGCTCCGGGCAGCCGGTCCGCGACCCAGCGGGATCCCGCCGGATCGGCCGTGCTGTCGTCCTCGCTGGTGACCACGAGCACGGGCTGACGGACACCGGCGAGCATGCCGCGTACGTCGATGTCGGTGATCGGGCCGTTGACCCGGCAGTAGCGGTAGAACAGTTCGGGTGTCGCGTACGGGTAGAGCACGAGGTGCGCCGTGCCGGGCGGCAGGCCGGCCAGCATCGTTTGGACGAAGACGGACTGCACACCGGCGGCCGTGTCCCGGTCCCCCGCCGCCATCTCCATCAGCGCCTGCATGTTGCGGTGGTGGTCGGCCTTGGGGCAGTCCCCGCCCAGTTCGTACGCGCCGTGCCAGAGGCTGAGCGAGGTGACCCGCTCCGGCCGGGCGGCGGCCGCGGCCAGGGCGATGACGCTGCCCCCGCAGAAGCCCATCACGTGGGCCCGCTCGACACCGCAGTGGTCCATCACCGCGAACACGTCCGCGGCCTGCACCGCGGTGTCGTGGCCCAGGGTGTCGAACTGCGTTACGGCGCCGAAGAGTCCACGGCTCTCCCACGTGAGCACGTGGTGGTCGCGCGCCAGGAGCTCGATCCAGGGCTCGCACAGTTCCGCGGGCATCCCGCACGCGGAGGCGAGCACCACGGCGGGACGGCCCGGCTCGCCGGCCTCGTACACCTGCAGCCGCGCCCCGTCGGCGCTGACGGCGTCGGTGGGGCGGCGGTGGCGGCCGAAGCTCTCGGCCGCCACCTTCGCCGCCACCTTGCGGGCCTCGGCCACCGCGGCCGCCAGGTCCCCGGCCGTGAGGGGGCCGAGGACCACGAGACGGGCCGCGAGGTCGAGGTGCTCGGCCATCACCAGCTCGAAGACGCTTTGCTCCGCGCCGTCGCCGCGTGGGCCGAACTCCAGTCCTGGTACCTCCAGTTCCGCGGCGACCGCAGTGAGCACGGCCTCGGCGCATGCTGCGGATTCGCCGGGTTCCAGTCCGGTGGGGAGCCGGGAGACGGCTCCGCGCGCCTGTGCCAGGGGACGGACGGACAGCATCGCGCGGGCGACGTCCGTCACCGCCCTTCGCGCCTCGTCACTGAGCATGTCCCGCGGTCCTCACTCTCTTCGTCGGGCGGGCGGCAGAGCCGGTCAGGGCGTACGGAAGGGATGTCCCGTCGTGGTCTCGGTGGCCAGGCGGTTGTGGGGCGCGGCGGTACCGGACACCAGCACGGACCCGTACCGCTCCAGGGAGACGGCACCGCCGTACTCGTCGATCACGTCCGTGCCGGGGTACACCTGGACGGCGGTCGGGACATAGCGGCCCGCGAAGCCGAGCCGCATCTCCTGGGTGCGTCCCGCATGCGGCAGCGAGGCGTGCATGAGCGTGGACCAGAACATGATCGCCTCGCCCGGACGCATCACCATCGAGACCGCGTCCGACTCCTGCGGCTTCCAGTCCGGGTCGATCTGCAGTTCCCGGTAGTCATAGCCGAAGAACCCCCGGCGGACGCCTTCCTTGGCCTCCTGGTTGATGGTCTCCGGGCGGTACTCCATGCGCTTGTTCTCGTCGTAGCGCATCCGCTCGTGGGTGCCGGGGATGAACTGCAGACAGCCCGTCTCCTCGTTGGCCTCGGTGAAGGCCGTCCACACGGTGATGGTGCCGCCGAACTCCTTGACCTCGTCGGGCCAGACGATCTGCGGTTTGCCGGAGGCGTTGGCGAAAGTGTCCGCCTGATGCCAGTCGGTGCCCTCGTCGCCGGGGTACTTGGGGAAGAACTCGCTGCGCCAGCAGAGCACATCGGGTCCGAGCACGCTGTTGACGCGCTGGGTGATCTCGGACCGGCCGATGTGGTCGGCCAGGAAGGCGTTGTCCAGGTGGCGGTCGTAGTTGGAGATGTTGGTGTTGCCGGAGGTGGCCGCCTCGTCCTGGTAGACGGCATGGGTGCGGTCCATCAGGCGCAGGCGCTCACGGCGCCATATCGCCTTCATCTCCTCGATCTCGTACACCTTGAACGGGCCGTGGAAGCCGCGCTCCTGGAAATCGGCCAGTTCCTGTGGGGTCAGCGAGAAGCCGGTGCGGGTGCTGACGTCGTCCTGAGTGGTCATGGTCCTCCTCCTACTTCCGGCCGGCGGTCTGCGCGTCGACGCAGTCGGCCAGGCCGTTCACGGTCGCTTCTTCCAGCTCGGCCCCGGTCAGGGTCAGTCCGTAGCGCCGGTTCACCAGCACGATGATGCGGGTGAAGGCCAGCGAGGTGACTCCGGCCGAGAACAGGTCGTCGTCGCTTCCCAGGCAGTCGCTCCCGCCGAGCACTTCGGTCACCAGGCGCATGATCTCGACTCCCGTGCCGGTGAGTTCGCCGCCCCGGCCGCCGGCCGGGAAAGCCTCTGCGTACGGGAGCAGATCGAGGGCGCGGCGGTCGGCCTTGCCCTGCGGGGTCAGCGGCACCTCGGGCACGAGGCGGTACGCGGAGGGGTGCATGTACGCGGGCAGCGCGCGGGCGGCCAGCTCGGACAGCTCCGCGGCCAGCGTTCGGGCGGCCTCGGCCGAGACCTCGGTGCCCGGCGGCGGGACCAGGTAGGCGAGGATGCGTACATCGCCCTCACCGTGGTCCTCGGGGGTGACGATGGCCGTGGTCACGCCGGCGTGAGTGCTCAGGAGCCGCTCGATCTCTCCCGGTTCGATCCGGTAGCCGCGGATCTTGACCTGATCGTCCGTGCGCCCCAGGTAGCAGTACCCGCCGTCGGCGGTGCGCTTGGCGAGGTCGCCCGAGCGGTACCAGCGCTCCCCGTCGTCCAGGGTGCAAAAGCGCTCCTCGGTCAGCTCCGGGCGGAGCAGATAGCCGCGGGCGACGCCGGTGCCGCCGACCCACATCTCCCCCTGCACACCGTCCGCCACCGGCTCGCCCGACGCGTCGAGGAGCTTGATCCGTACGCCGGGCAGCGGGACCCCGATGGGCGAGGCGTCGGGTTCGTCGAGGTCGGCGGTGCGGATACGGCGGTGGGTGACGTGCACGGTCGTCTCGGTGATGCCGTACATGTTCACCAGCTGCGGCCGGTCGTCCCCGTAGGCGGCGAGCCAGGGCCCAAGTTGCTTCACGTCGAGCCGTTCACCGCCGAACATGACCAGACGCAGCGGCAGTTCGGCGCCACCGTGCTCGGCCTCGACGGCGGCGAGGCCACGGAAGGCCGACGGGGTCTGGTTGAGGACGGTCACACCGTTGTCCACCAGGAGTTCGCGCAGCAGCCGCGGCGAACGCGCGGTCTCGGCGGGGACCACGACAAGCCGTCCGCCGTGCAGCAGGGCGCCCCAGATCTCCCAGACGGAGAAGTCGAAGCTGACGGAGTGGAGAAGCGTCCACACGTCGTTCTCGTCGAACCCGAAGAGCTCGCGGCCCTGTTCCATGAGCGCGACGACGTTGCGGTGCTCGACGAGGGTGCCCTTGGGCAGGCCCGTGGAGCCTGAGGTGTGGATGACGTAGGCGAGGCTCTCCGCCCCGACGGAGGGCTGCGCGGTGTCCGGTGCGGTGTCGCTGTCCGGGCCGTCGATCAGGAGCACGGGGACGTCGGCCGACGCCACCGCCGATGCCGTACGGTCCAGGGCGAGCACCAGGTCGACCTGGGTGTCGGCAAGAAGGTGGTCGAGGCGCTCGGCGGGGTAGCCGGGGTCGAGGGGCACATAGCCCGCCCCGGCCTTGAGGATCGCGAGCAGGCCGACGATCAGCTCGATGCCGCGGTCGGCGCAGAGCCCGATCAGTGAGCCGGAACCCTGCCGGGTGCCGGCGATCCGGCGGGCGAGCCGATCGGCGCGGGCGTCGAGTGTCGCGTAGTCCAGGTGCTCGGTGCCGCAGCTGACGGCGGTGCGGTCGGGGAACCGGGCCGCCCGCTCTTCGAATATCTCGTGCAGAGTCCTGCCGGAGTGCATGAGGCCTCCCTCGGGTACCGGTGGGTCGCGGACGGTGTCAGTCGGTTTCCTGGGCGCGGGCCTTGGTCGCGTACATCCCCCAGTGCTGCGGGGTGAGGGCCAAGTCCTGGAGGGTGCTCTGGACGAACATGCGCTCCCAGCCGCCGCCGCCCTTCTCCGCGGGAATCCACTGCTTGGTGAAGACCTCGCGGGCGGCGTCGTCCGTGCGGGCGCGCAGGCCCATGAGGTGGTAGTACGAGGCCGGGGACTTGAGGTGGATGAACCAGTGGATGCGGTCGGACAGGCCGAACGCCTCCTCGTAGAGGAAGATCGAGCCGTGCTCGCCGAGCGTGCGGTTCCAGTTCTCGGTGAGCGCGCGGGCGAACTGCCTGCCCTCGGCGCGGAATGCGTACTTGAGCTCCCCCGTGCGGTGCATGAGGAGGCCACAGGTGGTCGAGTTGAGGGTCTCCCCGGGCGCCTGGTGCTGAGCGGTGGGCACCGCGAGCCTCGCGAGCTCGCCCTCGCCGCCCTCCACCAGCGTGTCGGGCACCTGGTCCGAGGTGCCGTACATACCAAAGCTCTGCGGAATGAGCACGGTCTCCTGCAGGGCGCCGTCGAGGAACATCCGGTCCCAGGAGCCGCCGCCCTTCTCCTCGGAGATGCGGTTGCGGAACATGACTTCGCGCCAGCCCTCGTCCTGCGTGCCCATCTGGACGAGGGTTTCGTAGGCGTCGAGGGAGGCCATGTGCAGGAGCCAGTGCAGCCGGTCCTTGGTGCCGAAGGTTTCCTCGTAGACGAAGACCGAGGCGATACCGACGTACTTCGTGTTGATGTACTCGGACAGATCACGGGCGAACTGCCGGCCCTCGTTGCGGAATTCGGCCCGCAGTTGACCCGTGCGTTCGACGATGAGTCCGGAGTTTCCGGAGTGCAGGATTTCCGTGCCCGGCAGGGAGGTTTGCTGTTGTGCGACGGGCAGCACGAACGGGTCAGGGGATTCAGGCATCACGGCACTCCGATCTCTTTCGATGTAAAGGATTCCCGCTCAGGACTCACCAGTGGGTGCATTGCATAAGCGCTCTGGTGACAAACAGGATTCAACTCCGCCGCGAGCACGACAGCAGCTCACTATTGAGCGAGCAAGGAAAGGCGTTCGCTCAAAGTTTCGGCGGCGCCCTTCATCAAGTACGCGGCGATGGCGTCGACATCGCGATTGCGCCAGTCCTCCAGGGCAGTGCCCTTGACGGAGCGGTTGAAGGCGCCGATCGCGGGCCCGGTGTGGATCTGGAAGTTGACGCGCTCGGCGGCGTCGCCGGCCAGGGCGGCTCGCGTGGAGTGGGCGAAGTACCAGCGGAAGACCAGCGCCATGCGCTGCTTGGGGCCGCGTTCGGCCTGTTCGACCAGATGCGGACGGCCCGAATCGAGGTAGTGCCGCCGGGTCAGCTCCCACACCTCGTCGAGGCCGCGCCGGAAGCAGGACTCCTCGAGGGTGCGCCGTACTGCCGGATCGAGCGCGTCCAGGCTTTCGAACTGCCGGTACAGCTTGCGGAGTTTGTTGCCCCTTGCGGCGAACAACGTTCCCTTGCGCAGTACTTGAACCTGCGCACCCAGCTCGAACATGTCACCCGCGGGCGCGTAGGCGACATCCTGGACGTCCGCCCCGGCGAGCATGTCCTTCACCAGGTCGGAGGTGCCCGCCTGGACGGTGCACTGGTTGACCGAGCCGGTGAGCACGAAGTCCGCGCCGAGTACGAACGCGGCGGCGACGCTCTCCGGACTGCCCAGCCCGCCCGCGGCGCCCACCCGCACGTCCCGGGCGGCCGGGTGCCGCGCGGCGACCGTGCGGCGCAGGCTGAGCATCGCGGGCAGCAGCACCTGGGCGACCCCGCCGTCGGTGTGGCCGCCCGAGTCGGCCTCGACGCACAGGTCACCGGCCATCGAAAGGTCCCGCCCCACTTCGGCCTCCGCCGGCGTCAGCGCGCCCTCCTCGACAAGTCTGCGGAGCAGAGGCTCGGGCGCGGGGCGCAGGAACGCCTCGGCCACCTCGGGACGTGAGACCTTGGCGATCAGCCGTCGCGGGGTCACCGCGCGCCCCTGCCGGTCCCGGTGTGCTCCGGACAGTCGGTAGCGCACCAACGCGGGGGTGAGCTGAGTGAATCCGGCGGCCTCCACGAGGCGGACGTCGTGGTCGAGGTAGAGGCGTACGGTCGCGTCCTCCAGCGCCGGGTCGTCCAGCGCGTGCAGCAGATTCATACCGAACCGGCCCTCGGGCCCGAGCTCGCGCCGCAGCAGCCGCACCGCCTCGGCCACCCGCTCGAGCCGCAGCCCGCCTGCCCCGAAGCAGCCGAGCAGCCCTGCCCTGCCCATCCGCGCCACCAGCTCGGCGGAGCCCACGCCCTTGTACATGGAGCCGGCGACGTAGGCGAACCGCACACCGTACTCCTCCCTGAAGGCCACGGATCCGAGCCGCTCAGGGGTGATGCGCAGGGTGAGATTCGGGGTGGGGGGTACGAGCGTGCGCGTGCGAATCGAGTCCGCGGGCGCGGGTGCGTCCGGGGGTGCGGGTGCGGAGTCGGCCACCGTGCCCGGACCCGCGGCCGCCAGCTGTCCCCCGCCCCCAGGCCAAGCACCCCGGTCGTCGCGGGACGAGGTCCACAGGCCGGTGAGGACCGTGCCCGGACCCAGTTCCGTCACCTCCCGCACTCCGTGGGCGCGCAGGTATCCCATGACCTCGCGCCACCGGACCGAGCTGCGGATCTGGGCGGACAGCAGGTCGCGTACCGCATCGCCGTCGGCGGGGTACGGGCGGGCCGTCACGTTGGCGATGACGGGGATGCCCGGTGCGGCGAAGTCCACGTCGCGCAGGAAACGGGCGAACTCCTCGGCCGCCGGCGCCATATGGCGTGAGTGGAAGGCGGCGCTGACACCGAGCGGCACGCACCGGCCGGCCTTGCGCGCCTTCACGACCTTCGCGAAGGCGCTCAGCGAATCGAGGGGCCCCGAAAGCACCAGCTGCTCGGGGCCGTTGTAGTTCGCGACGTCGATGTCGTCGGCGCCCACCTCGGCGAGCAGCCGCGGCACCTCACCCACCCCCGGCCCGACCACGGCGCTCATGCCACCGCCCTCGGCCCGGCCCATCAGCTCACCACGCCTGGCGACCAGCCGCAGACCGGTGGCGAAGTCGAAACAGCCCGCGGCGAGCAGGGCGTTGTACTCGCCGAGGCTGTGCCCCGCGAGATGACCGGGAGCGGAGCCCGCCTCGCGGGCGTCGAGCCAAGCCAGGGCGTTGACCACGTACAGCGCGGGCTGGAGGTAGCGGGTGAGGCCCAGTTGCCGGTGCGGGTCGGTCAGGCAGAGTTCCCGTACGGAGAAGCCCAGGATCTCGTCGGCCTCCGCAAGCAGTCCCGCATGGCGCTCGAAGAGCTCCGCGCCCATCCCCTTGCGCTGTGCGCCCTGGCCCGGGAACACCCACGCGCCGTCGGCTCTGACGACTCCGGTGACGGCCGCCTCCTGCAGTCCTGCGGTCATCGCCGGGCCTCCCAGGGCAGTCGCTGGTGCTGCGCGAAGTCCTCGAGGCGGCCGCGTACACCGTCCGAGGTGATCAGCCGGGCGAACTCACCGACCGCGACCCGCTCGTGCTCCTCGGTGAGGAACCACTGCTGCCGGTAGTACCGCTTGAGGTCGCCGAGCGTGCGGCCGTCGAGCTTTGAGGCGCGGAAGGCCAGCCGGCGCACCAACGCCTTGGGATCGTCGGCCACTTCGTCGACCAGGTGGAAGGAGGCCGCACGTCGCGCGTCCACCGGCTGCGTGCTCAGCGTCATGGAGTACGCCTTCTGGAATCCGGTCCTGCGGATGAGGAACGGTGCCACGCAGCACGGCAGCAGCCCCCACAGCGCTTCCGGCAGACTGAACCGGCTGCGCTCGGTCGCGTAGACGAAGTCGGCGGCCGCGACGAGGCCCACCCCGCCGCCCGCGGCCTGCCCGTCGACGCTTGCCACCACGATCCGCGGGATGGTCGTGAACCGTTTGAGCAGCCCGAGGAACCGCTCGGCACCCTCGCGCGCCGACGCTTCGTCGGGGAGTTCGGAGCCGCCTGCGTCGACGAGGTCCATCCCGGTCGAGAACACACCGCCGCTGCCCTCGATGACGACGAGCCGGCAGTCGTCGCTCGCCTCGGCGATGTCGAGCGCCTCGTGGAGCTCGGCGATCATCGTCGGGTCGATGCTGTTGCTGCGCTCCGGCCGGTGCAGCGCGACCCGCAGGATCGCCGGTTCGTGCGAGAGCCGCAGCGCCCGGAATTCGACGGCCCGCGGGCCCTGACCGCTCGGTGACATGGTCAACTCCATCGGTAGCTGCGGTGGAAGCCTTCGATCCGGTCGAGTACGAGGAGGCCCTGGCCGTCGAGGGCCGTGTCGTAGACCTCCCGGTACGGGGCGTGGTCGAAGACCTGGTCGCGGACCCCCGCCATGGCGAGCCGGGTGTGGCCGGCGAGGGTCTCGTACTGCGCGAAGGTGAGCGGCAGCCGTGCGTCGAGGGCCGCTCCGGTCTTCGCCTCGGCGAGCTGCTGCTGCGCCCGGTGGGTGACGACGCCGCTGAAGAACTCGGAGGTGCAGCCGGAACCGTACGAGAAGAGACCGACCCTGCGTGGCACGGTGAAGTCGCCGTTCTCGATGAGCGAGCACAACGCGACGTAGAGACCGGCGGAATAGGTGTTGCCCATGCGGGCGCACCACTCGAGCGAGGGCGCGAGCCGGCGTGTGAAGTCCTCCTCGATCTCGGCCGGACCCGACCCCGCGACCTTGCGCAGGAGTTGGCGGTGGGCTCCCTTGACCATGCCCGCGAACGGGGTGTGGAAGGCCAGGAAGTCGAAGGTGGTCAGCAGGTCCGCGCCCTCGACCCGCTCCCGGTAGTCGGCGAACGTCGACTCCAGGCACTCCAGATAGGCGAGCAGCGACACGTCCGAGTCGCCGGCGGCGAGATCGGCGCGCGGGCGGCAGGTGTCCATCACCTCGAAGCTGTGCAGACCCACCGCGCCGTGGTCGAGGGCGAGAACGGCGGGATCGTCACCCAGGAGCATGGCCACGGCCCCCGCTCCGTGCGAGGGCTCCCAGTACGGCATGTCCGTGACCTCGCCACCTGCGTCGGCGGCGATCACCAGCGCCTTGGCACCGGGCTCGGCCGAGGACGCGAGCAGACCGAGCCCGGTGCGCAGGGCCGCGGTGCCGCCGTAGCACGCGTGCTTGACCTCGAAGGACCGGCAGCGCTTGGACAGGCCGAGCCGGTCGTGCACATACGCGCTGAGCGGCTTGCCGAAGTCGAGGCCGGACTCCGTGCCCACCACGACCGCCTCGATGCTGTCGCGCTCCTGTGGTGTGAGCGCGTCCACCAGCGGTTTGGCCGCGTTGACGGCGTTGGTGACAGGGTCCTCGCAGGGCAGGTTCACCGACTTCTGGCGCATCATCAGGTTGGCGAATCTGGCGGTGTCGAGGCCGCGTTCCTCGAACAGCGTGCGTGCTTCGAGCACCGCCCGCCCGGTGTAGATGTTGATGGCCTCGATGCCGGCGCTCACGGCGCGGTCCCCTCGGCCTTCGCGGTCCGGTGCACCGGCACCCACAGGGTGTCGCGCTGGCTGCCCTCGATGAGGGTGCTGTGCCAGACGGCGCCGCCCGAGTGCTCCGGCAGCCGCTGCGAGTCGCGCAGGGCGCGCAGTCCCCCATCGGTGCGCTCCAGTTCGAGCAGCCGGTGGTACGAGTCGAGCGACGTGGCGTGCAGGAGGAGGTGCAGGGTGTCCTGGTGGCCCCACATCTCCTCGTACAGAAAGGCCGTCAGCCGGCCTTCCAGGGCCTGGTTGACATAGCCGCACCACTCGAAGGCGAAGACCCGGGCCTCCTCGCGGAGCGCGTACGGCACACGGAAGGTGCGGTGCACGGTCAGTGCGGAGTTGACCGAGTGGAGGAGCCGCTCGGGGGGAAGGGTCGTCTGGTGCAGGGCGGCGGGCTGGAAGGTGTCGCCGGAGTGCTCGTGGCCTTCGCCGTGGTGAGCGTCGTGGTGAGCTTCCTCGTGAGGTGCGTCGTCGTGAGGTGCGTCGTCGTGGGCGCTCAGTCCGTGCTGGGGACAGATGATCGTCTCCGACATGCTGCCCTCGACGAACATCCGCTCCCAGTTGCCGCCGCCCTTGCGCGGCAGCCGGTTGCGCTGCGAGACATCGCGCCAGGTGTCGCTGTGGTCGACCATGTCGAGCATGCGGGCGTAGTCGTCGGGACGCTTGAGGTGGAGCAGCCAGTGCAGGCGGTTGTGGGTGCCGAAGAGCTCCTCGAAGTGGAAGATGGAGATGCGGCCGGCCTGCTTGGAGTTGATCAGCTCGACGAGCTCCGACGAGAAATCGAGGCCCTCGTCGCGGAATTCGTATTTCAGCTGCCCCACACGGTGGATCAGGAACCCCGCGTTCGCCGAGTTCAGGAGTTGCTCCTCCGGAACGGAGGTCTGGTCCCGGGGCGGCCGGAAGGCAAGAGGGAGGCCTCCCTTTTCCGGTATTTCGGTTTCCAGAGATACGGACATGTCTTCTCCCCAGTCTCGGAGTTCGAATGGGTCACGCTAAAGGCGGGCGGCTGCCGCTTCTGCTCATTTCTGTACGGCCCCGGCCCGCCGGTCCGCGCCCGGCCCGCCGTTCGCGGCGGGCATCCCCTCGACCGCGTCGGCCCCCGGGGACCAGGTCATCAGCCGTTCCTCACGCAGACGCTCCTCGGCCCCCTGTTCCACCCGCCGCATGGACCAGCGCAGCAGGGGAGGCGCCATGACCGAGGTGCAGACCGCGATGAGGACGACGATCGTGTACATGGCGTTGCTCAGGACACCGAGCCGCACCCCCGCGGTGGCAACGACCACTTCGACCACCCCGCGGGCGTTCATGCCCGCCCCGATGGCGAACCCCTCCCAGTGCGACATCCGGCTCAGCCGCGCACCCAGATAGGCGCCCGCGAACTTGCCCACCACCGCGACCAAGAGGGTCACCCCGCCGAAAAGGAGCACCTGCCGGTCCACCAGGGCGGTCAGGTCGATCCGTAGTCCGGCGAGGGCGAGGAAGAGCGGTGCGAGCACCCCGAGCACGAGGGTGCGCAGCGGCGCGAGGCGGGCCGGGTCCACCACGCCGGGTCTGCCGATCAGGACGCCCACGAGAAACGCACCGAGCAGCGGCTCCAGTTCGAGCGCCTGGCTGGCCGCGGCACACCCCAGGACGAGGACGACCACCACGGCCACGGTCGGCGCGGCTTCCGGTGAGCGTGCGGCGCGGCGCAGCAGCGCGGAGGTCACCGGCCGGCCGACGGTCAGCAGCACCAGCGTGAAACCGACGAGGGAGACGAGGGAAATGGCCACGGAGCCGGCCCGCAGACCGCCGACCGACATGGCGGAGACCACCGACAGCATGAACCAGGCGGCGCAGTCGTCGAACGCGGCGGAGGCCAGGGTGAGTTGCCCGACGTCCCGGTGGAGCAGCTTCATGTCGGAGAGCGTCTTCGCGATGACGGGGATGGCGCTCACGGACAGGGCGACACCCACGAAGAGGGCGAAGGTGACACGGTCGACCCGGCCGGTCAGGAGTTCCTGCGGCATCAGGAATCCGATGCCCACGCCGAGTCCGAGCGGCACAAGGAGGCCGGTGAGGCCGATGCGCGCGACACGGGCCCGGCGTCGCCGCAGCAGCCCTGTATCCAGGTGGGCGCCGGCGACGGCGACCAGGAGAAGGACACCCAACTGACCTACTGCGTCCAGGAGATGCATCTGTTCCGCTTCGACGGGCAGCAGCGCCCCCGCCACGGAGGGCGCGAGAGCGCCGAGGACCGTGGGGCCGAGCAGGACACCGGTGAGCAGCTCACCGACCACGGTCGGCAGACCGCAGCGCAGCGCGAGGCGCCCCAGCGCCAGTGCGGTTGCCAGGAGCAGCGTGATCTGTACGAGGAACAGCAGCAGTTGAGGGGAGCTCAGAGGAGGTGGGGCGGCGAACGCAAGGCTCATGGCTGTCTCTTCTCCCGTTCTGACACCCGCGGCCCTCGCGTGGGGCGAAGGCGAGCGGTGGGCAAGGGCGAGCGGAGCATGTCCTGCCGTGCGGCCCACGGCCTAGCCAAAAGTGAGCAGCGCATCCGCCCCTGACCGCCCCGCCCGCCGCCGTACGCCACTGCCGTACGTCCCCGCCCGGCGCCGTACGCCACAGCCGCACGTCCCCGCCCGCCGCCGTACGCCGCTTCCGTGCGTCACTGCCGTACGTCACTGCCGGGCGGTGCTCAATTCGGAGCAGACGCATGCGCGTGGAAACCCGGACCATCGAGCAGCCGAGCGGCGCTCGAACTTTCATCGCGCCTGAAACCGGTTGTGCGCCGCAGGCCGGCGCCACCGCCCGGCCCGCCACCGAGCACGGCCCGTGCACCGGCCCGACGGGTCTGCCGCCCGATTGGAGAGACAGATGACGCAGTCCCCGCAGAGCGCCGAAGATCCGCCCGTCCTGCCCACGGGCTCCCGGGTCGATCCGTATCCGATGTACGCCGAAATGCGTGAGCGGACCGTGGTGCAGCAGGTCAAGGAGCCCAACGGCCTGGAGCGCTGGTTGATCCTCACCTATGAGCAGGCGCGCGACGCGTTCAACGACGAACGGCTCTCCAAGGACCCCAAGCGGGCCTACGAGAAGCTCCGCAGCGCCGGGTACGTCACCAGCGACAAGGACGACAAGGCCGATTACCTCTACCACCTGCTCAACACCGACCCGCCGGACCACACCCGGCTGCGCCGTCTGGTCGGCAAGGCCTTCACCATGCGCCGGGTGGAGGAACTGCGGCCGCGGGTCGAGGAGATCGCCGACGGGCTCATCGACAGCATCGCGTCACGGGGCGAGGCGGACCTCGTGGAGGACTTCTCCCATCCACTGTCCGTCGCGGTCATCTGCGAGATGCTCGGGGTCCCGCCGGAGCGCCGCAGCGACTTCCGGAGGTGGGCCACCGCGATGCTGACCGCACCCGACCAGGTGGACGAGAACACCATGGGGCCGCAGGAGGGCTACGCCCTGATGCGGCAGTTCTTCACCGATCTGCTCGCCGAGAAGCGCGCCGCACTCGGCGATGTGGACGGCGCCGCGGCCCAGCCGGACGTGCTCAGCGGACTGATCGCGGCCCGTGACGCCGAGGACCGGCTTTCCGAGACCGAACTGATCTCCACCGCGATGCTGCTGCTCAGCGCCGGCCAGGAGCCCACCGTCAACCTGATCAACAACGGGATGCTCGCCCTGTTCACGCATCCGGATCAGATGGAGCTGCTCAAGAACAAGCCGGAGCTCCTTGCGACGGCCGTCGACGAGTTCCTGCGCTTCGACCCGCCGGTGGAACTGTCCACGATGCGCGTCGCGGTCGAGGACATCGAGATCGCCGGAACCCTCGTGCCCGCGGGCTCCGTGGTCACCGCGGCCATCGCCTCGGCGCACCGTGACGGCGCGGAGTTCGACCGGCCCGACGAGCTCGATGTGGCACGCACCCACAACCCCCACCTGGCCTTCGGCCACGGCATCCACCATTGCGTCGGTGCGCCGCTCGCCCGCCTCGAAGGCCAGGTCGCCGTGGGCGCTCTGCTGCGCCGGCTGCCGGACATCGCACTCGGCTGCGCCACCGAGGAGTTGAGCTGGCGCCCGACCCGCATCATGCGCGGCCTCACCGCCCTGCCCGTGGTGTTCACCCCACAAGCCTGAGCCGGCGCCCCGACGGACCGCCGATCCCCTACGGAGGAACTCAACTCATGAACAGAAAACCAGAGTTCGACCGCCGCCGCATCCTGCAGTTCGGCGCCGCGGCCGGTGCCGTCGTGGGCACCGGTGCGCTGGTGAGCTGCGGCCCGGCGGCCGACGCGACGGGCAGCAGCGCGAGGGCCGCCTCCCTGCTGCGCATCGCCGCGGCGGACGCCACCAACAGCAGCGGGCTCGACCCACGCACCACCAGCATCGGCGCCAGCCTCATAGCCCTGCGCCATGTCTACGACTCGCTCATGGTGCTCAAGGACGGCCGCTACGCCTACGGCCTCGCCGAGTCCGCCGAGCCGAACCGCGACGCCACCCGCTGGACGATACGGCTGCGCAAGAACGTCACGTTCCACGACGGCCGCCCCGTACGGGCCGCCGACGTCGCGTACAGCATCAAGACCCTCGCCACCCCGCCGAGCAACCGTGCGTCGGTCTACGCCGATGTCGACATCGCCGCCATCAAGGTGCTCGGCGAGCACACCGTGGAGATCCCCCTCAAGCGTCCCCGTGGCGACTTCAAGGAGAGCTCGCTCGTGGTGTTCTCGGTGGTCTTCCCGGACGGGACCAAGGACTTCGCCAAGGCGATCGGCTCGGGCCCGTACAAGCTGGGCACCAGCGACGCGCGCACAGTGCGGCTGGTCGCCAACAAGGACTACTGGGGCACGAAGCCCGCCGTCCAGACTCTGGAGATCACCCGGATCGCCGACCCCACGGCCCGGCTCAACGCGGTCAAGAGCGGCCAGGTCGACTACGCCGTGGGCATCGGTGCCGCCTCGGCGCGCGCCGAACGCGCCAACCAGGCGCTGAGCATCGTACGCAGCGGCGTGGCCAACGCCAACGGCCTGTCCTTCGCCATGAACCAGCGACTCGCCCCCTTCGACGACCCGCAGGTACGGCGCGCGGTGCGGCTCTGTGTGGACCGTGAGGCGCTGGTCGCCAAGTCGCTGCTCGGGCTCGGCACCCCTGCCGACGACGTCATCGGCAAGGGCCTGCCGGGATACGCGGCCGGCCTCGCGCCGCGCAAGCGCGATGTGGCCCAGGCGCGCCGCCTGTTCAAGGCAGCAGGGGTGAGCGAACTGACGCTGCGTACGTCCGAGATCGTGCCGGGGATGCTCAGCGCGAGCCGGCTGTTCGCCCAGCAGCTCGCCGAGGCAGGCGTGAAGTTGACCCTCGACGAGGTGCCGGCCGACTCGTACTACGCGGACCTCAAGTCCCTGGCCACCCACCCCTTCCAGGCCTTCTACTACATCAACCGGCCCGCCTCGGTGCACCTGGCGACGGTCACCCACCAGAAGGCCCCGTTCAATGTCACCGGCACCGGCAAGGACTGGTGGCGCCGGCTCGCGATCGCCCAGACCACCATCGACGACAACGCCCGCGCGAAGGCGTTCGCCGCTCTGCAGCAGGAGTTCTACGACAACGGCGGCGACGTCCTGTGGGGCTTCCAGGAGCAGCCGGATGCCGCGCGCAAGGGCATTGAGGGTGTGTACGTCAACCAGTCGGCGACCATGTTCGACCGCGCCACGTCCTCATGACCGTCGCCCTGTTCGTGGCGCGGCGGCTGCTCGCGGCCTGCGCGTTGTTCCTCGCCGTCTCGTTCCTGCTCTTCGCCGGTTCGGAGGTGCTGCCGGGCGATGCGGCCGCCGCGTCGCTCGGCACCAACGCGACCCCTGACCAGGTCGAGGCCCTGCGTGCCGAGTGGGGCCTCGACCGGCCCTGGGCGCTGCGGTGGGCCGAGTGGCTTCTTGCCGCCGTCCAGGGGGACCTGGGTACCAGCATGTTCAGCCGGCAGCCGGTCACCGACCTGGTGTCCGAACCGTTCATGGAGACGGCCCTGCTCGTCCTCCTCGCGGCGGCGGTGGCCGTGCCGCTGGCGCTCGTCCTCGGCACGCTGTCCGGGCTCCGTCCCGGCTCTCGGACCGACCGGATGCTCTCGGGCACCTCGGTGACGTTGGTGTCCATCCCGCAGTTCGTCACCGCCAGCCTGCTCGCCCTGGTCTTCAGCTCCATGCTCGGCCTGCTGCCGGCGGTGGCGATGCCGCCGATCGGCGGCCGGGTCTGGGACCGCCCCGAAGCCCTGGTCCTGCCCGTCGCGGCGCTCTCGGCGTTCGCTGTCGCGTGGGCCGCCCGCCTGGTGCGCTCGACCGTGATGGACGCCAACTCCCTGCCCTCGGTGGAAGCGGCGCGCCTGGCCGGGCTGCCGGAGGGCATCGTCCTGCGCAGGCATCTGCTGCCGGCGGTGGTGCCGCCGTGCGCCCATGCGTTCGCCTGGCTGATCAGCGGCCTGTTCGGCGGTACGGCCGTGGTGGAGCAGGTGTTCTCGTACCCCGGACTCTCCGGGGTACTCGTGGGTGCGGTGCGCCAGCACGACACACCGGTGCTCGAAGGGGTGGGGCTGCTCCTCGCCTGCGTGATCATCCTCGCGCTGGCCACGGCCGACGTCATCGCTCTGCTCGCCACTCCGAGACTGAGGACGGCCGCGGTATGAAGGCTTCCCCGCACGACAGCCCCGGGACACGAACCCGTACACCCGAAGAGAACCCCGAGACCCGGTCCCGTACACCCGACGCCGGCTCAACTCCGCCTCCCCGTAGGCCGCTGCGCCGGATCCTCGGCGCGGTCGGCGTGCTGCCGGGCCTCGCCGTCGGCCTGGTGGCGGTGGTCGGGCCGTGGGTCGTGGGGCCCGACCCCGAGTGGATCAGCGCCGAACCGTACGCTGCCGCGCGGGCCGGACTGCTGCTCGGCGCCGACGAGTCCGGCCGTGACGTGGCGGCCCGGCTGCTCGCGGGCGGCCGGGAACTGGTCCTCGTACCGGTGATCGCGACCCTGCTCACCGCTGTGCTCGGCACCCTGCTCGGCATGCTCGCGGGGTATCTCGGAGGCCGTCTGAATACGGCGATCGGGCAGCTCAACGCCCTGTTCCTGGCGCTTCCTCCGGTTCTCGTACTCCTTGTGCTCCTCAATGGCTGGGGCAATTCGCCGCTCACTCTGATCGCGGTCGTGGCCGTGGTCGGCGTTCCGTTCGTGGCCCGGGTGGCGGCTGCCTCGACTGCCCAGGTCAGAGAGAACTCCTACGTCGAACAGGCCGCCGGGCTCGGCGAGAGCACCGCGTCCGTGCTGCTGCGGGATGTGCTGCCCAACATCGTGCGACCCGTTCTCGCCGACGCCGGTACCCGTCTCGCGATCGCCATCACCCTGACCGCGTCGGCGGGCTTTCTCGGGTTCGGCAGTGCGGCTCCCCACTGGGGGGCCATGATCAGCCAGAACATGCAGGGGATCTCGCTCAACCCCTGGGGTGTGCTGGCCCCCGCTGTGCTCCTGAGTGTGCTGACCGTCTCTGCCAACCGTCTTCTGGACCGCCTCTCAGCAAGGATCGGACAGTGAACAAGACCACGCGGCCCCACCTTGTGCCGCCTGTCGAAGCGGCCGCCGTGCCGTCGGTCGAGCCGCATGCCGAGCCATCCGTCGAGTCGGCCGAACCGCCGACCGAACCGCCGACCGAGCCGTCCGACGGCTCCGGACCGATCGACAGCTCCGGACTGATCGAAGTCTCCGGACCGATCGAGGTCTCCGGGCTGATCGAAGTCTCCGGGCTCACCATCGCCGCTCCCGGCGGGCCGCCCGTCCTCGACGCCGTCTCCCTCTCCGTACGCCGAGGGGAACGGGTGTGCATCGTCGGCGAGTCCGGATCCGGCAAGACCACCCTCGCGCTCGCCCTGCTCGGCGCCCTGCGACCGGGCCTGCGGGTCACCGCCGGGAGCGTCATGGTCGACGGCCAGGACGTGCTCGCCCTGCGCGGCTCCGCCCTGCGCCGGCACCGCCGCCGGGTCGTCTCCTACCTCCCGCAGGACCCGGCCACCGCGCTCACCGCCACGCTGCGGGTGCGCGGACAGCTCACCGAGCTGTCCGCCACCGCGTCGACGGCCGAGGTGTCACGCCGCCTCGCCGAGGTCGCGCTGCCCGGCGACGCGGCGTTCCAACGCCGGTTCCCGCACCAGCTGTCGGGCGGACAGCAACAGCGGCTCGCCCTGGCACGCAGTACCTCCTCGATGCCCGACGTCCTGGTCTTCGACGAACCGACCACGGGGCTCGACGTCCATGCCCAACGCGCCGTCATGGAACAGATCGACCATCTGACCCGCGCGCGCGACCTGGCGCTCGTCCTCATCACGCATGACTTGTCGGTGGCCGGTACCGCAGATCGTCTCGTCGTGATGCGCCGCGGCCGGATCGTCGAACAGGGCCCCCTGCCCGACACCCTGGACCACCCGGCAGCCGACTACACCCGCGAACTGATCCGGGCGACCCCGGCCACGGACAGCGCCGCCCGCGCTCGTGCGGCGGCCGCACCCCCTGCCCCGGCATCCCCGACGCCACTGCTGCGGGTGGCCACTCTGAGCGCGGGGCACGGGCGCGGCAAGCAGCGGCGCCAGGTGGTGTCCGGCGTCTCCTTCGAGGTCCACCGCGGCGAATCCGTGGCGCTGCTCGGGGTGTCCGGCAGCGGCAAAAGCACCATCGCACGCTGCCTCACCGGCGCCCACGTCCCCGATGCGGGCACGGTGTCGCTGGAAGGGGACCTGCTGCCGACGGCGCTGCGGGACCGCTCGCCCGAGTTGCGCCGGCGTATCCAGCTGGTGCCCCAGGACTCCAGCGGTTCGCTCAACCCCCGCCGTACGGTGGGAAGTACGCTCCTTCGTCCGCTGCGTCGCCAGCTCGGCATGGCGCCGTCGGCGGCCACCGAACGGATGACGGGCCTGCTCACCCAGGTGGAACTCGATCCGGCACTCGCCGGGCGCTACCCGCACGAGCTGTCCGGCGGACAGCGACAACGGGTGTCGATCGCCCGCGCGCTCACCGTGAACCCCGAGGTACTGATCTGCGACGAGATGACGTCGAGCCTCGATGTACGGGTCCAGGCGGCCATTCTCGAACTCCTCGCGGGACTACGCCGGGAACTGGGCCTCGGTGTCGTGCTGATCACCCACGATCTGGGGGTTCTCGCCTCCGCCGCGGACCGTGCGCTCGTCCTCCACGAGGGGCGCACCTGCGAGCAGGGACCGGTGCGCGACCTCCTGACGGCACCCCAACACCCCTGGACACAATCCTTGCTGTCAGCGGCCGCACAGGCTCGCGGCGACCGGCCGGAGTCCGCCACCACCCTGGCCGCAAACTGACGGCGGGTGACGCGGCCCGGGGCCCTGCCGCGTGGTTCTCCGGCATGGCCTCGGCGACGACGGCGACACTCGCGCTCCCCGCGCTGCCGCTCTCCTCCGACCGGGGTCT
>NZ_JBEZKB010000024.1:0-163596 GCF_040651475.1 Streptomyces sp. NPDC048442
CCCGCACCCGAACCAGCCCTCTGGCAGCACTTCGCCCCACCGGATAAATCCGGTGGGGCGAAACACAGGGCCCACATTCGCCAACAGCGTCCGGAGAATATCCGGCGGGGGCCCTTCCGCTACGTGCTCCGGAGGACGGGTATGCGCTCCGCACGACGGGCGCCCGCCCTGCGCCCGGACCCCTGCGCGCGGACCCCTGTGCCCGGACCGCAGACGCTAGCTGCCGCCCGCGCCGGGCCGCACCAGACCGCTCTCGTACGCATACACCGCCGCCTGCACCCGGTCGCGCAGCCCCAGCTTCGTCAGCACGTGCCCGACATGCGTCTTCACCGTCGTCTCGCTCACGAACAGGTCCGCCGCGATCTCCGCGTTCGACAGACCGCGCGCCACCAGCTTCAGCACCTCCACCTCACGCTCCGTCAGCGTGTGCAGAGTGTCCGGCACCTCGTCCTCGCCGGTCGGCAGATGATCCGCGTACTTGTCCAGCAGCCGACGCGTGATGCTCGGCGCCAGCATCGCCTCACCCGCCGCCACCACCCGGATCGCCTGCACCAGCTCGTGCGCCGGCGCATCCTTCAGCAGGAACCCGCTCGCCCCCGCCCGCAGCGCCTCCACCACGTACTCGTCCAGGTCGAACGTGGTCAGCACCAGCACCTTCGCCGGACCGTCCCGGCCCGGACCCGTGATCTGCCGGGTCGCCTCGACACCGTCCATCCGCGGCATCCGGATGTCCATCAGCACCACATCGGGCTGCAACGCCCGCACCTGATCGAGCGCCTGCAGACCGTCCCCGGCCTCACCGACGACCGCAAGATCCTGCTCGGCCTCCAGAATCATCCGGAAACCGGTACGCAGCAGAGGCTGGTCGTCGACCAGTAGGACGCGGATAGCCACAGGTACTCCTTCGCTAGACGGCCCCATTCTGCCCTGCCCGCCACCCGGGCCCACGGCCCCCTGCCCTACTCCGAAGCCTCCGACGCCGCCGAAGCCTCCGACGCCTCCCGCGGACGGATCTCCAACGGGTAGACCGGCGGCGTCCCGCCGAACTCCGGACACACCGCCCGGTGGTCGCACCAGCCGCACAGCTTCGTCGGACGGGGACGCCACTCACCCGTCTCCGTCGCCTCCTTGATCGCCTCCCACAGCGCATGCAGCTTCCGCTCCATCCGCTCCAGATCCAGCTCGTTCGGGTCGTACGTCATCACGTCGCCGCTGCCCAGATACACCAGCTGAAGCCTGCGCGGCACGATCCGCTTCCACCGCCAGATCACCAGCGCGTAGAACTTCATCTGGAACAGCGCACCCTCCGCATACTCCGGACGCGGCGCCTTCCCCGTCTTGTAGTCGACGATCCGCACCTCGCCCGACGGCGCCACGTCCACCCGGTCGATCACCCCGCGCAGCCGCAGCCCCGACTCCAGCTCCGTCTCGACGAACAGCTCCCGCTCCGCAGGCTCCAACCGCGTCGGATCCTCCAGCGTGAACCACTTCTCGACCAGGTCCTCCGCCTGCCCCAGCCACCGCGACAGCCGCTCGCCCCCGGCATCCTCCGCGAACAGCCCGGACAGCTCCGGCTTCGACTCCAGCAGCCGGTCCCACTGCCCCGGCACCATCGCCCGCGCCTTCGGAGCCGTCCGCTCCACCGCCGGATCGTCGAACAGCCGCTCAAGGACGGCATGCACCAGCGTCCCGCGGGTAGCCGCCTCACTCGGCTTCTCCGGCAGCTTGTCGATCACCCGGAACCGATACAGCAGCGGGCACTGCATGAAATCGCTCGCCCGCGAGGGCGACAACGAAGTGGGCCGCCTCGCCGCGACCGCCGGACCGGAACTCGTATTCATGACTCCGACCCTACGGCCCGCCACTGACAACGCCCCCCTACCATCGACGGCAGACCCTCCCGCACTGCATGATCGGGGCAATGCCCCGCACAACGGCATCAGGGAGACAGAGGATTTACGAACGTTTTCCGTACGATGTTCCACCGGCGCAATGAAGCAGCACCAACGAAGGGACACCGTGGACGAGAGCGGCGACAACGGACGCCCCAAGCCCGGCACCGACGCCACAGACACCACGGACGACAGCACGAACACCACCGACAGCACCACAGGCGGCACCACTGGCACCGGCACCACTGGCGGCACTGGTGGCACCACCGGCACCAGCGGCAACCCGGGCAAGGGCGGCCCCGGACGGCCCGGCGAGCCGGGCGGCGGCCTCCTCATGGGCCGCCCCTTCGGCGTGCCCGTCTACGTCGCCCCCAGCTGGTTCGTCGTCGCCGCCCTCATCACCTGGGTCTTCGGCGGCCAGCTCGACCTCGTCCTGCCCGAACTCGGCGCCGCCCGCTACCTCGTCTCTCTCTTCTTCGCGGTCGCCTTCTACGCCTCCGTACTCGTCCACGAACTCGCCCACACCGTCGCCGCCCTCCGCTTCAAACTCCCCGTCCGGCGCATCCAGCTCCAGTTCTTCGGCGGCGTCTCCGAAATCGAGAAGGAGACCGAGACCCCCGGCCGCGAATTCGTCCTCGCCTTCGTCGGCCCCCTCCTCTCCCTGGCCCTCGCCGGCATCTTCTACCTCGCGATGGACCTCGTCGAAGCGAGCACCGTCCCCGGCGTCCTGCTGGCCGGCCTGATGATCTCCAACCTCATCGTCGCCGCCTTCAACCTCCTCCCCGGACTCCCGCTCGACGGCGGCCGCATGCTCCGCGCCGTCGTCTGGAAAATCACCGGCAACCCCATGACCGGCACCGTCGCCGCCGCCTGGATCGGC
Source organism: Streptomyces sp. NPDC048442 (assembly GCF_040651475.1). Lineage (NCBI taxonomy): Bacteria > Bacillati > Actinomycetota > Actinomycetes > Kitasatosporales > Streptomycetaceae > Streptomyces > Streptomyces sp. NPDC048442. Next base: position 2,773 of record NZ_JBEZKB010000024.1, read on the forward strand.
CGCGCCCTCGCCGTCGCCGTACTCATCGGCCTCCCCCTCCTCACCCACACCGGCGCCCTCGGCAACCGCACCCAGGACATCACCGGCATGGATACCGTCCTCGACGCGATCCTCGCCGCGGTCCTCGCCGCCATCATCTGGACCGGCGCCGGAAACAGCCTCCGCATGGCCCGCCTCCGCGAACACCTCCCCGACCTGCGCGCCCGCGCCCTCACCCGGCGCGCCGTCCCCGTCGAATCCGCCACCCCCCTCTCCGAGGCACTGCGCCGCGCCAACGAAGCAGGCGCCCGCGCCCTCGTCGTCGTCGACGGACAGGGCGAGCCCACCGCAGTCGTCCGCGAAGCAGCCATCGGCGCCGTCCCCGAACACCGCCGCCCCTGGGTCGCCGTCAGCGGCCTCGCCCAGGACCTCACCGACCGCCTGCGCGTCCCGGCCGAACTCGCCGGCGAAGCCCTCCTCGACCGGCTCCGCGCCAACCCCGCGACCGAGTACCTCGTCGTCGAGGAAACCGGCGAGATCTACGGAGTCCTCTCCACCGCCGACGTCGAGCGCGCCTTCGTCAAGGCCATGGCCCGCCCGCAGTGACGCCCGCACCGAACGGGGACGCGGCGTAAGGCCGGTCAAACAGCCGGTAGGCTGGTCACATGTCCGAACCGACCGGTGCCGCCCGCCGACGCGGGCCCTTCAAGGTCGGGGACCAGGTCCAGCTGACTGACCCCAAGGGCCGCCACTACACGTTCACGCTCGAAGCCGGGAAGCAGTTCCACACCCACAAGGGTGCCTTCTCGCACGACGAGCTGATCGGGGCGTCCGAGGGCAGTGTTGTCCGTACCACGGGGAACGTCGCCTACCTGGCACTCCGCCCCCTGCTCCCCGACTACGTCCTGTCCATGCCCCGCGGCGCAGCCGTGGTCTACCCCAAGGACGCGGGGCAGATCCTGGCCTTCGCCGATATCTTCGCCGGCGCCCGCGTCGTCGAAGCCGGAGTGGGCTCCGGCGCCCTCAGCGCCTTCCTCCTCCGCGCCATCGGCGACCACGGAATGCTGCACTCCTACGAGCGCCGCCAGGACTTCGCGGACATTGCGCAGGGCAACGTCGAGCGCTACTTCGGCGGCCCCCACCCCGCGTGGACCCTCACCGTCGGCGACCTCCAGGACAACCTGTCCGACACCGAGGTCGACCGCGTCGTACTCGACATGCTCGCCCCCTGGGAAACCCTCGAAGCCGTCTCCAAGGCGCTCGTCCCCGGCGGCATCATGTGCGCGTACGTCGCCACCACCACGCAGCTCGCCAGGACCGTCGAGTCCATCCGCGAGATCGGCTGCTTCGCCGAACCCCAGCCGTGGGAGTCGATGGTCCGCAACTGGCACGTCGAAGGCCTCGCCGTCCGCCCGGACCACCGCATGATCGGCCACACCGGCTTCCTCGTCACCGCGCGCCGCCTCGCCGACGGCGTCGAGCCCCCCATGCGCCGCCGCCGCCCCTCCAAGGGCGCCTACGGCGACGACTACGAGGGCCCCAACAAGGAGCGCGGCAGCAGCCAGCAGGCCTGACGCCCGCCGCCCCAACAGACCGGCGCCGCCGTCCAGTTCCCGGACCGACACGAGAACTGGACGGCGGCGCCTTCCAGTTGCCCCGCCCTCACACGCAGCCCCCCGCGAGAGGCTTCCGTACGCCAGGCCCGGTACGAGGCCTCCGTACGCCAGGCCTCGGTACGAGACCTCCGCCCGCAGCCCCGGTACGAGACCTCCGCCCGCGGCCCCCGTGCGACGAGGTCCCTGCCCGCGGCCCCCGTGCGACGAGGTCCCTGCCCGCGGCCCCCGTACGACAAGGCCTCCGCACGCAGCCCCGCTGCACGAAGGCTCCGCCCGCAGCCCCGCGCGAGGCCCCCGTACCAAGACTTTGCCCGCGGGCCCGCACCCCGGCGTTCCGCCCCGCCCGCCCCGTGTGGCACGATGCCAGCCTCCCTCCCGTCGCCGGCGCCCCTCCCGGCACAGCCCCACAGGAGACACCCCGCGTGCAGACCCCCGCGCTCCCGGACCTCGCACACACCCGGCCCCGCGCGGTGCACTGGCTGGCCACCGCCGCCGCGACGGCCGCGGTCGTCGCCCTGGCAGGACTGCTCCAGCCCGCAGCGGCCACCGCCTCCAAGGCCGCGGTGCAGAACGCACCCGGCGGCCCGGCGGCCGCCCGCCCCGCCCCCGGCGCGGCAGCCGCCACGTACCCCCTGAAATGCCGCGGCGGCAAACCCGCCGTCGTCAAACACGCCTCCGGCGACCTCGACGGGGACCACCATCCCGAAACCGTCGCCGTCGTCCGCTGCGAGAGCGGATTCGGCACGCCCCCCAGCGGAATCTACGTACTCACCGCACCGCACCGCGTCGTCGCGACCCTCCTGGACCCCGCCGAACAGCAGAACGCCACCGACCTCGCGATCACAGGCGACACCGTCACCGCGACCCTCCTCGGCTACTCGTCCGAGACCGTCGCCCGCTGCTGCCCGGACACGAAACAGAAGATCAAATGGCAGTGGCGGAACGGGAAGTTCACCCGCTCCGCCACCACCGACGCCCGAGGCGTCTGACCCGGGCCCGGGAAGGACCCGGGCCGGAAGGAACTACTCCGCTTCCGGCCCGTACACCTCGACCCTGTCCGAAACGCGACGTACATGAATACAGTCGCCCGGGCACTCCTTCGCCGAGTCCACGACATCGTTCAACAGAGTCAGCGGCACCGGCGTCGTGGCCCCAGGGGCCTGAAGCAGCTCGTCGTCGCCGCTCTTCACGTACGCCAGTCCGTCGATGTCGAGCTCGAAGACCTCGGGCGCGTACTGCGCACAGATCCCGTCGCCGGTGCAGAGGTCCTGGTCGATCCACACCTCAAGAGGGTCCCCGACCTGGGCACCGTCTGCGGTGGGAGCCTCTTCCTGCACGGTCATATCTCCTGCCGTTCCCTGCGCGGTATGCACCAATTGAAGCCAGCCCTGACGGGTGTTGAACACTTCGACGATACAACCGCCCGCTTTCCGATGTTGCTGGGTGGGTATCCCCCCAGTGTGAGGGAGTACGCAAGGGTGAAGATCAGACACTCCTCGATCGGTTTTTGATCTAGGGGTTTCAACCAGCACCCACCCAGGTAGGGTCAGGAAGCGTCCAGCTCCCCTTGGAGGAGGTGAGGACCGTGGCAGCCCACGACGACGACATCAACCGCGGCATCCGGCCCGCGCGAGGGTCCGAGGACCCCGCCGGACAGGTTGCCTATCTAGAGCAGGAAATCGCCGTCCTGCGACGCAAGCTCGCCGACTCTCCGCGTCATACGAGGATTCTCGAAGAGCGGATCGTCGAGCTGCAGACCAACCTGGCAGGCGTGTCCGCCCAGAACGAGCGGCTCGCCAACACACTCCGCGAGGCCCGCGACCAGATCGTGGCCCTCAAAGAAGAAGTGGACCGGCTCGCACAGCCGCCGGCCGGCTTCGGTGTGTTCCTGGAGGCCATCGAGGACGGCACGGCCGACATCTTCACCGGGGGCCGCAAGCTCCGGGTGAACGTCAGCCCAGGCGTCGAGCTCGAAGAGCTCCGACGCGGCCAGGAAGTAATGCTCAACGAAGCACTCAACGTGGTCGAAGCCATGGAGTTCGAGCGCGCCGGGGACATCGTCACCCTCAAGGAAATCCTTGAGGACGGCGAACGCGCCCTGGTCACCGGGCACACCGACGAGGAACGGGTGGTCAGGCTCGCCGAGCCGCTGCTGGACGTCACCATCCGCCCCGGCGACGCCCTGCTGCTGGAACCCAGGTCCGGCTACGTCTACGAAGTCATCCCGAAGAGCGAGGTCGAGGAACTCGTCCTCGAAGAGGTCCCGGACGTCGACTACGAGAAGATCGGCGGCCTGGGCAACCAGATCGAGCTGATCCGCGACGCAGTCGAACTCCCCTACCTCTACCCCGACCTCTTCAAAGAGCACGAACTGCGACCCCCCAAGGGCATCCTGCTCTACGGCCCACCAGGCTGCGGCAAGACCCTCATCGCCAAGGCAGTCGCCAACTCCCTTGCCAAGAAGGTCGCCGAAGTCACCGGCCAGCCCGCCGGAAAGTCGTACTTCCTCAACATCAAGGGACCCGAACTCCTCAACAAGTACGTCGGCGAGACCGAGCGCCACATCCGCCTGGTCTTCCAGCGTGCCCGCGAAAAGGCGAGCGAAGGCACCCCCGTCATCGTCTTCTTCGACGAGATGGAGTCCCTCTTCCGCACCCGCGGATCCGGCGTCAGCTCGGACGTGGAAAACACCATCGTCCCCCAGCTGCTCGCCGAGATCGACGGCGTGGAAGGCCTGGAGAACGTCATCGTCATCGGCGCCTCCAACCGCGAAGACATGATCGACCCCGCGATCCTCCGACCCGGACGACTCGACGTCAAAATCAAGATCGAACGCCCGGACGCGGAAGCGGCCAAGGACATCTTCGCGAAGTACCTCAAGGCAACCCTGCCACTGCACTCCGACGACCTCGCCGAGCACACCGGCTCCAAGGACGCCGCAGTACACGGCATGATCCAGTCCGTCGTCGAGCAGATGTACGCGGAATCCGAGGAGAACCGCTTCCTGGAAGTCACGTACGCCAACGGCGACAAGGAAGTCCTCTACTTCAAGGACTTCAACTCCGGCGCGATGATCCAGAACATCGTCGACCGGGCCAAGAAAATGGCGATCAAGGCCTTCCTCGACCACAACCAGAAGGGCCTGCGGGTCGCGCACCTCCTCCAGGCCTGCGTGGACGAGTTCAAGGAGAACGAGGACCTGCCCAACACCACCAACCCCGACGACTGGGCCCGCATCTCCGGCAAGAAGGGCGAGCGGATCGTCTTCATCCGCACCCTCGTCACCGGAAAGCAGGGCGCAGACACCGGACGCTCCATCGACACGGTGGCCAACACCGGCCAGTACCTGTAGAACACAGCCCGGCTGCGGATACCTGCGGACACCCCGCCCGGTATCCGCAGCCGACTGCATTCCACCCCAAACACAGCAGGAAACCACCGCACAACCAGCCACAACACAGCAATGACGGTATTGATCTCCCCACCAGCGCAAAGGCGTTCTAGGCTCTTCCCTACCGCCACCGCCGGACGCACAGTGCGGGGACGGGCACCGCACACGCACCCGAAATCCAGCGGTACTTGAGCGCCGCCCCAGGACAGGGGCAGCGCCGGGCAAGGAGGGCCGCATGACCGTACGGCGAGTAATGGGCATCGAGACGGAATACGGAATCTCCGTCCCCGGGCACCCCAACGCCAATGCCATGCTCACCTCGTCCCAGATCGTCAACGCCTACGCGGCGGCGATGCACCGGGCGCGCCGCGCCCGCTGGGACTTCGAGGAAGAGAACCCGCTCAGGGACGCACGGGGCTTCGACCTCGCCCGCGAAGCAGCCGACTCCAGCCAGCTCACCGACGAGGACATCGGCCTGGCCAACGTCATCCTGACGAACGGCGCCAGGCTCTACGTCGACCACGCGCACCCCGAGTACAGCTCCCCGGAAATCACCAACCCCATGGACGCCGTCCTCTGGGACAAGGCCGGCGAACGCATCATGGCCGAAGCGGCGGAACGCGCCGCCCAGCTCCCCGGCGCCCAGCCGATCCTGCTCTACAAGAACAACACCGACAACAAGGGCGCCTCCTACGGCACGCACGAGAACTACCTGATGAAGCGGGAGACCCCCTTCTCGGACATCGTGCGCCACCTCACCCCGTTCTTCGTCTCCCGCCAGGTCTTCACCGGCGCCGGCCGCGTCGGCATCGGCCAGGACGGACACGAACACGGCTTCCAGATCAGCCAGCGCGCCGACTACTTCGAGGTGGAAGTCGGCCTGGAGACCACCCTCAAGCGCCCCATCATCAACACCCGCGACGAACCCCACTCCGACGCCGAGAAGTACCGCCGCCTGCACGTGATCATCGGCGACGCGAACCTCTCCGAGATCTCGACGTACCTGAAGCTGGGGACGACCGCCCTCGTGCTGTCCATGATCGAGGACGGCTTCATCAACGTCGACCTCGCCGTGGACCAGCCGGTGCGCACCCTGCACCAGGTCTCCCACGACCCCTCCCTGCAGCATCTGGTCACGCTGCGCAGCGGCCGGTCACTGACCGCGGTGCAGCTGCAGATGGAGTACTTCGAGCTGGCCAGGAAGTACGTCGAGGACCGGTACGGGGCCGACGCCGACGACCAGACCAAGGACGTCCTCACTCGGTGGGAGGACGTGCTGAACCGCCTGGAGAACGACCCGATGAGCCTGTCCGGGGAACTGGACTGGATCGCCAAGCGGGAGCTCCTGGAGGGCTACCGCCGCCGCGACAACCTCGAATGGGACGCACCCAGGCTCCACCTGGTCGACCTCCAGTACGCGGACGTACGGCCCGGCAAGGGGCTCTACAACCGTCTGGCGGCCCGGGGAAAGATGAAGCGGCTGCTGGACGAGAGCGCGGTCGAGCGGGCCGAGACCAAGCCTCCGGAGGACACCAGGGCGTACTTCCGCGGCCGCTGCCTGGAGCAGTACGCGGACGACGTCGCGGCGGCCTCCTGGGACTCCGTGATCTTCGACTTGCCGGGTCGGGACTCGCTCCAGCGGGTACCGACGCTGGAGCCGCTGCGAGGCACCAGGAACCACGTCAAGGAGCTGCTGGACCGGTGCCGCACGGCGGACGAACTGGTCCGGGTGCTCTCGGGCGGCTGAAATGCGCCGTGAGTGGGAATCACAGAAGTACGGAGCGAATGTCGGACCCCGGTTATAGGGTCTGATCAAAGCATCCAATCGAGCGGGGTGAGGTAGAGATGGCGAGCAAGGACACCGGCGGCGGACAGCAGAAGGCGACGCGTTCCACCGAGGAGACCGAAGAGCAGACTGCGGAGGCGCAGGGCTCGGAAGACCTCAAGGAACGGCAGGAAAAGCTTTCGGACGACGTGGACTCTGTTCTCGACGAAATCGATGATGTCTTGGAAGAGAACGCAGAGGAGTTTGTTCGGGGATTTGTGCAAAAGGGTGGACAGTGAGGAATGTCCGATTCGCTTGACGGAAAGAAATGTTCCACCTGTCAGCGATGTTTGCCCCTGACGGCATTCGCGGCCAACAGGTCGCGGAATGATGGCCTCCAGACGTCCTGCCGGGAATGTGCAGCGGAATATTACCGGCAACGCCAGGAGGCCAGAGGGAAATCCGTTCGGGAAAAGGTGGAGGTGCCTGCGGGGCACAAAATCTGCCGACGTTGTGGAGTGGTGAAACCCCACTCCGAATGGGATCGGAACGTCACCGCCCCTGACGGGCTGTCGTCGCGTTGCAAGGTATGCCGCGCCGTGGAGGGTCGTGCCAGCCATTTGAAACGCTCCTACGGCCTCACCCTCGCCCAACGCGACGAAATGGTCGCCTCCCAAGCGGGGGTCTGCACGATCTGCCTGAAGGCTCCCGCCGTGCATGTGGATCACTGCCACGAGACGGGTAGGGTCCGAGGCGTACTGTGCTTCAACTGCAATGCGGCCATCGGCCAGTTGGGAGACGATCCCGACTCCTTGCGTCGGGCCATCGCATACCTGGAGGGAAACGCGTGGAAGCCAACACTCGTAGCACCGGGCGTCTACCAGCTGCCTTCCTGACGCCCGGGTCGTCCTCGTTCATGGACTTCCTCGGTGAGCACTCGCCCGAGATGCTCCCCGGCAACCGGGTGCTGCCGCCCGTGCAGGGCGTCGTCGAAGCGCCGCACGGGACGACCATCGTGGCCGCCTCGTTCCCCGGCGGAGTCGTCCTCGCCGGCGACCGTCGCGCGACCATGGGGAACATGATCGCCCAGCGCGACATCGAGAAGGTCTTCCCGGCCGACGAGTACTCGGCGGTCGGGATCGCGGGCACGGCCGGTCTGGCCGTCGAGATGGTGAAGCTCTTCCAGCTGGAGCTGGAGCACTTCGAGAAGGTGGAAGGCGCTCAGCTCTCGTTCGAGGGCAAGGCGAACCGCCTCTCGACGATGATCCGGTCGAATCTCGGAATGGCCATGCAGGGGCTGGCAGTTGTGCCGCTCTTCGCCGGTTACGACGTCGACCGCGAGAAGGGCAGGATCTTCTCGTACGACGTCACGGGCGGCCGCTCGGAAGAACTCGGGTTCGCGGCCACCGGGTCGGGTTCCGTGTTCGCGCGCGGCTCGATGAAGAAGCTGTTCCGGAAGGATCTGACGGAGCAGGAGACCACCACGCTGGTCATTCAGGCGCTCTACGACGCCGCCGACGACGATTCGGCGACCGGCGGGCCCGATGTGGCGCGGCGCATCTATCCGATCGTCACCGTCATCACGGAGGACGGTTTCCGGCGGTTGACGGACGAGGAGTCCGCCGAGCTGGCTCGGACGGTTCTGGCGAAGCGTCTGGAGCAGCCCGACGGTCCGCGGGCCGCGCTTCTCTGAGTTGCGGGGTTCCGCGTGAATTCCCGGGCTTCTTCGGCTCGTTCAGCATCTTCAGCTTCTTCGATGGTTTTGCCTCTGACAGAAAGGGACGGATAGCCGGTGTCGACGCCGTTCTATGTCTCACCCCAGCAGGCCATGGCCGACCGGGCGGAATACGCCCGGAAGGGCATCGCCCGTGGACGCAGCCTTGTGGTGCTGCAGTTTGCCGACGGCATTGTCTTCGTCGGCGAGAACCCGTCCCGTGCGCTGCACAAGTTCAGCGAGATCTACGACCGGATCGGCTTCGCGGCCGCCGGTAAGTACAACGAGTACGAGAATCTGCGGATCGGTGGCGTCAGGTACGCCGATCTGCGCGGGTACACCTACGACCGTGGCGATGTGACGGCGCGTGGGCTGGCGAATGTGTATGCCCAGTCGCTCGGTTCGATCTTCTCCAGCAATGCGGAGAAGCCGTACGAGGTGGAGCTGGTGGTCGCCGAGGTCGGTACCGAGCCGGAGGGTGACCAGATCTACCGGTTGCCGCACGACGGGTCGATCGTGGACGAGCACGGTTCGGTCGCGGTCGGTGGCAATGCCGAGCAGATCAGCAGCTATCTGGATCAGCGGCACCGTGACGACATGGGTCTGGCGGAGGCACTGAAGCTTGCCGTGCAGGCGCTGTCGCGGGACACCAATGGTACGGAGCGGGAGATTCCGGCGGAGCGGCTCGAAGTGGCCGTGCTGGACCGTACGCGGCCGCAGCAGCGGAAGTTCAAGCGGATCGTGGGGCGGCAGTTGTCGCGTCTGCTGGAGGCCGACGGTGATGCGTCGGCGCCGACCGAGGTGCCTTCGGACACCGAGGAGGAGTAGTTCCCCGAGAGCCCGCGGGTGGCCCCGGATCGCGAGTGCGGTCCGGGGCCACCCGTGTGTCCGGGGGGGGTGTGGGAGAAGGCCGGGGCGGGGGCTCAGCGGGCAGGAGGGGGTGCCGTGGTGCCGCGTACGACCAGTTCGACGGGGAGTTCGGTGCTGTCCGGGGTGCGGTCTTCCAGTACGGCGAGGAGGGCGGCCATGCCGCGTCTTCCGACCTGTTCGGCGGGGAGCCGTACGGTCGTCAGCTCGGGTTCGAGGGCGGTGGCGAGGGCGAGGTCGTCGAAGCCGGTGACGGAGACGTCGTGGGGGACGCGCAGTCCTAGGCGGTGCAGGGCCTTGCAGGCGCCGGCGGCGAGGATGTCGTCGTCGCAGATCAGTGCGGTGGGACGGGTGCGGGAGTCGGTGAGGGTGCGGGTGGCGGCCTCGCGGGCGCTGTGGACGTCGAGGGCGGCCCGCACGGTGCGCACCGATGCGTCGGGAGCCGAGGCGAGGGCTTCGGTGAGTGCGCGGGCGCGTACGTCGAAGGTCCAGGAGTCGACGGCCGAGGCGAGGTGGACGAAGCGGCGGTGGCCGAGGCCGAGGAGGTGCGCGGCGACCTGGTGCATGCCGTCGGCGATGGCGAGGTTGACGTGTGCGGCGGCGCCCCCGGGGCGGGGGTCCGGGGCGTCGGTGTCATCGGGGTCGCCGGGGTCGCTGTCGAGCATGACGAGGGGGAGGCCCGCGCTGCGGAGTGCGCCGAGGGCGCCGGTGGCCATGGAGGAGGCGATGACGCCGTCGAGGGCGGTGCGGGCGGAGGCGAAGGGGTCGCGGGCGGGTCCTGTGCCGTCGGGGGAGGGATAGAGGACCACGCCGAAGCCGTGTTCGGCGGCGGTGGCGGCGGCTCCGGCGTAGACGCGGGCGAAGAATTCGTTGGTGAGGGCGGGGACGACGAGGAGGGCGGTGCGGGTGCGGCCGAGGCGGAGGCTGCGGGCGGCCTGGTTGGGGCGGTAGCCGAGGCCGGCGGCGGTGGTGCGGACGAGTCCGGCGGTGCGCTCGGAGACGCGGCCCTGCCACTTGTCGCCGAGAACGAGGGAGACGGTGGCCTGGGAGACGCCTGCTGCTCGGGCGACGTCCCGGCTGGTGGGGGTGGTGCGGGCGGGGTGGGCGGGGGTGGTCACCGGATTCTCCGTACGTGCCTGGGCCGGGGCCGGAGGTGGACCTCTGGCGTGTGCACATGGTACGTATGACGTCGGACGTTATACGTAAAACCTGGGTGTGCGCGCGGGCGGCGCCCGGGGAGAAGGGCGGAACAGATGGCCGCGGGATACGCCGAACTGCTCGGGACGCGGCATGCCGCGCGCCTGCTGGCCGGGACGCTGGTGGGGCGGCTGCCCAATGCGACGGCGCCGATCGCGATCATGCTGTTCGTCCGCGCCGAGGGCGGGAGCTACACCCTGGGCGGTGCGCTGGCGGCGGTGTACGGGGTGGCGAACGCGGTCGGGCAGCCGCTGCTCGGGCGGGCGGTGGACCTGCGGGGGCAGCCGAGGGTGCAGTTTCCGGCGGCGTTCGTGTCGGCGCTGGGTGTGCTGCTGCTCTGTCTGTCCGGCATCGACCACCCGGTGCTCGCGTACGCGGCGGTGGTGGTCGCGGGTCTCTTCACGCCGCCGCTGGAGGGCGGGCTGCGGGCGCTGTGGCCGAGTGTGCTGGGGGACGGGGACAAGGTGCACCGGGCGTACGCGATGGATGCGGTCGCCCAGGAGATCATGTTCACGGTGGGGCCGTTGCTGGTGACGCTGCTGGTGTCGCTGTGGTCCCCGGCGGCCGCGCTGCTGGTGATCAACGGGATCGGTGTGCTGGGTGCGCTGTCGGTCGTGGTGTCGGAGCCGTCGCGCACGTGGCGCTCGGCGCCGCGCGAGGCGCACTGGCTGGGGGCGCTGCGCTCGCCGGGTCTGCTGGCGCTGCTGGGGTCGTTCTTCTTCGTCGGGGTGGCGCTGGGGTCGATCACGGTGGCGGGGGTGGCGTACGGCGACGACCACGGGAAGCCGTGGGTGTACGGGGTGCTGATGGCGGCGCTGGGGCTCGGTGCGCTGGTGGGCGGTCTGGTGTACGGGGCGCGGCAGTGGGCGGGGGCTCCGGAGCCGCGGCTGCGGGTGATCGTGGCGCTGCTGGCGGCCGGTTATCTGCCGTTGATGCTGACGCCGGGGATCGTGGCGATGTCGGTGCTGGCGGGGGTGGCGGGGGTGTTCCTGGCGCCGGCGTTGGCGTGTGCGTTCATCGTGGTGGACCGTCATGCGCCGCGCGGGACGGTGACGGAGGCGTTCTCCTGGCTGGTGACGACGTTCGGGGTGGGTTCGGCGGTCGGTACGGGTGCGGCGGGGCCCGCGGTGGAGCTGGGGGGTACGGCGGCGAGTTTCGCGGTGGCGGCGGTCGGCGGGGTGCTGGCGCTGCTGGTTCTGCTGGCGACGCGCCGGGTGCTGACGGTTCCTCCGGCTGACGGCCCGGTGGCCGAGGGCGGCGTAAACATCACCGGGGCTTTTGAAAATGATCGAATCGGTCCCGTCGAACCCGGTTTCAGCACAGGCCATCAGGCGTAATGTTCAGACATGGACCGCCGCATTTTCGGGCTGGAGAACGAGTACGGCGTCACGTGCACGTTCAGGGGACAGCGCCGACTGTCTCCTGACGAAGTGGCGCGCTACCTCTTCCGCCGTGTTGTGTCATGGGGCCGCAGCAGCAACGTCTTCCTGCGGAACGGCGCCCGCCTGTACCTCGACGTGGGTTCGCATCCGGAATACGCAACTCCCGAGTGCGACAACCTGACCGAGCTGGTCACCCACGACAAGGCCGGCGAGCGCATTCTCGAAGGCCTGCTCGTCGACGCCGAACGCCGCCTGCACGAGGAGGGAATCGCGGGCGACGTCTATCTGTTCAAGAACAACACCGATTCCGCCGGGAACTCCTACGGCTGCCACGAGAATTACCTGGTGGCCCGTCACGGTGAGTTCTCGCGGCTCGCGGACATCCTCATTCCGTTCCTGGTGACGCGCCAGTTGCTGTGCGGTGCGGGAAAGGTGCTGCAGACGCCGCGCGGTGCGGTGTATTGCGTGAGCCAGCGTGCCGAGCACATCTGGGAGGGCGTCAGTTCCGCGACGACCCGGTCCCGGCCGATCATCAACACCCGCGACGAGCCGCATGCGGACGCGGAGCGCTACCGCCGTCTGCACGTGATCGTGGGCGACTCGAACATGTCCGAGACGACCATGCTGCTGAAGGTCGGTGCCACCGATCTCGTACTGCGCATGATCGAGGCGGGCACGGTGATGCGGGACCTGACGCTGGAGAACCCGATCCGGGCGATCCGTGAGGTCAGTCACGACATCACGGGTCAGCGCAAGGTGCGTCTCGCCAGTGGGCGGGAGGCGTCCGCGCTGGAGGTGCAGCGCGAGTACTACGAGAAGGCCGTGGACTTCGTGGACCGCCGCGGGATCCGTGAGGGCAATGTGGCGAAGGTGCTGGAGCTGTGGGGCCGCACCCTCGACGCGATCGAGGCGGAGGACCTGGACCGGATCGACACCGAGATCGACTGGGTCATGAAGTACAAGCTGATCGAGCGGTACCGGGCGAAGCACAACATGCCCATGTCGCACCCGAGGGTCGCGCAGATAGACCTCGCCTACCACGACATCCACCGGCGCCGGGGTCTGTACTACCTGTTGGAGAGGAAGGGCCAGGCGGCCCGGATCTGCAACGACCTGAAGATCTTCGAGGGCAAGTCGGTGCCTCCGCAGACGACCAGGGCGCGGCTGCGCGGGGACTTCATCCGGCGGGCGCAGGAGCAGCGGCGGGACTTCACCGTCGACTGGGTGCATCTGAAGCTCAACGACCAGGCGCAGCGCACCGTGCTGTGCAAGGACCCGTTCCGGTCGGTGGACGACCGGGTGGAGAAGCTGATCGCGGGCATGTAGCCGTCGCCTGCCGGGCAGCCGTTCGGGCTTTCCGGCGGGTGGGCGGTGAGTGTTTTCACTCCGGGGCCCCGCAGACATTCGTCTGCGGGGCCCTGTGCATGCCCTCCGCCGTCCTGGGTGGGCCGGGCCGTAGAGTGGCGGCCACTGACCAGTCCCAGCAACCCCGAGGACACCTGTGCGACGCCGACTTGCAGCCTTCCTGATCGTTCCGGCCCTGGCGCTGACTGCCTGCGGGGGCGGTGACAAGGAACCGACGGACGGGAAGAGTTCGTCGTCGTCCCCCGACAAGGCGGCGGAGCAGCAGAAGCAGCCCGAGGCTCCCAAGCCGGTCACTGACGCGGCGCCGATGCCGACGGTGAAGGGCGAGACGGGCAAGCAGCCCCAGCTCACCATTCCCAAGGGCGAGCCGAGCGGGAAGTTCGTCGTGAAGACGGTTTCGGAGGGGGACGGCCCCGAGGTCAAGAAGGGCGACCTCGTGATGGCCGGTTACGAGGCCAGGATCTGGAAGGGTGCCCAGTCGCTGGGTGGTTCGTACGGGGAGAAGGCCGCGCCGCCGCAGGTGATCGCGGCGGGTTCGCCGACGGTCATTCCGGCGTTCGCGCAGGGTGTGCTGGGTCAGAAGGTGGGCAGCCGGGTGCTGGTCGTGGCTCCGCCGGCCGCTGCCTGGGGTCCGCAGGGCAAGCCGGAGATGAAGGTCGGTCCGAAGGACAACCTGGTCTTCGTGCTGGACGTCCAGAAGATCATCCCCAAGAAGGCGGAGGGGAAGCAGAAGGACACCGCCGCCGACATGCCGAAGATCCAGGCGGAGAAGGAAGAGGCCGCCACGATCACGATTCCGAAGAACGACCCGCCGAAGAAGCTGGTCGCGGACACGCTGATCGAGGGTGACGGCGCGGAGGTGAAGAAGGGCCAGACCGTGTACATGCAGTACAGCGGTGCGGCCTGGAAGCTGAACGAGGGCAAGCCGAAGGCGGAGCTCTTCGACGCCAGCTGGAAGACCGGTGCGCCGTTCGTCACCCCGATCGGTGCGGGTCAGGTCATCCCGGGCTGGGACGAGGGTCTGGTCGGCAAGAAGGTCGGCAGCCGCGTTCTGCTGGTGATCCCGCCGGAGAAGGCGTACGGCAAGGAGGCCAAGGGGGAGACCATGCCGGCCAACTCCACGCTGGTCTTCGTGGTGGACATCCTGGCGGCAATGTAAGACTGTCCCGGTTGTCCCGACAGGTACGAAGTAGGAGCAGAGCAGTGAGCATCGAGAAGCCCGAGATCGACTTTCCCGAGGGTGACGCCCCGGAGGTCCTTGAGATCAAGGACGTCTGGGAGGGCGACGGCGCTGTTGCCAAGGCCGGCGACTACGTGAAGGTCCACTACGTCGGTGTGGCCTTCTCCACCGGCGAGGAGTTCGACGCCTCGTGGAACCGTGGCAACCCGCTGGAGTTCCAGCTCGGTGCCGGTCAGGTCATCGCGGGCTGGGACCAGGGCGTGCAGGGCATGAAGGTCGGCGGCCGTCGCCGGCTGACCATCCCGGCGCACCTGGCGTACGGCGACCGTGGCGCCGGCGGCGGTGTGATCGCTCCGGGCGAGACGCTGATCTTCGTCTGCGATCTGGTTTCCGTCTGATCGCAGTACGTGACGGCTGGTCGCACGTACGCGACAGCGGTACGCGGACGCGTCGTGCGTGTGCGGTTCGAGGGCCCCTGCCTGACCGGCGGGGGCCTTCGGCTTTTGCTCTCGGCTTTTGCCGCGACACCCCGGGGCGGTACGGTCGACGGTCGTAGCGCCGGGACGGTTCACGGTGCACTTCGGGAGAGAGGGCGTCGATGGCGATTGCCAAGGCCGAGCGTTTGATGAACCTGGCGCTGTGCCTGTTGGGTACCCGGCGCCCGCTCAGCAAGCGTGAGTTGAAGGAGTCCATCGAGGCCTACCTGGAGGCGGGCAACGAGGAGTCCTTCAACCGGATGTTCGAGCGCGACAAGGACGATCTGCGCGAACTGGGTCTGGTCATCGAGACCGTGGAGAACCTGGACGGCGAGGTCGGTTATCTGGCCCGCCGGGACAGCAACCGGCTGCCCGCCATCACGCTCGACGCGGAGGAGGCCGCCGCGCTGGGGCTGGCGGCGAAGGTGTGGCAGCAGGCCCGGCTCGCGGGAGCGGCCAGTGGTGCGCTGCAGAAGCTGCGTGCGGCGGGGATGCCGGAGGCGGACGATCCGTACGCGACGCAGCACAGTGCGCTGGAGCCGCGGATTCCGGTGCACGAGGCGGCGTTCGAGCCGTTGATGCTGGCCTGCCGGGACCGCCGTCCTGTCGTGTTCGACTACCGCAAGGCGACCGCCGCCCGGCCGGAGACCCGGCATGTGGAGCCGTGGACGCTGGAGTGCTGGCGCGGTCACTGGTACCTGGCGGGCTGGGACCGTGACCGGGGTGCGGAGCGGGTCTTCAGGCTGTCGCGGATCACGGGCAAGGTGCGTTCGCGGGCGGGGGCCTTCACCGCTGAGGTGCCGGACGTGGTGACCGTACGGGAGACTGTGGAGAGCTGGGCGGGGGAGACCGCGACCCGCAGTGCGCTGATCAGGCTGCGGTCGGGGTCGGGGTACCCGCTGCGCTCGCGGGCGAGTGCGGTGCGTGAACTGGGCGACGGGTGGGACGAGTTGGCGATTCCGTACGGGCACGGTCTTGATGCCTGGCTCGTTGAATTCGGCCCGGACGTGGTCGTGCTGGAGCCCGCTGATCTGCGGGCGGACGTCGTGGACCGGCTGCGCGCCGTGGCCAAGGGCTGAGGGGCGGGGACCGTGGCGACCAATGCCATCGACCAGACGCGGCGGATGCTGTCGCTGGTGACGTATTTGCGGGAGCGGCCCGGGGCGCACGTCGACGACGTGGCGCGGGCCTTCGGGATCACCCAGGACGAGCTGATCTCGGACCTGGACGTGCTGCCGATGTGCGGGACGAGTTTCAGGGGCGGTGACCTGCTCGACATCGACACCGACGGCGAGCGGATCTGGTGGCACAACCCGGACGACGTGGCGGAGCCGCTGCGGCTGGCGGCCGACGAGGCGACCGCGCTGCTGGTCGCCGCGCGTGCGGTGTCCACGCTGCCGGGGCTGCGCGAGGGCGACCGGCAGGCGCTGCTGCGGGCGACGGCGAAGCTGGAGGCGGCGGCCGGTGAGGTGGCGGGCGCCAGCTCGCGTCTCTCGGTGACGTTCGAGTCGGAGGGCGGGGTCTTCGCGGACGTCGACCGGGCGATCTCGGAGCGGCGGCGTCTGTGGCTGCGCTACTACTCGCCCGCCCGGGACGAGCTGACCGAGCGTGAGGTGGACCCGATCCGGCTGTTCGCGGTGGGGCACACGTACATGGAGGCGTGGTGCCGGCTGTCCGAGGCGCGGCGTACGTTCCGTCTGGACCGGGTCGCCGAGATCAGGCTGCTCGACGAGCCGTCGGCGCCGCCCGAGCTTGAGCTGCGGGATCTGTCGGAGGGGCTGGTGCAGCCTGCCGCGGAGGACCCGGAGGTGGTGGTCGAGGTGGGGCCCGGCGGGCGCTGGGTCGCCGAGTACTACCCGCACGACAGTGCCGAGGAACTGCCCGACGGGGGGCTGCGGGTCACCCTGCGCACCCCGGACCCCACCTCGCTGCGGCGCCTCGCGCTGCGGCTGGGCAGGGACGGGCGGATCGTGTCGCCGGTCGGCCTCGCGGTCAGTGCGCGCGAGGCGGCCCGGGATGCGCTCACGGCGTACGAGAGGGAGCCGGCCGAGGGGCCGGGCGCTCTCGCCTGACGGGCGGGCCCGCCACGTGAGCGGGGTGCGGAACGCCGCGTGAGTCGTGTGACAGGCGTGCGGAACGCCGCGTGACAGGCACAGGGAACAAGGCACGAGGAGAGCTGGAGACATGTCTGTGATGTCTGATTTTGCCGCTCCGGTGGAGGCGGTCTTCTTCAAGGCGGCCTGCCCGGACTGCCGGGCCCGCTTCGAGCTGGACGCGGACGCGCTGCGGCTGGCGATCGGCGGCAGCCGCCGTACCACCTTCTACTCCTTCACCTGCCCGGAGTGCGGGAACGCGGTCCGCAAGCCGGCCGGGGAGCGGATTGTGGAACTCCTCACGCGCGGCGGCGTGCGTACGCTGCGCCTGCACTCCGCACTCTGACCCGCGCGCTTGGGCCTCTGCTCCGGCCAGGCCCACGACCCCTTAGGCTCTGCCCATGTTCTGGCCCATGCTCGCCATCGCTCTCGGTTCTCTCGGCCTCGCCGTGCTCGGTGTCCTGGCGGTCAGGGTCTTCGTCGAAGTCCGGCGGCTCGGCGCTCAGGTCGCCGAGGCCTCGCAGCGGATCAACGTCGCCGCCGGGGACCTGGAGCGGTCGGCGGAAAGCCTGGCGCGGAGTGGCGAAGCACTGCGGTAGCCGAGTGGTGGTCGCAGTGGTCTCCACCAGTGTGCGCGCGGGCGGTACGCTCGGAGCTGTGGCCTCCGAACGAGGCGGCGGGCCGCAACCGGGGGGACGCACAGGCATTGCCCTGCGTTTACCCCTGCGGGTTACGATCGCTGGCAGCGCGGCGACCGGACAGACGTCCGGCCGGTCGAGTGCCAGACCCCCCTGTCGCCTCGGTGAAGAAGGTAAAAAAGCATGAACCTCGGTGGACCCGAAATCATCCTCATCATTCTGGTCATCATCCTGCTCTTCGGCGCCAAGAAGCTGCCGGACATGGCCCGCTCGCTGGGCAAGTCCGCCCGCATCCTCAAGAGTGAGGCCAAGGCGATGAAGAAGGACGACACCCCCGAGCCGGTCCCCGCGGACACGCAGAGCCCGGCCGCCGAAGCCCCCCGCACCATCAAGGCCGCGCCCGGCGACGTGACCAGCTCGCGTCCGGTGTCCGAGCCCACCGACACCCAGCGCTGACCCAAGGTCCGCCGCAGGCACCGCGACCGGTGACCTGCTGCCGCACGAGATGAGGACGTGGGTTGCTCAAGTCTGCCCGCAAGACGGACAAGGATCCCGAGGGCCGGATGCCCCTCGTGGAACACCTTCGCGAGCTCCGCAACCGGCTCGCCAAGGCTGTGCTGGCGATCGTGGTGGCCACCGTCGGGGCGCTCTACTTCAGCCAGGAGCTGCTCAGCTTCATCACGGCGCCGGTGCCCAAGTGCCCCGACGGCGTGTCCAGCGACGGCGGCAACTGCGCGATGGTCACCTTCCAGACGCTGATGTCACCGATCAGCGTGACGATCCAGGTGAGCCTCACCGCCGGGCTCGTGGTGTCCAGCCCGGTCTGGCTGTACCAGCTCTGGGCCTTCGTCGCGCCGGGCCTGCACAGGAACGAGAAGAAGTACACGTACGCCTTCGTCGGCGCTGCCGTGCCGCTGTTCGTGGGCGGTGCCTACCTCGCGTACCTGATCCTGCCGGTCAGCGTGAAGGTGCTCATCAGTTTTACCCCCGAAGGTGCCGCGAATCTCCTGCAGCTCAACGACGTCCTCGACTTCACGCTGCGCATGGTGCTCGTGTTCGGCGTCTCCTTCGAGCTGCCACTGGTCCTGATCATGCTGAACATGACCGGTGCACTCTCCGGCCGGACGATGGTCAAGTGGTGGCGCGGCGTCATCATGGGCGTCTTCGTCTTCGGCGCCGTGATCACTCCGACGACCGACCCCGTCGGCATGCTCGCCCTGGCCGGGCCGATCGCCGTCCTCTACTTCATCGCGGTCGGCTTCTCGCTGCTGAACGACAAGCGACGGCAGCGCAATGACCCCGACGCCGATCTCGACGACGACGAGGCCTCCCACCTGGACCTCACGCCCGATCCCCTGGGCCACGAGATCGAGCCGGTCACCGCGTCCCGGATGCTGCCGGAGCAGGCGGGCGCCAAGGGTCCGAAGCAGCTGAACGGTTACGACGACATCACCTGATCCTGCAGGTCCCCCCGGACGGCGTCCGGGGGGACTTTTCTGTGACCGGCCTAGGAGCGGAACGGCCGGGTCCGGTGGGCGGATTCCAAGGGTGAATAAAGATCGGGCTGAGTGTCAGAGGTGGCGGGTAGGCTCGAAGACAAGATGACAGAGGACCTCTCACCAGCCGAGCGATACGCCGCCTCCCGGATCCACGCAGCCGAGGAGGCCACCGCGCTCGCCCCCTTCCGCGCCATGTACGAATTCGACCTGGACCCGTTCCAGATCGAGGCCTGCCAGGCGTTGGAGGCGGGCAAGGGCGTTCTGGTCGCGGCACCCACCGGCTCGGGCAAGACGATCGTCGGCGAATTCGCCGTGCACCTCGCCCTCACGCAGGGCGGCAAGTGCTTCTACACCACGCCCATCAAGGCGCTGTCCAACCAGAAGTACCAGGACCTCGTGAAGCGCTACGGCGCCGACAAGGTCGGGCTGCTGACGGGTGACAACAGCGTCAACGCGGACGCGCCCGTGGTCGTCATGACCACCGAGGTGCTGCGCAACATGCTCTACGCGGGCTCGCAGTCCCTGCGCGGCCTGGCGTACGTGGTGATGGACGAGGTGCACTACCTTTCCGACCGCTTCCGGGGAGCCGTGTGGGAGGAGGTGATCATTCACCTGCCCGATTCGGTGACCCTGGTGTCGCTGTCGGCGACCGTGTCCAACGCGGAGGAGTTCGGCGACTGGCTGGACACGGTGCGCGGCGACACCGCCGTCATCGTCTCCGAGCACCGCCCCGTACCCCTGTGGCAGCACGTGCTGGCCGGGCGGAAGATGTACGACCTCTTCGAGGAGTCCGACGACGGCCGCGGCGGGCGCCGCGAGGTCAACCCGGACCTGCTGCGCATGGCCCGCATGGAGAACCAGAAGACGTACAACCCGCGCGAGAGGCGCAAGGGCAAGATGGTCCGCGAGGCCGACCGGGAGCGCGAGCGCCGCCAGCGGACCCGGATCTGGACGCCGAGCCGGGCCGAGGTCATCGAGCGGCTCGACTCCGCAGGGCTGCTGCCCGCGATCACGTTCATCTTCAGCCGGGCCGGCTGCGAGGCCGCCGTCCAGCAGTGCATGTACGCGGGACTGCGGCTCAATGACGAGGACGCCCGGCAGCGGGTCCGCGAGATCGTCGAGGAGCGGACCGCCGCCATTCCGGGCGAGGACCTCCATGTCCTCGGCTACTACGAGTGGCTGGAAGGGCTGGAGCGGGGCATCGCCGCGCACCACGCGGGCATGCTGCCGACCTTCAAGGAGGTCGTGGAGGAGCTGTTCGTACGGGGCCTGGTGAAGGCCGTCTTCGCGACGGAGACCCTGGCGCTGGGCATCAACATGCCTGCCAGGTCCGTGGTGTTGGAGAAGCTCGTCAAGTGGAACGGCGAGCAGCACGCCGACATCACTCCCGGCGAATACACCCAGCTCACCGGGCGGGCCGGGCGGCGCGGCATCGACGTCGAGGGGCACGCGGCGGTGCTCTGGCAGCGCGGCATGGACCCGGGCGCGCTCGCGGGCCTGGCCGGTACGCGCACGTATCCGCTGCGGTCCAGTTTCAAACCGTCGTACAACATGGCGGTCAACCTGGTCCAGCAGTTCGGCCGGCACCGGTCGCGGGAGCTCCTGGAGACCTCCTTCGCACAGTTCCAGGCGGACAAGTCGGTCGTCGGGATCTCCAAGCAGGTCCAGAAGAACGAGGAGGGCCTGGAGGGCTATCAGCAGGGCATGACCTGCCACCTCGGTGACTTCGCCCAGTACGCGGCGCTGCGCCGGGACCTCAAGGACCGGGAGACCGACCTGGCCAAGCAGGGGGCGGCCCAGCGGCGGGTGGCGGCGGCGGACTCGCTGGAGAAACTGAAGACCGGTGACGTCATCCACGTGCCGACGGGGAAGTTCGCGGGGCTCGCCCTGGTGCTGGACCCGGGAGTTCCGGCGGGCCGCACCAACGGGCACCACCGCGGGTTCGAGCAGCACGACGGGCCGCGGCCCCTGGTGCTGACCGCCGAGCGGCAGGTCAAGCGGCTCGCGGGCATCGACTTCCCGGTGCCGGTGGAGGCGCTGGACCGGATGCGGATTCCGAAGTCCTTCAACCCGCGCTCCCCGCAGTCGCGGCGCGACCTCGCCTCCCAACTGCGGTCCAAGGCCGGGCACCTCGCACCCGAGCGGCACCGCAGGGGGCGGGCGGAGGC
This sequence comes from Streptomyces sp. NPDC048442, assembly GCF_040651475.1. Classification (NCBI taxonomy): domain Bacteria; kingdom Bacillati; phylum Actinomycetota; class Actinomycetes; order Kitasatosporales; family Streptomycetaceae; genus Streptomyces; species Streptomyces sp. NPDC048442. The sequence continues at coordinate 24,103 of NZ_JBEZKB010000024.1, forward strand.
GGCCGACGACCGGGAGATCGCCCGGCTGCGGGCCGCACTGCGCGCGCACCCGTGCCACGGCTGCGACGAGCGCGAGGACCACGCCCGCTGGGCGGAGCGGTACTACCGGCTGCAGCGCGACACCCGGCAGCTGGAGCAGCGGATCGAGGGCCGGACGAACACCATCGCCCGTACCTTCGACCGCATCTACGCCCTGCTGACCGAGCTGGACTATCTGCGCGGCGACGAGGCCACCGAGCACGGCAAGCGGCTGGCGCGGCTGTACGGCGAGCTGGACCTGCTGGCCTCGGAGTGCCTGCGCGAGGGCGTCTGGGAAGGTCTGAGCCCTGCCGAACTGGCCGCGTGTGTCTCGGCGTTGGTGTACGAGGCACGGCAGTCCGACGATGCGGTGGCGCCGAAGGTGCCGGGGGGCGCGGCCAAGGAGGCGCTCGGAGAGATGGTGCGGATCTGGGGCCGGCTGGATGCCCTGGAGGAGGACCACCGGATCAACCAGGCGGAAGGGGTCGGCCAGCGCGAGCCGGATCTCGGGTTCGCCTGGGCGGTCCACATGTGGGCCTCGGGCAGGAATCTGGACGAGGTGCTGCGTGAGGCGGAGATGCCGGCCGGTGACTTCGTGCGCTGGTGCAAGCAGGTGATCGACGTGCTGGGGCAGGTCGCCGCTGCGGCGCCCAGGGAGGACAGTACGGTCGCCAAGAACGCCCGGAAGGCTGTTGATGCGGTGCGCAGGGGTGTGGTGGCTTACAGCTCGGTGGGGTAGTCGGCTGCTGGTGCTGGTGCTGGTGCTGGTGCTGGTGCTGGTGCTGGGTGCTGGGTGCTGGGTGCTGAGTGCTGAGTGCGTGTCTGGGCCCCGGTCGGATTCTGTTCCGGCCGGGGCCTTCGTCATGCCGCCGCCCAGCCGTCGGGGTCGGACCAGGCCTGGAGGGTGCGGCGGCTCTCGAAGCGGTGGTGCGCGCCCGTGAGGGGGTCGGTGAACTCCAGTGTGCGGGCGAGGAGTTGGAGCGGGCGGCTGAAATCGTCCGGGGCCGGGTCCGTGAGGTGTGGGAAGTACGGATCGCCGAGGATGGGGAGGCCGACGGCGTTCATGTGGACGCGGAGCTGGTGGGTGCGGCCGGTGTGAGGGGTGAGGCGGTAGCGGCCCAAGTCTCCTCTGTGTTCGGTCAGTTCGATGAGGCTTTCGCTGTTGGGTTCGCCCGGGACCTCGCGGGCGGCGACGATGCCGGGGACCTTCTCGATACGGCTGCGGACCGTGCGGGGGAGGGCGCGGGCGACCGAGGAGTCGTACGGCGCCAACGCCTCGTACTCCTTGCGGACTTGGCGGTCCCGGAAGAGGTTCTGGTACGCGCCGCGGACTGACGGGTCGACGACGAAGAGCACCAGGCCCGCGGTCAGCCGGTCCAGGCGGTGCGCCGGGCTCAGGGCGGGGAGGTCCAGATCGTGGCGGAGACGGGCGAGCGCGGTCTGCGTGATGTGGCTGCCACGGGGGGTGGTGGACAGGAAGTGGGGCTTGTCCGCGACCAGGATGCGGGCGTCGCGGTGGAGCACGTGGAGCGGGAAGGGGACCGGGGTCTCCGGGGGGAGATCGCGGTGGAACCAGATTTCGAGCCCCGGGGTGTACGGGGCGTCCGGGGCGAGGGGGGTGCCGTCGGCGGTGACGAACGCGCCGGTGCGGAGCATGTGGTCGATGGTGGTGGGGGAGGCGGCGGAGAGGCGGGTGAGGAGGTGGGAGCGGGCGGTGGGTGGGTTCGTCCCCGGTGCCCCGGCCGTGGCGCCCGCGGCGTTTCCCGCGGGCGGGAACTTCAGGTGGATGGGGTCGATGCCGAGGCGCTGGGGGAGGGGAGCGGGGGTGGGCCTGCGGCGGCGGGGTCTGCGGTTCATGTCGGGACAAGGGTACGGAGGGGTGGGACCGCTGTGCGGCCGGTGACTGTGCCCGAAGCGCGCGAGGGCGCGCCGCCGAGGTGAGACTCGGGGGCGCGCCCGGGCGTCCGGGGGCGTCCGGGGGCGACCGCGGACGGCCGTGCCGACGGACGAGTCTGCGTCCGGGGCCGTTGTTCCGGGACTTCGCGTCGGGGTCCGTCGTCCGGGGGCCGTCAGGACTTCGGCATCAGGACGGTGTCGACGATGTAGACCGTCGCATTGGCCGTCGGGACGTTGCCGCAGACCACGTTCGAGGTGTTGTTGACCTTGTACGCCTCGCCGGAGCCCGAGGTGGTGAGGGTGGACTTCTGGAGGGTCGGGTAGCTGCCGCTCTCCAGCTGCTTCGGGGTCAGCTTCTGGCCGACCACGTGGTAGGTGAGGATGCTGGTCAGCTTGGCCTTGTCGGCGAGTACCGCGTCCAGGTCGGCCTTCGGGAGCTTGGCGAAGGCGTCGTCGGTGGGCGCGAACACCGTGATGTTCTGGGCGTTGTTGAGGGTGTCGACCAGGCCTGCCTTCTTGACCGCGGTCACGAGGGTGGACAGGGCCGGGTTGTGGGAGGCGGCGGTGGCCACCGGGTCCTTGGCCATGCCGTCGAAGCTGCCCTTGCCCTCCTTCGGGACACCGGCACACCCCGGGCCGAACGGGCCGTTCACCGCGGCCGTGTCGGTCTTGCCGGAGGGGGTCGAGCCCATGCTCGCCTTCTGGGAGGGGGACGCGTCCGTGGACTTGCCGTCGTCCGAGCAGCCGGTGAGGGCAAGCGGGAGGACGGCCGCCGCGGCGACGGCGAGGGCGGCTCGGCGGGCGAGGGTACGGGTGGTGCTCATGGCGTTCTCCTGTGTGGTGTGGGGCGGGTATGAGGTGAGTCCAGGGACGCTCGGGGTCAGGTCACGGAGACCACCACCGAATGGAGGCCGGTCGCGCCGTCGGGGACCGTTCCGACGCGGCGTTCGGTCTGGGTGTCGCCCTCGCGGTCCGTCGCGCGGACCTCGAGGGTGTGGCTCCCGGCGGTCGCCCGCCACGGCCACCGCCATTGCCGCCAGGTGTCGCGGCTGGTCTCGGCGGCCAGCCGGGCGTCCTGCCACGGGCCGCCGTCGACGCGCACCTGCACCCGGGCGATGCCCCGGTGCTGCGCCCAGGCGACCCCGGCGACCGTCACCTCGCCGGCCTGCGGCGAGGCGAACGGGCGCGGGGTGTCGATGCGCGACTGCGTCTTGACCGGTGCCTCGCGGGCCCAGTCGCGGCGCACCCAGTACGCGTCGAAGTCGTCGAACGAGGTCAGTTCGAGGCTCTGGATCCACTTGCACGCCGATACGTAGCCGTACAGGCCGGGGACGACCATGCGGACCGGGAAGCCGTGGTCGAAGGGGAGCGGCTCGCCGTTCATGCCGACGGCGAGGAGGGCGTCGCGGCCGTCCATGACCGTCTCGACGGGTGAGCCGAGCGTCATGCCGTCGACGGAGCGCGCCACGAGCTGGTCGGCGGGGCCGCCGTCGGACGGCGGCCGTACGCCCGCTTCGCGGAGCAGGTCCGCCAGCCGTACGCCGATCCAGCGTGCGTTGCCCACGTAGGGGCCGCCGACCTGGTTGGACACGCAGGTGAGGGTCACGTGGCGCTCGATCAGCGGGCGCCGGAGCAGGTCTTCGTACGAGAGGGTCAGCGGCCGGTCCACGCCCTTGCCGCGGATCGTCAGGCGCCAGTGGGTAGCGTCGACGCGCGGCACGACGAGGGCGGTGTCGACGCGGTAGAAGTCCCGGTTGGGGGTGGTCAGTGGGCCGAGGCCGGGCACGCGCAGCTCGGCGCCGGAGGGTACCGGCCGGGCCGGCTCGGCGGGCGCCGGGATCGCGATGCGGGAGCGTGCGGCGGCTGCGTCGGCCTGCCTGCCGGAGTTCAGCCGGCGGCCGAGCAGCCCGGCACCGGCGGACGCGGCGACGACGGAGGACGCGGCGACGACGAAGGCGCGGCGGTCGAAGGAGGGGGTGTGGGAACTGTCGCTTCCGACGGTCCCCGTGATCATGTTCCGGGGGAGTTCTCGGCGGTACGGTCCCCGAGCCCTGCGGTCGTTCTCCGGTGAGGGGTCCGTACGGGCGGAGGCCGGATGTGCAGCATCCGGGCTCCGCCCGTACGGGGCGGCCGGGGACTCCTCCCGCGACGGGCCCCCGGCCTGGTAGGGGCCGGCCGGGCCGGGAGGGGAGCCCACGTTCCCCCGGTCGGCGTCCGGGTCGGCCCCGGGCACCTCGGCCGTCTCCTCGACAGCCGGAGACGGGCGCGGGCCCAGTTTCGAAGTGAGGAGGTACAGCGCCACGCAGCCCGCCAGGCCGCCGATCAGCGAGGGCAGTGCGTCCAGGGGGCGGCTGTCGGGGCGTTCCAGGGCCGCCCACGCGCCGAGCGCGCCGAAGGCGAGGACCAGGAGCACTCCGGTGCGGCGGTGCCGGGCGGACAGCAGGCCCACCGTCACCGCGAACAGGGCCAGCAGCGTCAGGATGCCGAGCTGGAGGACCAGCTTGTCTGCCGTGCCGAAGGTGCGGACCGCGAAGTCCTTCACCGCGGCGGGCGTACGGTCCACGACCGCGCCGCCCACGGCGGCCACCGGGCCCGCCTCGGGCCGTACCGCGCTCGCCGCCAGTTCCGCGGCGCACAGCGCCGAGAAACCGGCGACCAGTCCGCCGGCCGCGCTTGCGTAGGTGCGTTGTTTTCCGCTCACGCAAGGGATTCGCAGCGGTGGGCAGGGCGGATTGGTTCTGCGGAGCGATTCCTTCCTCCGGGGGGTCGGCCGATGTGCGACCGATCCACCGGGCCCACGGCTCCGAAGAAGTGCGGGGAGCTGTGGGCGGACTGCTCGTCCGCCGTCTTTCCCGCCCTTCCCGCGACCCTGAACTCCTGCCCGCGGCCCGGCGCGGGGCCCGCGTCAGCACCGTCACCCTCTCGGCCGTGCAGCGGGACCTGGCGGTGCGGCGCATCGCGGACGCCGGGAAGGCCGGGGCAAAGAGGGGGTCAGCGGAGTTCGGGGAGGGTGATGGATGCGGTGAGGCCGCCGCCGGGGGCCGGGTGCAGGTCCAGTGTGCCGTCGTGCGCGTCGACGATGTCGGCCACGATCGCCAGCCCCAGGCCGTGGCCGCGGGCCGAGCCTCCGGTGGCCGCCAGTCGGCCCCGGCCGCGCAGGAAGGGTTCGGCGTACGTGGCGACCGCCTCCGGCCGGAGCTGCTCGCCGGTGTTCGTCACGGTCAGCGTGGACCGCCCGGAGGGGGCGGTGCCGGTGGTCAGGGTGACGGTGCCGCCGCCGGTGGGCAGGTTGTGCCGCAGGCCGTTCTGGAGCAGGTTGAGGGCGACCTGGCGCAGCAGGACGGCGTTGCCGGTGACCGGGGCGGGCAGTGCTTCGGCGGAGACGGTGATGCCCAGCTCGGCGGCCTCTTCGCGGATCAGGCCGAGGGCCTCGGTGGCGGTGTCCGCCAAGTCGGCTGGTTCCAGGGTGAGTTCGGTGCGGTTAAGGGCCGACAGCTGGAGCAGGGCCTCGACGATCTCGATGCCGCGCCGGTTGGTTTCGGACAGCCGTGAGACCAGCCGCCCGTAGTCCTGGCCCGACGGGTCGGCGACCGCGACGTCCAGCATGGTGCGGGAGACGGAGAGGGGGGTGCGCAGTTCGTGCGAGGCGTTCGCCGCGAAGCGGCGCTGTGCCTCGAAGGACTCCTGGATGCGCCCCAGCATGTGGTCGAAGGTGTCGGAGAGATCGGTGAACTCGTCGCGCCTGCCGGTGAGTCCGATGCGGTGCTCCAGCGAACCGGCGGCGGCCCGGTCGGCCGCCCGGGTGATCTCCTGCAGCGGGCGCAGCACCCGGCCCGCGATGATCCAGCCCCCGGCGAGGCCGATCGCGGTGACGGCGAGCAGGGCGAGGCCCGAGTACCGCACCACCTGGTTCATGATCTCGTCCCGGGTGGGGGCGTACGGATCGTCGCGCGGATTCGACGCCGTGAGTGGGTAGTTGGGGATCTTGTACATGGCCACGTAGATGACGGCCAGGGCGAGCGCGCCCGCGACGACGGCGAACAGGGCGTAGCTGAGGGTCAGGCGGAGGCGGGCGGAGAGGCGCCGGGGGCGGGGCGCGGCAGTGGCGCCGGCAGTGCTGGTGGTGCGCGGGGAGTGGGGGGTGCGGGTGGTGTTCACGGCGTTGTTCACGGCGTTCATGCGGAGGGGTTTGATCCTTCGTCGAGGCGGTAGCCGACGCCGGGCACGGTGTGGATGGCCCACGGCTGGCCGAGTCGCTTGCGCAGGGTGGAAATGGTGATGCGGACCGCGTTGGTGAACGGGTCGGCGTTCTCGTCCCAGGCCTTCTCCAGCAGGCTCTCCGCGCTGACGACACCGCCCCGGGCGGCCATCAGGACCTCCAGTACGGCGAATTGCTTACGGGCGAGCGAGATGTAGCGGCCGGAGCGGAACACCTCGCGGCGGAACGGGTCCAGGCGCAGATCCCCGTACTCGAGGATCGGCGGAGTGCTGTCCTTCGGACGGCGGGCAAGGGAACGCAGCCGTACGACGAGTTCCTTCAGGTCGAAGGGTTTGGTGAGGTAGTCGTCGGCGCCGAGTTCGAAACCGGTGACCTTTTCGTCGAGGTGGCTCGCCGCGGTCAGCATCAGTACGCGGCAGCCGAGCCGGCGCTCGACGATGATGCGGCAGACGTCGTCGCCGTGCGTGCCGGGGATGTCCCGGTCGAGCACGACCACGTCGTAGGAGTGCACGTCGAGGCGTTCCAGGGCGGTGTCGCCGTCCCCGGCGATGTCGGAGGCGATGGCCTCCAGCCGGAGCCCCGCCTGGACGGCCTCCGCGAGATAGAGCTCGTCCTCGACGATCAGCACGCGCATCGGCGGTTTCTCCCTGTACTTGTCGGCCTGCCGCGCCATGGAACTACGGCGGACATATCCGGAACGTATCCGGAATCGAAGACGCCCGGGCAACACGGCGCCCGCTCCACTGGAGGCATTGCACAGCACCCCCGGCCGTGGGGGACGCACGCCGTCCGGAGGAATACATGCGTGAAGGTAAGCGGGCCCGCGTCTGGTGGATGACCGGAGGTCTCGTCCTCGCCGGCGCGGTGGGCGTGGTGGGCGCGGGACTGACCGAGGCCCTGACGGGCGACACGGGTACGGGGACACGGCTGGAGGCGTCGGAGGCGTCCGAGGTATCGGCGGGAGGCCCGGCGCGGCCGAACGGGGAGGTCCCGATGGGCGGCGGGCGGAACCAGGACGGCGCGGCGGACGCGGGTGACGGCGCCATCCCCTCGGCCCGCACGCTGACGCCCTTCGACACCGGGCACTCCGCGCTGCGCAACCTCGACCCCGACCTGCTCAAGGCGGTCCAGGCGGCGGCGAAGGACGCCAAGAAGGACGGGGTCGACTTCTTCGTGACCTCGGGCTGGCGCAGCAAGGAGTACCAGCAGCGACTGCTTGACGAGGGCGTGGTCAAGTACGGCGGTCTGGAGCGGGCGCGGCAGTTCGTGAAGACGCCGGAGACGTCCGAGCACGCACTGGGCAAGGCGATCGACATCGGCCCCACGAACGCGGACGACTGGCTGATCCGCAAGGGCGCGGCGTACGGCCTGTGTCAGATCTACAACAACGAGATGTGGCACTTCGAGCTGCGTACGAGGCCGGGCGGCACGTGCCCGGCGCTGAAGGCGGATGCGACGGGATGAAGCAGACATCGGCCGTGAAGCCGATGCAGGCCGACCGCACACCTCCTCCGAAGGTCCTCCGAAGGGCATGGCATGACGCACGCAGTACGCAACGATCCCTATCCGGACGTGTACATCGGCGGGGGATTTTCGGATCCGACGGGTGGGGTGCCGGGGCCGGAGCATTCCGGGCCGGGGCCCGCCGATCCGGACCCCGTCGATGCGGACCCCGTCGGTCCGGACCCCGTCGGTCCGGACCCCGTCGGTCCGGATCCGTTCCCCAGGTGGGTCCGTCGGCTGAGTCCCGTCCCTGCCCCCGGTGGCAGCCCCTGGCGGCGGGGGCGTACCGCCGCGGCCTCGGCCGTTCTCGTGGGAGTCCTGCCCCTGGTCCACGCCCTCGTGCCCAACTCCGTCGGCAATCTGGGCAGTCTGCTGGAGACCGTGCTGCCCTGGGCCGGTCTCGCCGTGCCGTTCGCGCTGCTTGCCGCACTGCGTCGGCGCTCGGCGTCGGCCGCCGTGGCGGCGGGGGTCGCCGCAGTGCTGTGGCTCGGTGCGTTCTGGCCGGTGGTGGCCGCCGGGGCGGCTGCCGACGAGCCGAATCTGACCGTCGTGACGCACAACGTCGGTGCCGAGAACGCCGACCCCGCCGGCACCGCGCGCACCCTGCTCGCCGCAGGACCGGACCTGGTGGCGCTGGAGGAGATCACCGACGACGCGCTCCCGGCCTACCGGAAGGCTCTGGACAAGGCGCTCCCGCACTCGGTGCGGATCGGGACCGTCGCCCTGTGGAGCCGCCATCCCCTGACCGACACCCGGCGGGTCGTCCTCGACCCGGGCTGGAGCAGGTCGCTGCGCGCCGAGGTCCGTACCCCGGGTGGGACGGTCGCCGTGTACGTGGTGCACCTGCCGTCGGTACGGGTCGGCCTCTTCGGCTTCGGCACGGCGGCACGCGATCGGAACATCCAGGAGCTGGACCGGGTGCTTGCCCAGGAGCGGCAGGACAAGGTGCTGCTTCTCGGGGATCTCAACGGGAGTGCGGCGGACCGCAGTCTGGCTCCTCTGGTGCGCAGGCTGAAGCCGGTGCAGGACGCGGTGGGTGGGGGGTTCGGACTCAGCTGGCCCGCGGCGTTTCCGCTCACACGGCTGGACCATGTGCTGGGGAGGGGGGTCGTGGCGGTTGAGTCGTGGACTCTTGGGGGGACGGGGAGTGATCATTTGCCGGTGGCGGCGAGGGTGCGGGTGTAGGGGGTGGCTGTGCACGGCCGAGCCGTGCGTCCTCAAACGCCGGACGGGCCGAATTGCCGGACGGGCCGAGTCACCGGACGGGGCCGAATTGCCGGACGGGCTCAGTGGACTGGTGTGGACGTGCGTGCCTTTTCGAAGCGTTCCCGTGCTGCCGTCAGGTCCACGATCGGGGTCGGGTAGTCGAAGCGGGCCCGGTCCTGGGCCTTCAGTCGCCACGGTTGATGGACTGCCGGGCCTGCGAGGTCCGCGAGTTCCGGTACCCAGCGTCTGACGTACTCGCCGTGCGGGTCGAAGCGTTTCGCCTGGGTGAGGGGGTTCAGGAGGCGGTTGGGGCGGGTGTCCGTTCCTGTGCCTGCTGCCCACTGCCAGTTCAGCTGGTTGTTCGCCATGTCGCCGTCGACCAGGAGCGAGAGGAAGTGGCGGGCGCCCACCCGCCAGTCCACGTAGAGGGTCTTGGTGAGGAAGGCGGCGACCAGCAGCCGGCCCCGGTTGTGCATCCAGCCCTCGTGCGCGAGCTGTCGCATCGCCGCGTCGACCACCGGGTAGCCGGTCAGGCCCGCCTTCCAGGCCGCGATCTCCTTCGGGTCCGAGCGCCAACGGTCGTTCCGTTCGCGGTAGTTGGACCAGGACGCGGCGGGGCGTGCCGCGAGTACCTGGTGGTGGAAGTCCCGCCAGGCCAGCTGCCGTACGAACGCCTCCGCGCCCGGACCGCCCTTCCGGCGGGCCCGGTGCACCGCCTCCACCGGTGACAGGCAGCCGAAGTGGAAGTACGGGGAGAGCCTCGACGTCGCGTCGCCCGGCAGGTCGTCGTGCCGGTTCTCGTACGCCCCGATGCCCGAAGCGGTGTCCGAAAGCCAGGAGTTGAGGTTCCTGCGGGCCGTGCGCTCCCCGCCCGTCGCCAGGGCGGGGGAGGTGGCCTTGACCGCCGTCCGTGACGGCAGGCGGTCGCTCACCACCCGCTCCGGCACCCGTACCGCCCTCGGCGCCGCGACGACCGCACGCGCGCCCGCCGCCTCCCACCTGCGGTGGTACGGAGTGAACACGGCGAAGTGGTCCCGGCCCGAGCCGGTCGGGGTCTCCGCTCCCGGTGGCAGCACCGTGACCACCGCATCGTGCACCACCAGCTCGCAGCGGGCGTGCGCGAGCGCGGTGCGCAGCCGCTCCTCGCGGCGCAGGGCGTACCCGCTCGCCCCGCCCGCCACGTGCACCGCCCGCGCTCCCGTCTCGCTCACCACCCGGACGACCTCCTCGACGACCGCTCCGGTACGGACGACCAGTCGGCCGCCGCGGTCGCGCAGCTCCGCGTCCAGGTCCGCCAGGCAGTCGGCGAGGAACGCGCGCCGGTTCGGCGCCGCGAAGCCCGCGGCCCGTACCCCGTCGTCGAGCACGAACAGCGGCACCACCTCGTCGGCGCCGCGCAGCGCGGCCCGCAGCACGGGCTGGTCGTGGACGCGCAGGTCGGAGGTGAAGAGGACGACGGCGATACGGTCCGTGTTGCTCGTGCGGTCCGTGCGGTCCGTGCGGCTCATGCGGCTCATGCGGGGAACTCCATCAGTACGAGCGGGGCGGACGTCGGCGCGGCGGATCCGCCGGCCGGTTCCACCGTGATGCCCATGCCCGATGCCTTGCCGACCGGGCCGCTCAGCAGGACCGCGTCCGTGCGCGCGGCCGGGTTCATCAGGCCCGCCGCGCGCATGGAGCCGCCGTCGTTGAACCACAGCTGGTAGACCTTGCCCGCCGGTGGTTCCGGCATCCCGGACGCCACGAACGCGGCCTGGTTGCGGCTGCGCGAGACCACCACCGTCCCCGACGCACCCTCCGCCAGCCTCCCCGTGCCTACCTTCGCGTCCGGCGCGGCCAGCACCGCTGCCAGCGCCTCGGCCCTGCCCTGCACCGCCTGCGCCTGCTGCCGGGCGTCCTTCGCCACCTCGTGCTGCCACACCGCGATCCCGCCGAACGCGGCGGCGGCCGCCACGCACGCCGCCAGGGCGAAGCGGGAGGCGGACCGGCCGTACCGGGTCCGCGGGGGTGTCCGGCGTACCGTCAGTGGGCCTTCCTGGCGTTCGGTGGCGATTCGTCGCAGCACCTGTTCCTTCAGGTGGGCGGGCGGGGTCTCGGTCATGGCTCGGCCCAGCCGGGCCGCGGTGGCGGCCAGTTCGGCCACTTCCCGGGTGCAGGGCGGGCAGGCCGCGAGGTGCCGTTCGAAGGCGGCCCGCTCTTCGTCGGGCAGGGCGTGCAGTGCGTACGCCCCGGTCAGCGTGTGCAGTTCGGCGGTGCTCATGCGCCCACCCCCAGGCAGTCGCGCAGCCGGATCAGTCCGTCGCGCATCCGGGTCTTGACTGTCCCCAGCGGGACGGAGAGGAGCTCGGCGACCTCCCGGTAGGCGAGGCCGCGGTAGTACGCCAGGGTCACCGACTGGCGCTGGAGCTCGGTGAGGGTGCGCAGACAGCGGCGCACCTGCTCGCGTTCGAGGCGCGCCTCCACCTGCTCGGTGACCTCGTCGTACGCGGGCGTACGGTCCAGCAGCGCGGCCCGCCGCTCACGGTCGGCCGACGCCTGCGCCGAGCGCACCCGGTCGACGGCCCTGCGGTGTGCCATGGTGAGCACCCAGGTCATGCCGCTGCCCCGGACCGGCTGGAAGCGGGCGGCGGTGCGCCACACCTCCACCAGGACCTCCTGGGCGACCTCCTCGGACTGCGCCGGATCCCGCAGCACGCTGCGAACCAGACCCATGACGGGGCCGCTGACCAGGTCGTACACCCGGCCGAAGGCTTCCTGGTCGCCCCTGGCCACCCGGCTGATGAGCTCCTGGAGATCGGGCCCCGGCGTGGCGGCCCCACTGATGCGGACGGCTTCTTTCACGCGACTTCCTTCTCTGGCGGTGGGCGGCGAGCGATTCCCACCGGGTATTCGGAGGAGGCGGGCGGACGGATTGGTCGGGCGGCTGTCGCCGTGCTGAGCGCGCTCGGCTCCAGCATGTGGGCCTGGACGGGCGCACCGGGGGAGATCGGGTGCGACACGGTCCTCGGGTCGCCGCTCGACGCGCTCGGCACGATGTTCCGTCGGCGGGAGCCGAGCAGCGCCGACGTTCACCCGCTCCCGTGCGTGGCGCTGCTCCGGGGCAGGTCCGCCCCGTCGGACCCGGCCCTCGAAGCCCTGGTGGTCAGTACCGCCCGGATCGCCAGGAAGATCAGCAGGCCGATCGGCGACAGCACAATGGTCAGGACCAGCAGGGGGCCCATCAGCAGCGGGTGCAGGCCCAGGCGGCGCGCTTCGAGGAACATCCACTGGCCGAGCAGCAGGTCCCAGGCGATGACCTGGGCCCAGATCGCGCCCGCGCCGTTCGCCAGGACCATCAGCTCGCGGAAACCGTCCAGGCTCGGGCTGCTGACGGCCGCCCAGAGCTGGGGGAACACCGGGAGGGCCATCGTCAGATAGACGGCCAGGATCGGCAGCACGGTCAGCGGTGAGCCCGCGATCCGCACGGTCCGGCGCCAGCGCGGCGCGAAGACCATCAGCAGCCAGAAGGGGCAGGCCAGGAAGAAGGACAGGTCGAAGAGGAAGCCGGTCATGCGGCGAGCTCCTTGTCGTTCCGGGCGACCCGGCCGCCGGGGGTGCGGGGGGTGCGGAGCGAGGCGAGCGTGCCGACGGCCGTGGCGACGGCGAGCGCTCCGGCGGCCGCCAGCGTCGTCGCGTCCGGGTGGACCAGTGCCTGTCCGCGCAGCGCCTGCCAGGTCACCAGGGCGAGCAGGGCGGCGTACGAGGCGGAGGCGACCGCGGTCAGCCGCAGCCGGACCACCGGGTCGGCGAGGCGGGCGACGCGCGGGGCGAGCGCGAGCAGCAACAGGGCCAGCAGCGGAAGCAGTTGGAGCGAGTGCATGCCGACGAAGTGCGGTATGCGCAGGTCGCCGCCGGTGGTCGCCCAGCCGGTCACGGCCATCGAGGGACCGCCGTCGGCCATGCCCACGCTGTGCGCCCCGGCCGTGTCCGTGATGCCGGCCCGGCGCTGGGCGGCGGTCGGCTGCGTCATCAGGAATCCGAGCGCGGTCCCGGCCAGGGCGAGCACCGCACCGGCCTTCACCGCGAGGGAGGCCGCCCGGTCCAGGAGCTTCGTCCGCAGCACCAGGACCGCGATGACGAGGCTGCCGAGCCACAGCACCACCACGGTCATGCCCATCAGGGCGAACAGGGTCGCGTCGAGCGGCGTCTCCACGTTGAAGTGGCTGCGCTTGCCGCGGGCCGCCTGGCCCACGATCAGCACCATCTCCGCCAGGCTCGCCACCGCGACCACCGCCCCGGCCCACCAGCCGATCCGGGCCCGGCGGGCGGTGCCGGAGCGGGTGAGCAGGGACAGCATCCAGGCCAGCGAGAGACCGTACGCGGCGAAGGACACCGAGAACTTGAACGGCTTGAACCACACCGGCGAGTTCATGACCGTGCGGTCGTCGATCACCAGACCTGTGCCGGTGACTACGGTTAAGGCAATCATCAGGGCCGAGAAGACGACCAGCGGGCGATGCCAGGTACGCCAGGTGTGCATGGGAAACCCCCGGTGGGAATGGATAGTGGCACTCGCCGCTATCGGATAGCTAAACTATCCATGTGGGGCGGGGGGTTGGCAAGGCCCTTCGGCGAAGCGAGAGGTGAACAGGCAGTGCGCATAGGTGAGTTGAGTCGCAGAACGGGCGTCCCGGTCCCGACGATCAAGTACTACGTCCGTGAAGGGTTGCTCCCGGCAGGGGAGTTGACCAGCCCGAACCAGGCGAGTTACGGAGATGCGCACGAGCGGCGGCTGCGGCTGATCCGCTCGCTGCTCGGGGCCGGGGGGCTCTCGCTCGCGCGGATCGGCGAGGTGCTCTCCGTCGTGGACGACACGTCGCAGCCGGTGCACAAGCTGCTCGGCGAGGTGGCGGGAGCGGTGGCGCCGCCGAGCGCGGTCGGCGGCGGCGAGCCGTCGGAGAAGGCCCGCCGGACGGTGGCCGAACTGGCGGAACGGCGCGGCTGGTCCGTGCCGCCGGGCAGTCCGGACGGTGATGCTCTCGCGCGCACCCTGAGTGAGGCGGAGCGGCTCGGCCACGAGGAGTTCGCGGGGGCGCTCGACGCCTATGCGGAAGCGGCGGAGAAGGTCGCCGAGGCGGACCTGGCGTACGTCGGCGGGCGGGGGACGCAGGACGACGTGCTGGAGAGCGTGGTCATCGGGATGGTGCTGGGGGACGCGATGTTCGGGTCGCTGAGGAGGATCGCGCAGGCGGAGGAGTCGGGGCGGATTTATGGGGTGGGGGAGAAGGGTGCTGGGCGCGGGCGGGGTGGGGGCGGTAGTGGGCGGTAGTGCGGGGCACCGGCTCGGGGGCGGTGTCGGGGGCGTGCGGTCGTGGAGTGTGGGGCTCTGCGTGGGGCCGCCCCCTTGCCCACCCGTCCCGCCCCCGGGGGGCGGCCCCGCTGCCCAAGGGGGCTGGGGGTGGCCCCGCTGCCCAAGGGGGCGGCGGGGGTGTGGGGAGGGGTTAGGCCGGGGTGGTTTCTTGTTCGCGTTCGACTTGTTCGTTCCATTCGCGCTTGACTGCGCGCCAGGTGTCGTCGTCCTGGCCGAGGCGCCAGTAGCCGGAGATCGAGAGTCGTTCGCGCGGGATCTCCCGTTCGATCCGCAGGTGCCGGCGCAGGTCCTTCACGAAGCCCGCCTCGCCGTGCACGAACGCGTGCACGTCACCGGCCGGGAACTCCAAGTCCCGCACCGCGGCGACCAGTTGCTCGCCGATCGGGGCGGAGCCCCGGTGCAGCCACGTCACCTCGACGCCGTCCGGCGTCACGATCTTCTGCTCCTCGGCCGCGTCCGCAACCTCCACGAAGGCGTGCACCACCGCACCCGCCGGCATCCGCTCCAGCGAAGCCGCGATCGCGGGCAGTGCGCTCTCGTCGCCGACCAGGAGGTGCCAGTCGGCCGCCGGGTCCGGGGCGTACCCGCCGCCAGGACCCAGGAAGCGGACCGTCTCGCCGGCCTCGGCGCGGGCCGCCCACGGGCCGGCCAGACCCTCGTCGCCGTGCACCACGAAGTCGATCGCCAGCTCGCCCGCCGCCGCGTCCCAGCTGCGGATCGTGTACGTCCGGTTGACCGGCCACTGCTCCGCGGGGAACTCCTCGCGGATGCGGGCCATGTCGAAGGGCTCCGGATAGGTCACGCCCGGTGCCGGGAAGAGCACCTTGACGTAGTGGTCGGTGAACTCGTCGGCGCCGAGGCTCGCGAGGGCCTCGCCGCCGAGGACGACGCGCACCATGTGCGGAGTGATCCGCTCGGTGCGCACCACCGTCGCCTCGTGGGCTCGCGGTGCCTTACGGGCCGGTCGTTCTGCCACGGTGCTCTCCCCAAAACAGTAAATGGCTGCGTTGCTTAGGCTCACCTAATACTTAGGCTTACCTAAGCTAACAGCTCATCCCTGGAGCACCGAGAGCAGCCGCTGCAAAGAACCTCCCAAGCCCCACCGCTCGGCCAGGGCCTCCAGTGCCGCCGGATCGTGCGGCGCGTGCGGCAGCGCCGCGTCGAACGGCGGCAGCGGTACGTCCCCCGCGACCCGCACCACCTTCGGCGCCACCGCGATGTACGGCCGCGCCTCGTCCAGCTTCTTCCGCTGGGAGGGGGTGAGCTTCGCGGCCGGGTCGTCGACGGCTGCCATGATCCCTGCCAGGTTCCCGTACGTGTCGAGCAGCTTGGCGGCGGTCTTCTCGCCGATCCCGGGCACGCCCGGCAGGCCGTCGCTCGGGTCGCCGCGCAGCAGGGCCAGGTCCACGTACCCCGGGCCGTCCACTCCGTACCTCTCGCGCAGCCAGGCCTCGTCGGTGACCTGGAGCGTGCCGACGCCCTTGATCGGGTAGAGGATGCGGCGTCCGCGGGCGTCGTCGACGAGCTGGAACAGGTCGCGGTCGCCGGTCACGACGTCGACCGGGCCCTTGGCGAGGCCGGTCAGGGTGCCGATCACGTCGTCCGCCTCGTACCCGTCGGAGCCCACCCGGGCGATGCCGAGTGCGGCGAGGACCTCCACGATCACCGGGACCTGCGGGGAGAGGGTGTCGGGGGTCTCCTCGGCGTCGGGGCCGCCCTCGATCTCCTCGGCGACGCGGTGTGCCTTGTAGGAGGGGATGAGGTCTACCCGCCACTGCGGGCGCCAGTCGTTGTCCCAGCAGGCCACCAGGTCGTCCGGCCGGTGGTCGTGGACCAGGCGGGCGATGAAGTCGAGCAGCCCGCGGACCGCGTTGACGGGGGTGCCGTCGGGGGCGCGGACCGAGTCGGGGACCCCGAAGTAGGCCCGGTAGTAGAGGGAAGCGGTGTCGAGGAGCATCAGGCGTCGGGTCACGCCCCCGATGATGCCGCACCGCACTGACACCGGCCCGGCGCGACCGGCCCGGCGCGACTGGCCCGCGCGACCGGCCCGGTGCGACTGGCCCGCGCGACCGGCCCGGTGCGACCGGCCCGCGCGACCGGTCCCGGGTCACCGGCCGCCTGCACCGTGGCTCGCGTTCGCGCAACCGGTGCGTCGGGAATGCGTAAGTGAACTGGATCACTTTCCGTTTGGCTCGTGTCACCCCGGGCAGGGGCGCCTTCGGAGCGAGCCTCGTCCGGAGTTCAACTTCTTGATTTGAAGCTGCATCTTTTGACGGGTGAAGCGGGCCGAATCCGCACCGCTCCACGACCTGCCCACGGGGGTGGCAGGTCGTCATCGGTTCAACCCGTGAGGTGTATGTGTCCAGGCTGCAAGCCGAAGGCCTCTACAAGGTCTTCGGCAGACGACCCGGCGAGGCGGTCAAGAAGCTCGAAAGCGGTTCCGACCGTGACGAGCTCCGCGCCGAAGGTACGACCGCCGCGGTGATCGACGCCTCGTTCAGCGTCGAGCCCGGCCAGATATTCGTCGTGATGGGCCTCTCGGGCTCGGGCAAGTCCACGTTGCTGCGCATGCTCAACGGACTGCTCGACCCGACCGCAGGTCGCGTCCTCTTCGACGGACAGGACCTGACCGCCCTGTCCCCCAAGGACCTTCGCGATGTGCGCGCCAAGAAGATCTCCATGGTCTTCCAGCACTTCGCGCTCTTCCCGCACCGCAGTGTGCTGGAGAACGCCGCGTACGGCCTCGAAGTCCAGGGCGTCCCGCGCGCCGAGCGTGAGAAGCGCGCCCACGAGGCACTGGAGATGGCCGGCCTGAAGGGCTGGGAGAAGTCCTGGCCCGACGAGCTGTCCGGCGGCATGCAGCAGCGCGTGGGCCTCGCCCGTGCGCTCGCCACCGACGCCGACCTGCTCCTCATGGACGAGTCCTTCTCGGCGCTCGACCCGCTGATCCGCCGCGACATGCAGGACCAGCTGCTCTCGCTGCAGAAGACCCTGAAGAAGACCATCGTCTTCATCACCCACGACCTCAACGAGGCCATGCGCCTCGGCGACAACATCGCCGTGATGCGGGACGGCCGTATCGTCCAGCTCGGCACCGCCGAGGACATCCTGGTCACGCCCGCCAACGACTACGTCGCCTCCTTCACCCAGGACGTCGACCGCTCCCGCGTGCTGACGGCCGGCGCCATCATGGCCGAGCCGCACACCGCGATCGGGACGCAGGACGAGTCGGGCAAGGAACTGCGCACCCCGCAGGACGTCATCGCAGCCGCCCCCGCCACGGTCTCCGCGGACACCCCGATCATCGAGCTGTTCACGCCGTGCTCGACGAGCGCCGTGCCCGTCGCCGTGACCGACGCGAAGGGCTCCCTGATCGGCGTCGTCCCGCGCTCCCGGCTGCTCGCCGTGCTCGGCGAGCCGATGGAGCCGACGGTTCCCGGGCTCGCGGGAGACACCGAAGCCGGCCAGCAGGACGCCAAGAACGTGAAGGCCGGCCGGCAGGACGCCAAGAACGTGAAGAAGGTGTCCGCAGGTGCCTAGGCTCAACCTCGGCCAGTGGGTCGACTCCGCAGTCGACTGGCTGACCAAGAACCTCGCGTGGCTCTTCGATTTCATCTCCACCGTCGTCGGCGGCATGCAGGAGGGCATCTACGCCGTCCTCGGCGCCCCGCAGCCGCTGCTCATGGCGGGCATCCTCGCCGTCATCGCCTTCTGGCTGCGCGGTCTGACCGCCGGTGTGCTGTCCTTCGTCGGCTTCGCGCTGATCGACTCCATCGAGCTGTGGGACGACGCCATGTCGACCCTCTCGCTCGTTCTCGTGGCGACCATCATCACGATGGTCATCGCGATCCCGCTGGGCATCTGGGCCGCGCGCTCGGACCGCGTCAGCGCCGTGACCCGGCCGGTCATGGACTTCATGCAGACGATGCCCGCGATGGTCTACCTGATCCCCGGCATCCTGTTCTTCGGCGTCGGCGCCGTCCCCGGCATCATCGCCACCATCATCTTCTCGCTGCCCCCCGGCGTGCGCATGACCGAGCTGGGCATCCGGCAGGTCGACGCCGAACTGGTCGAGGCGGCCGAGGCGTTCGGCACCAAGCCCGGCGACATCCTCAAGCGCATCCAGCTGCCGCTGGCCCTGCCGACGATCATGGCCGGCATCAACCAGAAGATCATGCTCTGCCTGTCGATGGTCGTCATCGCGGGCATGGTCGGCGCCGGCGGTCTCGGTGGCGCGGTCTACCGTGCGATCGGCAACGTCGACATCGGCCTCGGCTTCGAGGCCGGCATCTCCATCGTCATCCTGGCGATGTACCTGGACCGCATGACCAGCTCGCTGGGCACCGCGGTCTCCCCGCTGGGCCGGCGCGCCCTGGCCAAGGCCCGCGCCATGGCCGGAGTCAAGGTCTGGTCGTACCGCCCGCAGCCCGTCGTGGCCGTCGCGGGCATCGTGCTCCTCGCGCTCGTCGCGGGCAGCATGAGCATGTTCGGCGGCAAGAAGGCCGACACCGCGTCCGACCCGTCGCAGATCGGCAACGGCAAGAAGATCTCCATGGGTTACATCCCGTGGGACGAGGGCATCGCCTCCACCTTCCTCTGGAAGGAGATCCTGGAGCAGCGCGGCTTCGAGGTCGACGCCAAGCAGTACGAGGCGGGCGCCCTCTACACCGGACAGTCGACGGGTCAGATCGACCTCAACACCGACGCCTGGCTGCCGACCACGCACGCCCAGTACTGGTCGAAGTACAAGGACAAGCTGGAGGACATGGGCGCCTGGTTCAGCCCGACGTCCCTGGAGCTGACCGTCCCGGCGTACCTGAAGGACGTCAACACCCTCGACGACCTCAAGGGCAAGGCGGACCGGTTCGGCGGCAAGATCGTCGGCATCGAGCCGAGCGCCGGCGAGATGGGACTGCTGAAGGACAAGGTGCTGCCCGCCTACGGCCTCGACAAGGAGTACAAGCTCGTCGAGGGCTCCACGCCCGGCATGCTGGCCGAGCTGAAGCGCGCGTACGCCAAGCAGGAGCCGATCGTCGTCCCGCTGTGGTCCCCGCACTGGGCGTACAACGACTTCAAGCTCAAGAAGCTCAAGGACACCAAGGGTGCCTGGGGCAAGGGCGACGGCGTCCACACGCTGGCCCGCAAGGGCTTCTCGGCGGACAACCCCGAGGTCGGCAAGTGGATCAAGGACTTCAAGCTGGACGAGAAGCAGCTCACCAGCCTTGAGGCGCAGATCCAGAAGTCCGGCAAGGGCAAGGAGCAGGACGCCGTCCGCACCTGGCTGAAGGCCAACCCGGGTCTGGTCGACAAGCTCGCCCCGGTGGCGAAGACCGCCAAGGCGGCCGACGGCAAGGACGAGCGCGAGCGCGCCGTCGAGATGGGCTGGTTCCCCTGGGAAGAGGACATCGCCGCCACGTACCTGTGGAAGAACGTCCTGGAGCAGCGCGGCTACAAGATCAACCTCAAGCAGTTCGAGGTCGGTCCGATGTACGCGGGCCTCGCCGCCGGTGACGTCGACGTCCAGCTCGACGGCTGGCTGCCGTTCACGCAGAAGAACTACTGGGACAAGTACAAGGACAAGCTGACCGACGTCGGCTCCTGGTACGGACCCACCTCCGTCGAGATCGCCGTGCCGTCCTACGTCAAGGACGTCAAGTCCCTGGAGGACCTCAAGGGCAAGGGTGAGCAGTTCAAGGGCAAGATCATCGGCATCGAGCCCGGCGCCGCCGCCATGAAGAACGTCAAGGACAACGTCCTTCCCGGCTACGGCCTGGACAAGGAGTACAAGCTCGTCGAGGGCTCCACGCCCGCCATGCTGACCGAGCTGAAGCGCGCGTACGCCAAGAAGGAGCCGGTCGCCGTCCTGCTCTGGACGCCGCACTGGGCGTACAACCAGTACCAGATGACCAAGCTCAAGGACTCCAAGAAGACCTTCGGTGAGGGCGACCGCCTGCACATCATCGGCAACAAGGACTTCGGCAAGAACTACCCGCAGCTGACCAAGTGGTTCAAGGACTTCAAGCTGGACGAGAAGCAGCTCGGCAGCCTGGAGAACGAGATCCAGAAGCGCGGCACGGGTCACGAGCCGGAGGCCGTCGAGGCCTGGATGAAGGAGAACCCGGGAATCGCGGACAAGATGGCCCCTGCCGCGGGCTGACCGTCCCTCCCCCCCCCTCGTTCTCCCTGCCGGGCCCCGCCGTTCACGACGAACGGCGGGGCCCGGCCTTTTGCTGTCCAGGGGGCGCCCGGGGCTCGTCCGGGGCTCGTCCGCGACTCGTTCGGGGCTCGCCTGTGACTCGTCCGGGACTTGAGGACGGAGCAGCCGGGTAACGCAGGTGTGACATGTGTACGAAACGATGGCGTGAAGCTGCGTAGTCTGCTGTGGGTCGGTGGAAAGAACGAGACGGGGAAGGGAGAAGAGTCGCCGTGCCCAAGGACGACAGAGGTATGAAGGACAAGAAGGACGACAAGGAGATCCTCCGGGTCGGCACAGCCGTCCGGAGGCGGCGCCGCGCCCTGGGGCTCACCCTCGCCGTGGTGGCCCAGCGCAGCGGACTGTCGGTGCCCTTCCTCAGCCAGATAGAGAACGAGCGCGCCCGCCCCAGCATGCGTTCCCTGCAGCGTGTCGCCGAGGCGCTGGAGACCACGGCGGGGCAGCTCCTGGCCGCCGCCGACTCCGCGCTCTCCGTCGATCTCGTCCGGACCACCGACGACCCGGGGCTCGAACTCGGCTCGGGCGTACGGCCGTTGGTGCGCGGCCATCACCAGCTGCACGCCGTGGAGTTCACCGGCATGCAGGACGCGGGCCGCGAGTACCAGCACCGCAACGACGAGCTGATGTACGTCGCGGACGGCGCGGTGGAGGTCGAGGCGGAGGGCCGGGCCTACCGGCTGTCCCGCGGCGACACGCTGCACCTGTCCGGCGGGGTGCGGCACCGGTGGCGGGCCACGGAGCCCGACACCCGGATCGTGGTGGTCGCGGTGGCCGAGCACATCGACGCGGCCGACGAGTCGCGGCGGTAAGGGGGTCGCGGTGCGGGTCGTTTCGTTGGTGCCGTCGCTGACCGAGGCGATCGCCGTCACCGTGCCGGGTGCGCTGGTCGGGGTCACCGACTGGTGCACGCACCCGGCGGACCCCGGGCCCGGTGTCGTACGTATCGGCGGCACCAAGAACCCCGACGTCCCGGCGGTCCTCGCGCTGCGCCCCGACCTCGTCGTCGCCAACGAGGAGGAGAACCGGGAGCCGGACCTCGCCGCCCTGCGGGAGGCGGGCACCGAAGTCCTGGTCACCGAGGTACGCACCCTGGAGCAGGCCTTCGCGGAACTGGAACGGGTGCTGCGCGCGTGCGGCGTCGACGGCCGCCCGCAGTGGCTGACCGCGGCCGAGGCGGCATGGGCCGCGGTGACGGCCCCCGCGGCGCCCGTCCGCAGGGCCGTCGTGCCCGTCTGGCGGCGGCCCTGGATGGTGCTGGGCCGGGACACCTTCGCGGGGGACCTGCTGCGCAGGCTCGGCGTGGAGAACGTGTACGCCACCCACGAGGACCGCTACCCGAAGGTCGGCATCGAGCAACTGGTCGCGGACGGCGCCGAGTTGGTGGTCCTCCCCAATGAGCCCTACCGATTCACCGCCGACGACGGGCCCGAAGCCTTCCCCGATCTCCCGGCCGCGCTCGTCGACGGACGCATGCTCACCTGGTACGGGCCCTCGCTCGCCGACGCCCCGGCCGCACTCAGCGCGGCGCTGCGAGCAGCGCACCGCTGAACAGGCCCCGTACGGTACGCACGGCCGTCACCGCCCACGCGGCCACCAGCAGGACGAACAGCCCGGTCGCCAGCCACCCGAGGGCGTCGAGCCCGGTGTGCCGGGCCAGGCCCGCCGCACCCGTCACGCACGTACCGACGGGAAAGGTGAGGCCCCACCAGGTCATCGCGAACGGCATCCCCGCGCGGGCGGCCCGTACGACCAGGGCGGCGGCCAGCAGCAGCCACAGCAGGGCGAAGCCGAGCACCGGGACTCCGTAGACGACGGCGAAGGCCTGGAAGCCGTGGGCATAGGCCGCCCCTATCGCCCCGGGTGCGACGTCCGCGAGCTGGTTGACGGCGGTGGTCGACTGGCCGAGGGGGCCGAGCACCAGGAAGAGGGTGGGAGTGAGAGCGAGCGGCAGCGGGCCGTGCACCAGCAGCCGGGCGAAGATCATCGGCAGGATGAGCAGGGTGGCCAGCAGGCTCAGCCCGAACAGGGCGTAGCAGGCGAGCAGCATCGCCGTCCGCACCTGTCCCTCGGGCAGGTGAGGGATCAGCTGAGGCCCCAGCGCGGCCGACACCATGGGCGCCACCACCGGCAGCAGCCATACGGGCGACGCACTGCCAGGACCGTCGATCCGGTGCCGTACGACCATCAGATACGGGACGACCAGCGCGGCCAGCAGCCCAAGGACGGTGCCCGCCACCCACAGCGTGGACGCGACGGCGAGCGCGGCGTGCGGACCGAGCACGTCCTGCCCGACGGCCATGGTCGAACCGCCGACGGCGAGCACGGCCATCGCCAGACAGCCGTAGAACGGCGCGACCGCCGGGTCGAGGAGGTGCGCGCGGGCCTGGTCGCGGTGGTGGCGCCAGTGGGCGGTGCGGGCCAGGAGGAGGGTGACCAGGACGACGCAGGCGAGTGCCCAGGCGCCGGTCAGCGCGGTGTGCAGGACGGGGGAGCGGTACGGGAGGGCAGTACCGGCGGTGGCCAGGATCGCGGTGCCCATGACGGTGGCGTACCAGTTGGGGCCGAGGTGGCGCACGGGGGAGGGGGGAGAAGCGGGGGAGGTGGCGGGCGCCTGGAAGCGGGTGAGGGGTTGTGCGGTGGTGGCCATGTATCCAGCGTCGGCCCCGGGGACCGTCCCCACCAGGGAGTTTGCCTCTATGGGCACATAAGCTGGGGTTATGAGCCCCGAGTCGCCGGTACCCGTACAGCTGTCGCACCGTGTCCCCGACCTGGCGGCGCTGGAGCTGCTCCTCGCCGTCGCCCGGCTCGGGAGCCTCGGGCGGGCCGCCCGGGAACGGGGCATCTCGCAGCCCGCGGCGAGCGGCCGGATCCGGTCGATGGAGCGGCAGCTCGGGGTGACGCTGGTGGAGCGCTCGCCGCGCGGGTCGCGGCTGACGGCGGCCGGGGCGCTGGTGACGGACTGGGCGGGGCGGATCGTCGAGGCGGCGGAGGCGTTCGACGCGGGCGCGCGGGCGCTGCGCGGACAGCGGGACTCGCGGCTGCGGGTGGCGGCGAGCATGACGATCGCGGAGTACCTGCTGCCGGGCTGGCTGGTCGCCCTGCAGGCGGAGCGGCCCGGCACGGCCGTGTCGCTGCTGGCGGGCAACTCGGCTGCGGTCGCACGGCAGTTGCTGGAGGGGGCGGCGGACCTGGGGTTCGTGGAGGGGCTCGCGGTGCCGGAGGGGCTCGACGGGGTGGTGATCGGGCACGACCGGCTGATAGTGGTGGCGGCGCCGGGGCATCCGTGGGCGCGGCGTGGACGTTCCCTGGGCGCTGCGGAACTCGCGGCCACGTCGCTCATCCTGCGCGAGGAGGGGTCGGGGACCAGGCAGGTGCTCGACGCGGCGCTGGCCCCGTACGGGGGGTTGGCGGAACCGCTCCTTGAACTGTCCTCCACGACTGCCGTGAAGGCGGCGGCGGTGAGCGGGGCGGGGCCGAGCGTGCTGAGTGAGCTGGCGGTGGGGGAGGAGGTGGCGTCGCGGCGGCTGGTGGAGGTGGAGGTGGCGGGGGTGGTGCTGAGGCGCGACCTGCGCGCGGTGTGGCCCACGGGGCCGGGGCCGGCGGGGCCGGGGAGGGATTTGCTGGCGCTTACTCGGAGGGGGTAGGGGGTGCCTGGTGGTGGAGCGGGGATCATGCGGGCCGGTGGTCGTCGTGCGGGTGCGTCGTGGCTGGTCGCGCAGTTCCCCGCGCCCCTGGATGCCTGCCCCTTGGCCCCCTGGTCCCCTGGCGCTCGGAGCGTGCAGGATTCGCTCTGAGTGGCGCCCCCGCCGTTTGCCGGTCCGGCGAACGGTTACCCGATGGTCATGACTGCACAGAACACGAACGCCAAGTCCACCGCCGCCGAGGCCAAGAAGGCCGCCGCGAGCGCCACCGACCAGGCCAAGGGCGCCACCGACCGGGCGGGCGCCGCCGCACAGACGGCGACGTCGGCCGGGCTCAAGGGTGTCGAGGCCGGCAAGCAGGCCCTGGAGTCCGCTTCGGGGAAGGTCGTCTCCACGGCGGCCACCGCCTGGACTCTCCTGCAGAACCGCAAGGCGATCGTCGCCGGGGCGGGCGCCGGAGTGGTCGCCGTCGGCGCCGTCTCCTACGCCGTCGGCCGCAGGGTCGAGCAGCACAGCCACGGCCCCCTGACGAAGCTCCTCGCGGGCACGAGGCTCTGAACAGCGGCACCCCCGCGCGGGCCGGTGGAACCCCTGCGCGCGGCGACGGCGGTACGCCGCGGCCGGACCTGACGCCGTGTCGGTGACACGACAGGACACGTCAGGCGGTCGCGGCCGCCGCTCGTGCGGTCGCGGCCGCCACGCCGCTCGTGCGCTCGCGGCGCTGCCCGCTGCTGCAGGCCGGCTCAGGCGCTCGGAGTCACCCGCACCTTCACGCCGTCGCGGCCTTCGCGACGTTGCGGGCCATTCCGCCGAACACCACTCCGTGGAACGGCGCCACGCTCCACCAGTACGCGTGCCCGGCGAGACCGCGCGGGTGGAACAGCGCCCGCTGCCGGTAGACCGTACGGCCCTCGTCGTCCTGTTCCACGCCCAGCTCCAGCCAGGCGAGACCCGGCACCCGCATCTCGGCGCGCAGCCGCAGCAGCCGCCCCGGCTCGATCTCCTCGACCCGCCAGAAGTCCAGTGAGTCCCCGACCCGCAGCCGCGCCCCGTCGCGCCGCCCGCGGCGCAGGCCGACTCCGCCGACGAGACGGTCCAGCCAGCCGCGCACCGCCCAGGCCAGGGGGAAGGAGTACCAGCCGTTCTCGCCGCCGATGCCCTCCACCACCCGCCACAGCCGCTCGGGCGACGTCTCCACGACCTGCTCACGTTCGTCCGTGTACAGGCTGCCGCCGGCCCAGTCCGGGTCGGTGGGCAGCGGATCGCTCGGCGCGCCAGGGGCCGAGGCCGACGACCACCGGGTGGTCACGTCCGCCTCCTGCACCCTGCGCAGCGCCAGCTCCACCGCGCGCTCGAAGCCGATCGGAGCACCCGGCGGTCCGGGCACGTACTCCTCGATGTCGTGCTCCGCGCACACCACCTCGTGCCGCAGCGACTCCGACAGCGGCCGGGCGATCGACGCGGGCACCGGCGTCACGAGCCCCACCCAGCGGCTGGACAGGCGCGGCGTGAGCACCGGCACGGGCAGGATCAGCCGCCGCGGCAGGCCCGCCACCCGTGCGTACCGCTGCATCATGTCGCGGTACGTGAGGACGTCGGGCCCGCCCACGTCGAAGGTCCGGCTCACGTCGGCGGGCAGCTCCGCGCAGCCGACCAGCAGCCGCAGCACGTCCCGCACGGCGACCGGCTGGATCCGGGTGCGCACCCAGCTCGGGGTGACCATCAGCGGCAGCCGCTCGGTCAGGTACCGCAGCATCTCGAACGACGCCGAGCCCGAACCGATGATCACCGCAGCGCGCAGCACCGCCGTCGGCACCCCGGACTCCAGCAGGATCCGGCCGACCTCGGCGCGCGAGCGCAGATGCGGCGAGAGTGCGCGTTCGGGAACCCCCGCGGGCGTCAGACCGCCGAGGTAGACGATCCGCCGCACTCCGGCGAGCCGCGCCTGCTCACCGAAGATCCTGGCCGCCTCGCGGTCGGTCTTCTCGAAGCCCCTGCCGGTGCCGAGCGCGTGCACCAGGTAGTACGCGACGTCCACCCCGGCCATGGCGCGCCCCGTCGACTCCGGGTCCAGCACGTCTCCCCGTACCGTCTCCACCTGCGCCGACCACGGGAAGTCCCGCAGTTTCGCGGGCGTGCGCGCCAGAGCGCGCACCTCGTGGCCGGCGTCCAGCAGCTCGGGCACCAGCCGCCCGCCGATGTATCCGCTTGCTCCGGTCACCAGACACCGCACCCGGCCGCCTCCTTCTGTCGTCGGCCCTGTCGCCGTCCGCACTGTCGCCTTCCGCACTGCGTCATCCGCCACCGGCCACCCTTCCACCACGGGCCCTGCCCGGCATGCGGAGCGCCGGGGCCGCCGGATGGGGGAGAGCGGGTGAGGAGAGCGAAACCATCGGGTGAGGGCGCGGTGGGTGCCCGGTGAGATGCGGACAGTGACCGGGGGTGCGGCGGGAGAGGTGCGCGGCGCTTCGTAAGGTGCGTGCGCGGTGCCCGGTTCCAGTACGGGCGCCTTCACTGCCACCTGTCGAGGAGATCGCGTGTCCCACCGGAAGAAGCTCGCTCTGCGTGCCGCCGTCCCCGTCGCCGTCCTGGCGCTCGCCCTGACCGGCTGCAACGGGGACGACAAGGCCGAGGGTGCCAAGGGAGGTGCCGGAGCGGCCAAGGAGACCACAGGCGCGGCGAAGCCCCCGGCCGACGGCGCGGGCGAGGCCGCGGGCAAGAAGGAGCTGGCCGCCGGCGAGTCCGTGACCAGCCCCTTCAAGGAGAAGGAGGCCGGCCAGGTCACGTACGAGATCGCCGCGCAGAAGGCCGACGTCGGCACCGAGGCCGACGCCAAGAAGATGATCGACGACCCGGCGAAGGCCAAGGGCCTGGTGCCCGTCGTCGCCCATGTGAAGTACACCCACAAGGGCGGCAAGCCCGTCGGGTCCTACCCGGACGTCGCCGACAACGTCGAGGTCTACGCCGACGGCGCCCGCGGCGGCCTCCTGATCGGAGCCTCCGAGGACGCCAAGGGCTGCGAGGACGACGGCGACGTGGAGAACTGGGCCCAGGGCCAGAGCCACACCTTCTGCCAGACCTACATGGTCCCGGTCGGCGCCAAGGAGATCGAGGTCCACTGGGCAGCCGACGAGGACTCCAAGGAGCCCTACGTCTGGAAGTTCAAGGGCGCCTGACGGAGTTCAGGGGCGCCTGACGGCGGGCACGGACGCGGCAGCCGCCACCGGGACCGGTGCGGCTTGCGCACCCCGTGCCGCGGCGGCCGCGACCAGGGCCTGCATCACCCGCAGGTCCCGGCCCATCTCCGGATGCCACTGGACGCCCAACGCCCAGGTGGCGCCCGGGAGTTCGACGGCCTCCACGGTGCCGTCCGCCGCGTACGCCGACACCACCAGGCCGTCGCCGAGCCGGTCCACGGCCTGGTGGTGGTACGTGGGGACAGTGTCGGGGCCCGGCACGACCGCCGCGTAGCGGGTGCCCGGCACCGGTGTCACCGGGTGCTCCCCGAAGGTGCCGACCGCCCGGGTGTGCCCGTCGAGGTGCTGGACGAGGGTGCCGCCGAGCGCGACGTTCAGCAGCTGCATGCCCCGGCAGATGCCCAGCAGTGGGGTGCCGTCGTCCAGCGCCGCCCGGATCAGGGCGAGTTCCCAGGCGTCCCGCCGGCCGGCGGGCGGCCCGGTGCGCGGGTCGCGCTCCGCCCCGTACCGCACGGGCTCGACGTCGGGCCCGCCCGCGATCACCAGGGCGTCGAGACGGGCCACGACCTGTGCCGCGTACGCCGGATCGTCGGGCGGGAGCAGGACGGCACTGCCGCCCGACGCCTGCACGAGCCGCGGATAGCCCGCCGGGACCAGGGCGGCCGGGAGCTCCCAGACACCCCACCTCACGGACTGCTCCAGATACGTGCTGACGCCGACGAGGGGCTTGCGGGACACGGGCGGATCCTCCCATTGTGCGGTGGTGAGAGCTACTTGCGGTCGAGTTCGGCCTCGGCTGCGGCGAGCGCCGCGAACTCCTCCTCCGGTGCGGACGCGACCAGATGGTGCCGAGAGTAGAGGGCGAAGTAGGCGAGTGCGACGCCGTACACGACGAGCGCGGTGAGCGCCGCCGTCTTGTCCACCAGGAACGTCGCCACCAGCGCGAACAGCGCCAGCACGAAGGCCGTCGACGACGTGGCGATGCCGCCGGGTGTGCGGTACGGGCGCGGGAGATCGGGCTCGCGGCGGCGCAGGACGATGTGCGACAGCGCCATCAGGGCGTACGAGATGGTCGCGCCGAACACCGCGATGTTCAGCATCCTGGCGCCGTTGCCGGTCGAAGCGGCGAGCGCGAAACCGAGCGCGCCCGGTATCAGCAGTCCGAGGTACGGCGCCTTGCGGCGGCTGGTGAGGGACAGGAACTTGGGCAGGTAGCCGGCCCGGGACAGCGCGAAGAGCTGGCGGGAGCCGGCGTAGATGAGCGAGAAGAACGACGCGACGAGCCCGGCCAGACCCGCGTAGTTCACGAACCGGCTGAGACCGGTCGCCCCGCCGTCGCCCTGGAGCGCCACGACCAGCGGATTCCCCGCGTCCTGCACGGCGGCCGAGCCGCGCGCCCCGGTCGCCGCGAAGAACGTCAGCATGGCGAGCAGGATCAGGATGCCCATCGAGATCGACAGGGCGCGCGGCATCGACCGCACCGGGTCCTTCGCCTCCTCGGCGGCCAGCGGCACACCCTCCACACCGAGGAAGAACCACATGCCGAACGGGAACGCCGACCAGATCCCGATCAGCCCGAACGGCAGCCAGGAGTTCGCGCCGAACGCGCCCTCGTCCACCGGGATGTCATTGAGGCCGTCCGCACTGAACTCGGTGAACGCCCCCACCGCGAAGATCAGCAGCGCGGCGACCGCGATGGCGGTGACGACCAGGCTGAAGCGCAGCGCCTCGCCGACACCCCACAGATGGATGCCTATGAAGATCACGAAGCAGGCGAGGTAGACCGGCCAGCCGGAGGTCAGACCGAAGAGGTTCAGCGACTCGACGTAGTCGCCGATGAAGATGGAGATCGCGGCCGGGGCGAGGATGTACTCGATGAGGATCGCGGTGCCGGTGAGGAAGCCGCCCCAGGTGCCGAGCGCACGCCGGGCGAAGCCGTAGCCGCCGCCCGCGGTGGGGAGGATGGCGGACAGCTCGGCGAGGGCGAAGACCAGGCAGGCGTACATCACGCCCATCAGGAGGGTGGCGATGGCGAGACCGCCGAAGCCGCCCTTGGAGAGGCCGACGTTCCAGCCGGAGAAGTCGCCCGAGACGACGTACGCGACGCCGAGCCCGGTGAGCAGCAGCCAGCCCGCGCTGCCGCGGCGCAGGGCGCGCCGTTTGAGGTAGTCGGTGTCTGCCTGACCCGTCCTGATTTCCGGGCCCGTTGGGCTTTCGTGACTCGCTGGGCCGTTGCGCTCTTCCGTGGCCATGGGCCGCTCCCGCCGTCGCCTGGCAATGGTGTGGTCCCACACCATTGCGGCCGGAGTGGTGAGTGCGCAACCCCCGAGTCATTACAGGGGAGTTACTTCCGGAGTTACTTCCGGAGTTGCATTCGGGAGTTGCTTCCCCGCGGTCATACCAGGAATCCCCGCAGCAGCGCCGCCGTCCCCGAGCAGTGCTCCCGCATCACCTCGCGCGCCGCCTCCGCATCCCCTTCGAGTACGGCCTCGACGAGCGAGGTGTGCTGTGCCTGCGAGTGCTCCAGGTTGCGCACCAGCAGCGGGATGCAGTCCAGCAGTTCGTTCACCTCGGCCCGTACGGCGGCGTACTGGGCGGCCAGTCTCGGCGACCCGGACAGCTCCGCCAGGGTCAGGTGCAGCAGGGTGTCCAGGCGCCGGTAGTCGGTGAGCGGCGCGTCGTGTGTCGCGGTCAGGGCGGCGCGCAGCCGGTCCGCGTCCGCGCCCGCCAGGCCCTCCCCGGCACAGAGCCCGGCCGCCCCCACCTCCAGGACCTCCCGGAACCTCAGCGCGTCCTCCACGTCCAGCGCGGCGACCCTGCGCCGCAGCTCGCTCTCGCCGGGGCTCTTTGGACGAGGGCAGACGAACGTCCCCCCGTACCGTCCGCGCCTGCTCTCCACCAGCCCCTGGTCCTGGAGCACCTTCAGCACCTCGCGCAGCGTGACCCGGCTTATCCGCAGCCGCTCGGCCAACTCGCGCTCGGCGGGCAGCCGTTCACCCGCCGGTACGAGCCCCAGCCGCAGCACCTGCAACACCTGCTCCAGTGCTTCCTCGAAACCGTTCCCCGCCCGCACGGGGCGCAGCACGGACGTCAGCCTTCTCGCCCCCACGTCGTCCGACACGTTCCCGAACCCCCTTCCCAATCAATGGTCTTGAGTCATACCTTAGGGCTCCCGGCCGACGCAGGAGGTACTTTCCCGTGGCAGAACAGCCAGGCTTGTTGTCCGACCGCACACCCCCGCTCCCGCTCGAAGAGCTGCGCGCACTGGTCGCGAACGGCGAGATCGACACCGTCGTCCTGGCCTTCCCCGACATGCAGGGACGATTGACGGGCAAGCGGTTCGCCGCCCCGTTCTTCCTGGACGACGTACTGACCAACGGCGCGGAGGGCTGCAACTACCTCCTCGCCGTCGATGTCGACCTCAACACCGTCGACGGCTACGCCATGTCCTCCTGGGACAGCGGTTACGGCGACTTCGCCATGCGCCCCGACCTCGCCACCCTGCGCCGCGTGCCCTGGAACGACGGCACCGCCCTGCTGATGGCCGACCTGCTGTGGCACGACGGCTCACCCGTCGTCGCCGCACCCCGGCAGATACTCCGCCGCCAGCTGGAGCGCCTCGCCGAGCTCGGGTTCACCGCCCACGCGGGCACCGAGCTCGAATTCATCGTCTTCAAGGACACCTACGAGCAGGCCTGGGACGCCAACTACCGCGAACTGACCCCGGTCAACCAGTACAACGTCGACTACTCCATCCTCGGCACCGGCCGCGTCGAGCCCCTGCTGCGCCGCATCCGCAACGAGATGGCCGCCGCAGGGCTGACCGTCGAGTCGGCCAAGGGCGAGTGCAACCCGGGCCAGCACGAGATCGCCTTCAAGTACGACGAGGCCCTCACCACCTGCGACCAGCACGCCCTCTACAAGAACGGCGCCAAGGAGATCGCCGCGCAGGAGGGCGTCTCGCTCACCTTCATGGCGAAGTACAACGAGCGCGAGGGCAACTCCTGCCACATCCACCTCTCGCTGCGCGACGCGGACAACCAGAGCGTCATGGCGAGCGACGACCCCGACGGCATGTCCCCGCTGATGCGGCACTTCCTCGCCGGACAGCTCGCCGCCCTCCGCGACTTCTCCCTCCTCTACGCCCCCAACATCAACTCGTACAAACGCTTCCAGCCGGGCTCGTTCGCCCCGACCGCCGTCGCCTGGGGCCACGACAACCGCACCTGCTCGCTGCGCGTCGTCGGCCACGGGCCCTCGATGCGCTTCGAGAACCGGCTGCCAGGTGGCGACGTCAACCCCTACCTCGCGGTCGCGGCCCTGATCGCCGCGGGGCTGCACGGGATCGAGCAGAAGCTCGAACTTCCCGAGCCCTGTACGGGGAACGCGTACACCGGCGACTACGAGCATGTGCCGGGCACGTTGCGTGAGGCGGCCGAATTGTGGTCCGCCAGCCCCATTGCCCGGGGCGCTTTCGGCGACGAGGTGGTGGCGCATTACGCGAACATGGCGCGGGTGGAGCTGCGGGCCTTCGACGCGGCGGTCACGGACTGGGAGCTTCGGCGCTCCTTCGAGCGGATGTGAGTCGGGGCGTCGTGGGCGGCCGCTGTGCGTGGGGATTACGTGCGGGTGCGTCGTGGCTGGTCGCGCAGTTCCCCGCGCCCCTAAATGCCTGCCCCTCAGCCCGCTGACCCCGAGCCTCCTTGGGCGGCCCCACGCGGAGCCCCGCCCTCCGACCGCCCACCCCGACACCGCCCCCACCTCGCCCCCCGTAAGGAAGCCACCCCCTTGCAGATCCTGAACCCGGCCACCGAAGAAGTCATCGCCACCGTCCCCGCCGTAAGCCCCGCCGACGTCGACGCTGCCGTCATCCGTGCCGTCGAGGCGCAACGCACCTGGGCCGCCGCACCCCCCGCCGACCGCGCCCGCCACCTCCGCCGCTTCGCCGTCACCGTCGACCAGCACATCGAGGAACTCGCGCAGCTGGAGGTGCGGGAGGCCGGCCACACCCTCGGCAATGCCCGCTGGGAGGCGGGCAACGTCCGTGACCTCCTCGACTACGCGGCCGGCGGAGCGGAGCGCCTCAACGGCCGCCAGATCCCCGTCCCCGGCGGCCTCGACGTCACCATCCTCGAACCCCTCGGAGTCATCGGCGTGATCGCGCCGTGGAACTTCCCCATGCCGATCGCCGCCTGGGCCACCGCCCCCGCACTCGCCGCCGGCAACGCGGTGATCCTCAAGCCCGCCGAGACCACCCCCCTCACCGCGCTGCGCCTCGCCGAACTCGCCCTGGAATCAGGCCTTCCCGAGCACCTCTTCCAGGTCCTCCCGGGCGAGGGCGCCGTCGCGGGCAACGCGCTCGTCGAACACCCAGACGTCGCCAAGATCGTCTTCACCGGCTCCACCCGTGTCGGCAAACAGATCATGGCCAAATGCGCGGAGCGCGTGAAGCGCGTCACCCTCGAACTCGGCGGCAAGAGCCCCAACATCGTCTTCGCGGACGCCGACCTCGAAGCCGCCGTCGCCGCCACCCCCATGTCGTTCCTCGACAACTCCGGCCAGGACTGCTGCGCCCGCACCCGCATCCTCGTCGAGCGCAGCGTCCACGACCGCTTCCTCGAACTCCTCGGCCCCGCCATCGAGTCGATCGTCGTCGGCGACCCCTCCGACGAGAAGACCCAGATGGGTCCGCTGATCTCCAAGTCCCAGCTGGACAGGGTGCGTTCGTACGTTCCCGAGGGCGCGCAGGCGATCCGGGGCAGCGCCCCCGAGGGCCCCGGGTTCTGGTTCCCGCCGACCGTCCTCACCGGCCTCGGCCCCGACGCGCCCGCCGCCATGGAGGAGATCTTCGGCCCCGTCGCCGTCGTCCTCCCCTTCGACGACGAGGCCGACGCGATCCGCCTCGCCAACGCCACCGACTACGGGCTCGCCGGATCCGTCTGGACCCGCGACGTGGGCCGCGCGCTGCGCGTCTCGCAGGCCGTCCGCGCGGGCAACCTCGCCGTCAACTCCCACAGCAGCGTCCGCTACTGGACCCCCTTCGGCGGCTACCGCCAGTCGGGCCTGGGCCGCGAACTCGGCCCCGACGCCCTCACCGCTTTCACCGAAACCAAGAACGTCTTCATCAGCACGGAGGCCTGAACCACATGACCACTGAAGAAATCGTCTGCCGCCGCCTCGTCGGCCGTACCGCCGTCATCACCGGAGCAGGCAGCGGCATCGGCCTCGCCGCCGCCCTCCGCCTCGCCTCCGAGGGCGCGAACGTCGTCTGCGGCGACATCGACGAGACCGCGGGCAAGGCCGCCGCCGAGGCCGTCGGCGGCACCTTCGTCAAGGTCGACGTCACCGACGCCGAACAGGTCGACGCGCTCTTCAAGGCCGCGTACGACACCTACGGCAGCGTCGACATCGCCTTCAACAACGCCGGCATCAGCCCGCCCGAGGACGACTCCATCCTCACCACGGGCCTGGAGGCCTGGAAGCGCGTCCAGGACGTCAACCTCACCTCCGTCTACCTCTGCTGCAAGGCCGCCCTCCCGTACATGCAGCGCCAGGGCCGCGGCTCGATCATCAACACCGCGTCCTTCGTGGCGATCATGGGCGCCGCGACCTCGCAGATCTCGTACACCGCCTCCAAGGGAGGCGTCCTCGCCATGTCGCGCGAGCTGGGCGTGCAGTTCGCCCGGGAGGGCATCCGCGTCAACGCGCTCTGCCCGGGGCCGGTCAACACCCCGCTCCTGCAGGAACTGTTCGCCTCCGACCCGGAGCGGGCGGCCCGCCGGCTGGTCCACATCCCGCTCGGCCGGTTCGCCGAGGCGACCGAGATCGCGGCGGCCGTCGCCTTCCTCGCCAGCGACGACTCGTCCTTCGTCAACGCGACGGACTTTCTGGTCGACGGCGGCATCTCGGGCGCATACGTGACGCCGCTCTAGGGCCGCTCCAGGTCTGCCTGCCGGACGGGCCCCGGACCTCCGGGGCCCGCCCCTTAAGGTGAGCCGCATGAGCATGACGACTCCGCCCGGCTGGTACCAGGACCCCAGCGCCCCCACCCAGGAACGCTGGTGGGACGGCAACGCCTGGAGCGCGCACACCCGCGCCCCCGGCCAGCCCCAGCAACCCCCGGCGCCCGCACCGCAGCAGGCCCCGCAGTTCGGCCAGCCGCAGCCGCCGCAGCAGGGCTACGGATATCCGGGCGCCGCCCCGCAGCAGCAGTACGGCACCCCGCCGCCCCCGCAGGCACCCCCCGCCGGAGGCGGCTCAGGCGGCGGGCTCAGCAAGAGCGCGCTCATCGCGGTCGTCACCGCCGGAGTCGTCCTGGTCGCCGCGATCATCACCGGCGTCGTCGTCCTCGGCAAGGACGGCGACCCCGAGCCCCCGGTCGCGGCGCCCACCTCGTCCTCCTCCGGCGAAGTCCCCGGCGGCGGGAAGACCCTGCCCACCCCGCCGCCCGCCTCGCCCCCGGCCGGTGACGCCAGCACCCTCCCGGACCAGTTGAACGGCATCACGCTTCCGATCCTCGAAGGCTGGGAGAAGCCCGAGTTCGGCGGCGACCGCGAAGCCGCCACCATGCAGACCAAGGAGACGTACGACTGCCCCGCCGACGGCGGCTACTGCCACCACGGCACGGTCACCTCGCGCACCGCACCCGCCGACCAGACGACCGCGGAGGCCGTCGCCAAGGCCGACATCGCCAAGGCCACGGACCTCGCGTACGGCCGGGACACCCTCGGCCGTCAGAAGTACGGCGGCGTGAAGTCCCACACGGAGGTCAAGTCCGAGGCCGTCACGGTCGCGGGCAAGCAGGGCTACCTGGTCCGCTGGAAGGTCGTCACCGGCAAGGGGGCCGGCGGTCACGTCCAGTCCCTCGCCTTCCCCAGCAGCCTGGGCGGAGGGTCGATCGTCCTGGTCCGCTTCAGCTTCGACGGGGGCCCCGGCGGTCCGCCGCTCGCCGGCATGGACCAGATCACCCAGGGCATCCGCAACACGACGTGACCCCTGCGACCCGTCCCGGGCGGGCGCCGTGCCCGGAAGCGGAACCCTGCCGGAAGCGGGGGCCTCACAGGAAAGTGTGTCCCTCGCCCCGGTACGTCGCCGCGGTGTCCGTCACCCGGTCGCCCTCGATCAGCTGCAACCGGGCGAACCGCTCGCACAGTTCGCCCGCCTTGGCATGCCGGAACCACACCTTGTCGCCGATGAGCAGATCGTCAGCGGCGGCCCCGAGCAGCGGCGTCTGCACCTCGCCCGCCCCCTCCTGCGCGTCGTACCGCAGCCCCTCGGGCAGGTACGGCACGGGGGAGCGGTCGGGCCCCGCGGCGCCCGACGCGGGGTACCCGCCGCCGAGCACCGTCACGACCCCGACCCCCGGGCGCCGTACGACCGGCAGCGCGAAGAGGGCGGCCGGACGCCCGCTGAACGACCGGTAGTTGTCGAACAGCCGCGGCACATAGAGCCCCGACCCGGCCGCCACCTCGGTCACGGCGTCCTCCGCGACGGTGCTCTCCACGCTCCCGGTGCCGCCGCCGTTCACGAACTCCAGGTCGGGTACGACCGACCTGACCGCCCGTACGACGGCCGCCCGCCGCACCGCCAGCTCCCGGCGCGCCGCACCCTGCATCGCACGCACCATCCGCGAGCGCACCGGCCGTCCGGCGATCGAGTCGCCGACGCCGGCGACATGGCCCTCGTACGCCATGATCCCCACCAGCCGGAATCCGGGCCGCCGGTCGATCGACCTGGCCAGCTCGGCGAGTTGCGCGGGCTCGCGCAGCGGCGAACGCAGCGCCCCTATCCGCACCCGCCCGCCGAGCATCCGCAGCGAGGTGTCCAGCTCCAGACAGACCCGGATCTCCTCCGTCCCGCCGTTGCGCGCCCGCTCGATCAGCTCCAGCTGCGCGGGGTCGTCCACCATCACCGTCACGGCCGCGGCCAGTTTCGGATCGGCGGCCAGCTCCGCGTACGCAGCCCGGTCGGCGGACGGATAGGCGAGCAGTACGTCCTCGAACCCGGACCGCGCCAGCCACAGCGACTCGGCCAGGGTGTACGACATCACCCCGGCGAAACCGTCCTTCGCCAGCACGCGCTCCAGCAGCGCCCGGCATCGCACCGACTTGCTCGCCACCCGTACGGGCTTGCCGCCCGCCCGACGGACGAGATCGGCGGCATTGTCGTCGAACGCTTCCACATCGACGACGGCCAGCGGCCCGTCGAGATGCGCGGTCGCCCGGTCGTAACGGGCACGGTCGTCGGCTCGGGGAGCCGTGCGGGCAACTGCACGAGGAGTTACACGGGGAGTCACACGGGGAGTCATGGGCGCAGCTTGCCAGAGTGGAATACCACCCGGTAGGCCCCGGCCGACTGTTCCCCCGGCGAGACTCCCGGGGACGATCCGGTCAGATCCTCCCCACGCCGCACATCGGTTCCCATCGCGGCCCGACCAGCCCGTAGAGTGACGGAATCCCGCTGGCAGCCCGGGTGACGGGGCTGCCGAGTGGCACAAGCCGGGAGTACGACAACAGACGGACCTGGGGGCCGGGATGACCACCGAACCACACCACCCCGTCACCCCACCCCGCCCTCCTTTCCCCCCTTACACCCCACCGTCCCCCACCCTCACGCTGCCCGAGCCCCCTCCCGCGCCCCCGCTGGCCGAGCCCCCTTGGGCAGTGGAGCCGCACGCCTCGCGACCGCCCCACCCCGACACTGCCCCGCCCCCTCCCGAAGTCCCCCTTGCCCCCCGCTCGCGGGCCCGCCGAGCCACCACCGCCGCCTGCGCAGTCCTGGGCCTGGGCCTCATCAGCGGCGCCGGCGCCGGAAGTTGGCTGGCCGCCGACGCCCCCCGGGCACCCACCCCCGCCACCCGCTTCGCCGACGCCCGCACCGCCTGGCGCAACGTCCCCGTCGACACCCTCTTCCCGCGCGCACTCAAGGGCTCCGGCGCCGGCCCCGGCAGCGCCGACCGGGCCTGGACCCGGGTCGCCGTCGCCCCCGACAGCGGCTGTGCGAACGCCATGGACCCGCTCCTCCTCAAGGCCCTCGGCCCCGTCGGCTGCACCCGCCTGCTGCGCGCCACCTACACCGACGCCACCACCAGCAGCGTCACTACCGTCGGCATGGTCTTCACCCAGGCCGACGAGGCGGCGACGAACGCCCTGCGCACCCGTTTCACCCGCGAAAAGCTGGCGGAGCGCACCGATCTGATGCCGCGCACGTTCCCGGTGCCCGGCACCGTCGCCGCCGGATTCGGCGACGGGCAGCGGGCCAGCTGGGCGATCAGCGTCCTCAAGGACGTGCCCGTCGTCGTGTACGCGGTCTCCGGCTTCGCCGACGGACGTACCGTCAGCGACCCCCAGCCCAGCACGCTCGGCACCGCCGAAGGCGCGACCACCGCCCCCGCCCAGTCGGGCCTCGCGCACGAGGCCAAGGGCATCGCGGACCGTGTCGAGCGCGGACTGCGCAAAACCGTCAACTCGGCCACGGAGCAACCCGGATGACCCCCCGACGACCGAGCCTCCGACGGCCGGGCCTCCGACGCCCGAGCCCCCGACGGCCGAGCCTCCGACGACGTACCGCCACCACTGCCGCGGCGGCTGCCCTCACCGCCGCGGTGCTCGTCGTGCTGCCCGTGCCCGCCGCGTACGCGGACGCCATCCGCGACAAGCAGTGGGGCCTGGCGGCCATGCACACACAGCAGGCGTGGCGTACCACCAAGGGCGCGGGAACGACGGTCGCCGTCCTCGACACCGGCGTCGACGACACCCACCCCGACCTGCGCGGCAACGTACTGAAGGGCAACGACCTCGTCGGCTTCGGTGCGCGGAGCGGCGACCGCTCGTGGGCCAGGCACGGCACCGCCATGGCGTCCATCATCGCGGGCCACGGACACGGCCCCGGCCGCGGCGAGGGCGTGCTCGGCATCGCCCCCGAGGCGAAGGTCCTGCCCGTCCGGGTCATCCTCGAAGGCGGCGACCCGGCCCGCGACAAGGCCCGCGTGTCCCGCGGCAACGCCCTCGCCAAGGGCATCCGCTGGGCCGTCGACCAGGGCGCCGACGTCATCAATCTCTCGCTCGGCGACGACAGCGAGTCCGCGCACCCGGAGGCGGAGGAGGACGCGGCTGTCCAGTACGCGCTGAGCAAGGGCGCCGTCGTCGTCGCCTCCGCGGGCAACGGCGGCGAGAAGGGCGACCACATTTCCTACCCGGCCGCCTACCCCGGCGTCATCGCGGTGACGGCCGTCAACGAGGCCGGCACGCACGCCTCCTTCTCCACCCGGCGGTGGTACGCGACCGTGGCCGCACCCGGCGACGACATCGTGATCGCGGACCCCGACCGCAGCTATTACGAAGGCTGGGGTACGAGCGCGGCGGCGGCCTTCGTGTCGGGCGCGGTGGCCCTGGTCCGTGCCGCGCACCCGGACCTTCCTCCGGCCTCGATCAAGCGCCTCCTGGCGAAGACGGCCCGGGACGCCCCGCCGGGCGGCCGGGACGACTCCCGGGGCCACGGAATCGTCGACCCGGCGGCGGCGATCGCGGCGGGTGGCAGGGGGGAGGAGGGGAGGCCGACGGCGACGGGGTACCCGAAGCGGTACTTCGGCGCGGGCCCGGAGGTGCCGGCTGAGGAGCCGGCGGGGCCGGAGGTCTGGGCACTGGTGGCCGGTGGGGTGGGGGTACTGGTGCTGGGGGCCGCCGTGGCGGTGTGGCGAGGTGGCCGGCCACGATGAAACCCGCTCCCGCGGGCCGGTGGTCGTCGTGCGGGCACGTCGTGGCTGGCCGCGCAGTTCCCCGCGCCCCTAAATGAATGCCCCTCAGCCCCGAGCCTCCTTAGCCCGCCAGCCCGCCAGCCCGCCAGCCCGCCAGCCCGCCAGCCCGCCAGCCCGCCAGCCCGCCAGCCCGCCAGCCTTCTGGGCCGACGCCGCCGACCCCCAGCCCCCACGCCGAGCTCGCCGTACCCGATATCCTCGACCCGTGCAGCTCAAGAACATCCCTGACCCCGGTTTCTCCGACGACGACGGCACCGCCGACCCCACCCTCGCCGCGGCCCTCGCCGCCTGGGGTGCGGGCCCCCGCAACGAAGAGTCCGAGCAGCTCGTCCTCGACGCGCTGCCCGCCGCCCGCCTCCTCGTCCCCATCGTCGCCGTCCTCGGCGAGGTCGAGACCGATCCGGAGACCGGGCTGAAGCGGGAGAAGACGAGCGACATGGCCGTCCCCACCCTCCGTTCCGGGGACCGGAAGGCGCTGCCCGCCTTCACCTCCCTCGAGGCCCTCGCCCTCTGGGACCCCGCCGCCCGCCCCGTAGCCGTTCCCCTGCACCAGGCTCTCCAGGCCGCCGCCCACGAGCAGGCCGACACCGTCGTCCTCGACCTCGCCGGTCCTGTGCCGTACCAGCTCACCGGCCCCGCCCTGCGTGCCCTCGCCGAGGGCCGCACCAGTCCGCGCCCCCTCGACGACCCCGCCGTGACCGAAGCGGTCCGCCGGCTCGTCGCCGCCGAGCCGGGTGTGCTCCGTGCCCACCTCGGCCCCGGCGAGGCCGACGGCACCCTCGCGCTCGTACTCGCCCCGGACGCGGCCCCCGCCGACACCGCCCGCCGCATCGCCCACGCCCTCGCCTCCGACGAGGTGCTCAGGGCCCGTCTCGTACGAGGGCTGGACCTGGCCCTGCTGCCGCCGGGCAGCACCCCTCCCGGGGAGCCCCTGCTCACGGCCTGAAGCCGAACAGCGGAAACAGCTGAACAGGCACGTCGCCGCGCACCGGCAGGCAATTGCGAAACGGGTTCACACCCCGTCGACGGTCCGCGCAACCACGCGGACGAGGCGGCGCTCCGACGGCAGGTGCTCAGCCGTAGACGGGCCCCGTGAACTTCTCGCCCGGACCCTGGCCCGGCTCGTCCGGCACGACCGACGCCTCGCGGAACGCCAGCTGCAGGGACTTCAGCCCGTCCCGCAGCGGCGCCGCGTGGAAGGAGCTGATCTCGGTGGCGCTGGCGGTGATCAGGCCGGCCAGTGCCTGGATCAGCTTGCGCGCCTCGTCCAGGTCCTTCTGCTCCTCGCCGCCCTCGGCGAGACCCAGGTTCACGGCGGCGGCGCTCATCAGGTGCACGGCGACCGTGGTGATCACCTCGACGGCGGGAACGTCCGCGATGTCGCGGGTCATGTCGTCGAAGGCGGGGGTGTTGTTGTCGGTGCTGGTCACGTCGCTCATGACGTCCACGATAGGTCCCGGCGAGCGAGGCCCCGCACACCGGACCGGTTCGCCGCTTCCCCGCCGCCCTGGTACGCTGGTCGAGCGACCGGCCGGACACATCTGTGCCCGGCCCACAAGTGGAGGCTCCGATCTCCCACCTGGCTGTCCTCACGGACGGCGGGTCACCGGTCAGAAGATGGTCCCCATCGTTCCGTACGGACGATGGAACTGTCCGATGTGCGCGCCCCGCGGTTTCAGACGCGGTGGTGCTCCGGTATTTCCTGGAGCCCTGCCTGTGTCCCGTCCGGGG
Source organism: Streptomyces sp. NPDC048442 (assembly GCF_040651475.1). NCBI lineage: Bacteria > Bacillati > Actinomycetota > Actinomycetes > Kitasatosporales > Streptomycetaceae > Streptomyces > Streptomyces sp. NPDC048442. The sequence goes on from NZ_JBEZKB010000024.1 coordinate 64,833, forward strand.
CATTTTTTATGTTCCGAAGCGGTTGGTCCAAAAGAAATAAGACGTTACGTGGCTGTCTGCCAGACAGTCATGTGGTGCTACTTAGGAGGATCCATCAGCGCCGAGCCCCGCATTAACGACCGGATTCGCGTTCCCGAGGTACGGCTTGTAGGCCCCAGCGGCGAGCAGGTCGGAATCGTTCCCCTCGCAAAGGCCCTTGAGCTGGCGCAGGAGTACGACCTCGACCTGGTCGAGGTCGCGGCGACCGCCCGTCCGCCCGTGTGCAAGCTCATGGACTACGGGAAGTTCAAGTACGAGTCGGCCATGAAGGCCCGTGAGGCGCGCAAGAACCAGGCGCACACGGTCATCAAGGAAATGAAGCTCCGCCCGAAGATCGACCCGCACGACTACGACACCAAAAAGGGTCACGTCGTCCGGTTCCTCAAGCAGGGTGACAAGGTCAAGATCACGATCATGTTCCGTGGTCGTGAGCAGTCCCGTCCCGAGCTTGGCTTCCGGTTGCTTCAGCGACTCGCCTCCGACGTGGAGGACCTGGGCTTCATCGAGTCCAGCCCGAAGCAGGACGGCCGGAACATGATCATGGTTCTTGGCCCGCACAAGAAGAAGACCGAGGCGATGGCCGAGGCCCGCGAGGCCCAGGCCGCCCGCAAGGCAGAGCGTCAGGGCGTCACCGCCCACGACGAAGAGCCCGCGGACGAGGTCGTCGAAGTCACTGAAGTTGCCGCCGAGGCCCCGGCCGAGGCACCTTCCGAGGCGTGATCCACGGGGCCGCCATCCAGGCGGCCCCCGGATTTCCGACCGGAAACCCCCAACCAAAGATCTGACGCTCCCGTAAGTACCGGTGCCCGCACCGGGGGCCGGGGGAGCGGCACTGACGAGGAGATACGGCGCGATGCCGAAGAACAAGACGCACAGCGGTTCCAAGAAGCGCTTCAAGATCACCGGCTCCGGCAAGGTGCTCCGCGAGCGTGCCGGCAAGCGCCACCTGCTCGAGCACAAGTCGTCCCGCGTGACGCGCCGCCTCACCGGCACCGTTGAGCTGGCCCCGGGCGACGCCGCGAAGATCAAGAAGCTTCTCGGCAAGTGATCCCACTGCCTTCGGCGGATCTGCCGCAGGCGCTGGATCGGGACCGGGACCAATTCGTTTTCGGGTCGTGTGAACACCCCCACGACCCCGCTACAAGGAGTCAAAAGTGGCACGCGTCAAGCGCGCAGTAAACGCCCACAAGAAGCGCCGGGCAATCCTCGAGGCGGCCAAGGGCTACCGCGGCCAGCGTTCGCGCCTGTACCGCAAGGCCAAGGAGCAGGTCACCCACTCCCTGGTCTACAACTACAACGACCGCAAGAAGCGCAAGGGCGACTTCCGCCGTCTGTGGATCCAGCGCATCAACGCCGCTGCCCGCGAGAACGGCATGACGTACAACCGCCTCATCCAGGGTCTGAACGCCGCCAACATCGAGGTGGACCGCAAGATCCTCGCCGAGCTGGCCGTCAACGACAGCAACGCGTTCGCCGCGCTCGTCGAGGTTGCCCAGAAGGCGCTTCCGAGCGACGTCAACGCCCCGAAGGCCGCCGCCTAGTCTCCCCAGACAGGCAAGAGCTCTTCTTGGCTTGAAGCCGGACCCGCAGACGCACGCCGTGTCTGCGGGTCCGGTTGTTTCCCGGCCGGAGGTCCGGGGGTTGCCCCCGGGAATGCGCAGCCGCCCCTGTCAGTCACGTACGTACGAAGAAGTGAGCCGCACACCCATGGGCACCCCCGAGCTGATCTCCCCGCGTTCCCCCCGTGTCGCCGCCGCCAAGCGGCTGGCCAAGCGCAGCTTCCGGGGCAAGGAGCGCCGGTTCATCGCCGAGGGGCCGCAGGCCGTGCGGGAGGCCGTCGACCACCGGGGGCCCGACGGGCAGCCGACGCTGATCGAGCTGTTCGCGACCGTGGAGACCGCCGAGCGGTACGCCGACATCGTGGACGCCGCGCAGGCGGCCGGCGCCCGGGTGCACCTGGCCGGGGACGACGTCCTCGCGGAGATCTCGCAGACCATCACCCCGCAGGGCATCGTCGGCGTCTGCCACTTCCTGGACTCCCCGTTCGAGGACATCCTCGCCGCGAAGCCCAAGCTGGTCGCCGTCCTCGCGCACGTACGCGACCCCGGGAACGCCGGTACGGTGCTGCGCTGCGCGGACGCCGCGGGCGCCGACGCGGTCGTGCTCACCGACGCCTCCGTGGACCTGTACAACCCCAAGTCGGTGCGTGCGTCGGTCGGTTCGCACTTCCACCTGCCGGTCGCCGTCGGGGTGCCGGTCGAGCAGGCCGTGGCCGGGCTCCAGGCGGCAGGGGTACGGATCCTGGCCGCCGACGGCGCGGGGGACCGGGACCTCGACGACGAGCTGGACGCCGGCACCATGGGCGGCCCCACCGCCTGGGTCTTCGGCAACGAGGCCTGGGGGCTCCCCGAGGAGACCCGCGCCCTCGCGGACGCCGTCGTGCGCGTCCCGATCCACGGAAAGGCCGAGAGCCTGAACCTGGCCACGGCGGCTGCCGTGTGTCTCTACGCATCCGCGCGCGCACAGCGGGTACGCACCACAGCCTGAGGGCTCCAGGTTCGGAGTAGGGTGACGGCTCGGGCCCTCTGCACTGTCGGACGGGTGGAGGCGGGGCGGGGATGGCTGCGGAAGTGTCGGAACAGGTCGTAGGCGTACGGGAGTTGGGTGCGGCAGGGGTCGACCCGGACGATCTCCCGGACGGTCTGGTCGTCGCCGACGAAACCGGTCGCATCGTCTGCTTCAACGCGGCCGCCGTACGCATCACCGCCGTGCCGGCCGCTCTCGCGGTGGGCCGCCCGCTCGTCGACGTACTGCCGCTGGAGGACCTCAAGGGCCGCCGCTGGTGGACCCTCACCGACCCGTACGGCGGACTCGCCATCCGGGGCGGCCAGCCGGAGCGCAATCTGCTCCTCGGCGGGCGCGAGGTGCTGGTCTCCGCGCGGTACGTACGGGACCGGCCGTGCGGTCCGGTGCGCCGGGTCGTGGTGTCGCTGCGGGGGACCGAGGCGCGGCGGCGCACCGAGCGCAGCCACGCCGAGCTGATCGCCACGGTCGCCCACGAGCTGCGGTCGCCGCTGACCTCGGTGAAGGGGTTCACCCGGACCCTGCTCAGAAAGTGGGAGCGCTTCACCGACGACCAGAAGCTGATGATGCTGGAGACCGTCGACAACGACGCCGACCGCATCGCCCGGCTGATCGCCGAACTCCTCGACATCGCCCGTATCGACACCGGACGCCTTGAGCTGCGCCGCCAGCCCGTCGATGTCGCCGCCGCCGTCGGACGGCACGTACACGCACGCATTTCGGCAGGTCAGGCCGCCGACCGGTTCCTGGTGCACATCCAGTACCCGCTGCCGGACCTGTGGGCCGACCCGGACAAGGTCGACCAGGTGCTCGGCAACCTGCTGGAAAATGCGGTGCGGCACGGCGAGGGAATGGTCACCATTGAGGTGGCACCCGCCACCGCCAAGGACGACGAGAAGGGCACGGCCGTGACCGTCAGCGACGAAGGCCCGGGTATTCCCGAGGAGTCGCTGAGCCGCGTCTTCACCCGCTTCTGGCGGGGCAGCAAGCGGGGCGGCACGGGACTCGGGCTGTACATCGTCAAGGGCATCGTCGAGGCGCACAGCGGGACCATCACGGTCGGCCGCGGGCCCGGCGGCGGCGCCGAATTCCGATTTATCCTGCCCGTCGGGGCTCCCGCCTACCTGGCCTGAGCGCCCCACGGGCTTCGCCGCACTCCACGGCCCCAGGGCCTGTCTGGCAGGTCCGGCCGCGGTCGCGTGCCCTGGCACGCACATCTGCTGCGTTGTCAGCACCGAGAGGGGTGGGTCGCCCCATGCGGCCCGACCTGCCAGACAGGCCCTAGACTCGACCTTTGGCACCTTTGCGTCCTCACACGTGTCGAGCGGGGCCGCCCACCAGCCATCGGAAGTACGGGAAGAGATGTCCGCACCCAATAAGTCGTACGACCCTGTCGAGGTCGAGGCGCTGAAACCCGAAGAGATCGAGCGCATGCGGGACGAGGCGCTCGCCGCCTTCGAGTCCGCCGCCGACCTCGACGCGCTGACGCACGCCAAGACCGCGCACACCGGGCCCACCTCGCCGCTCTCGCTCGCCAACCGCGAGATCGGCGCGCTCCCGCCCCAGGCCAAGGCCGAGGCGGGCAAGCGCGTCGGCATGGCCCGCGGTGCCGTCAATAAGGCCCTCAGCTCCCGGCTGACGGTTCTGGAGGCCGAGCGCGACGAGCGCGTGCTGGTCGAGGAGGCCGTCGACGTCACGCTGCCGTACGACCGCGTCCCGGCAGGCGCCCGCCACCCGCTGACCACCTTCATGGAGCGCGTCGCCGACGTCTTCGTGGCGATGGGCTACGAGGTCGCCGAGGGCCCCGAGGTCGAGGCGGAGTGGTTCAACTTCGACGCCCTGAACTTCGTGCCGGACCACCCGGCCCGGCAGATGCAGGACACCTTCTTCGTACAGGGTGCCGACGGCGCGAAGACCGACGAGTCCGGTGTCGTGCTGCGCACGCACACCTCGCCCGTGCAGGCCCGCGCGCTCCTTGAGCGCCGTGAGCCGCCCGTGTACGTCGTGTGCCCCGGCCGCGTCTACCGCACCGACGAGCTCGACGCCACGCACACCCCGGTCTTCCACCAGATCGAGCTGCTGGCCGTCGACGAGGGCCTGACGATGGCCGACCTGAAGGGGACGCTGGACCACATGGTCCAGGCTCTCTTCGGCGAAGGCATGAAGACCAGGCTGCGCCCGAACTACTTCCCCTTCACCGAGCCGTCCGCCGAGATGGACATGGTCTGCTACGTCTGCCGCGGCGAGTCCGTCGGCAACCCGGACCGCCCCTGCCGCACCTGCGGCAGCGAGGGCTGGATCGAGCTCGGCGGCTGCGGCATGGTCAACCCCAAGGTGCTGACCGCCTGCGGCGTGGACCCGGAGAAGTACAGCGGGTTCGCCTTCGGCTTCGGCATCGAGCGGATGCTGATGTTCCGCCACCACGTGGAAGACATGCGAGACATGGTCGAGGGTGACGTGCGTTTCACTCGGCCCTTCGGGATGGAGATCTGATGCGGGTCCCGCTTTCCTGGCTGCGGGAGTACGTAGACCTCCCCGCCACCGAGACCGGCCGTGACGTGCAGGCCAAGCTGGTGTCCGCCGGCCTGGAGGTCGAGACGGTCGAGCAGACCGGCGCCGGCCTCAAGGGCCCCCTGGTCGTCGGCCAGGTCCTCACCATCGAGGAGCTGGAGGGCTTCAAGAAGCCGATCCGCTTCTGCACGGTGAATGTCGGAACCGCCAACGGCACCGGTGAGCCGCAGGAGATCGTCTGCGGCGCGCGCAACTTCGCCGTCGGCGACAAGGTCGTCGTGGTCCTCCCGGGTGCCGTCCTGCCCGGCGACTTCGCCATCGCCGCGCGCAAGACGTACGGCAGGACCTCGCACGGCATGATCTGCTCCGGCGACGAGCTGGGCATGGGCGACGACGGCACGCACGGCATCATCGTGCTGCCGATGGAGTACGAGCCCGGCACGGACGCCATCGCGCTGCTCGAACTCCTCGACGAGGTGCTCGACATCGCGGTCACCCCCGACCGGGGTTACGCGCTGTCGATGCGCGGCATCGCCCGCGAGGTGGCCACCGCGTACGGCCTGCCGCTGCGCGACCCGGCGCTGCTCGACGTGCCCGCCCCGAACTCGTACGGCTACCCGGTGAAGATCAGCGACCCGCAGGGCTGCGACCGCCTCACCGTGCGTACGGTCACCGGTCTCGACCCCGAGGCCCGGTCACCGATCTGGATGCAGCGCCGTCTGCAGAAGGCGGGCATGCGCCCGATCTCGCTCGCCGTCGACATCACCAACTACGTGATGCTGGAGCTCGGTCAGCCGCTGCACGCCTACGACCGCTCGCGCGTCCGGGGCGCCATCGGCGTCCGCCGTGCCGAGCAGGGCGAGAAGCTCACGACGCTCGACGGCACCAAGCGCGTCCTCGACGCCGCGGACCTGGTCATCACCGACGACCGCGGGCCGGTCGGCCTCGCGGGCGTCATGGGCGGCGCCGACACCGAGGTCGCCGACACCGAGATCGACCCGGAGACCGGTGCGGCCAAGGGCACCACCGAGCTCGTCATCGAGGCGGCGCACTTCGAACCGCTGACCATCGCGCGGGCCTCGCGCCGTCACAAGATCAGCTCCGAGGCGTCCAAGCGCTTCGAGCGCGGTGTGGACCCGGAGGCCGGACCGGCCGCCGCCCAGCGCACCGTCGACCTCCTCGTGCTCCTCGCGGGCGGCAGCGCCGACGCCGGGGTCACCGAGGCCATCGCGCCCTCCGCGCCCCGCTCGATCTCCATGCGGGCGGACCACCCGGACCGCGTCGCGGGCGTGCCGTACGGCCGCGAGACCGTCGTGCGCCGCCTCCAGCAGGTCGGCTGCGACGTCTACGGCACCGACGAGCTCGTCGTGACCGTGCCGTCCTGGCGTCCCGACCTGGCGTTCCCGAACGACCTGGCCGAGGAGGTCATCCGGCTGGAGGGGTACGAGAACCTGCCCTCCACGCTGCCGACCCCGCCCTCGGGCCGCGGACTCACCGAGCGCCAGCGCCTGCACCGCCGCGTCGGCCGTTCGCTGGCGGGCGCCGGTTACGTCGAGGCGCCGAACTACCCGTTCGTCGGGGACGCCTCCTTCGACCAGCTCCAGCTGGCCGCCGACGACGCGCGCCGCAACACCGTCAAGCTGGTCAACCCGCTCGCCGACACGGAGCCCGCGCTCCGCACGACGCTGCTCCCCGGGCTGCTCGGTGCGCTGCGCCGCAACGACGGCCGCGGCAGCCACGACCTGGCGCTCTTCGAGACCGGTCTGGTCTTCCGGCCGACCGGCGAGGAGACCAAGGCCGTACGGCTGCCGGTCGACCGCCGTCCCACGGACGAGGAGATCGCGGGCCTCAACGCCTCGCTGCCCGCCCAGCCCCGGCACGCCGCCGTCGTTCTCGCGGGTGCCCGCGAGCAGTCCGGCTGGTGGGGCAAGGGCCGCCCGGCGACCTGGGCCGACGCCGTCGAGGCCGCCCGCGGCCTGGCCCGCGAGGCCGGTGCCGAGCTGATCGTCGCCGCCGCGGTGAACGAGCCCTGGCACCCGGGCCGCTGCGCCGCGCTGTCCGTCGTCGTGGACGGCACGGAGCAGGTCATCGGGTACGCGGGTGAGCTGCACCCGCGCGTCGTGAAGGCGATGCACCTCCCGGAGCGCACCTGTGCGGCGGAGCTCGACCTGGACGTACTGGAGAAGGCCGGACAGGGTGTGCTGCAGGCGCCCCGGATCTCCACCTTCCCCGTCGCCACCCAGGACGTCGCTCTGGTCGTCGACGCGGACGTGACGAACATCCGCGTCGAGAAGCTGCTGCGCGAGGGTGCGGGTGAACTCCTGGAGGACATCCGCCTGTTCGACGTCTTCACCGGCGAGCAGCTCGGCGAGGGCAAGAAGTCCCTGGCGTTCGCGCTGCGCTTCCGCGCCGCCGACCGCACGCTCACCGTCGAGGAGGCCTCGGCCGCCCGCGACGCGGCGGTGGCACTCGCGGCCGAGCACACGGGAGCCGTACTGCGCGGCGCGTAGGGGCAGTAAGCGAGCGGCGACTGCTGAAGGCATGTCACCGCTGTTGAGCGCGTTACAGAGGGGCACATCCGGGACACGGGTGTGCCCCTCACTCATTTGGGTGAGATGGGCGGGCGATGTACGCATCGCGGCACGAACAGTAGACAGAATCATTCCGGCCGACCGGCCGCGCCGCTGCGAAGTCCTCCGAGGGGGCCGTCAGGAATGATCAGTCAGAGGGCGGGGCTGCGGCACAGAGCGGTGCGGCACACCGGGGCGGTGCGGCGCCCGTGCCGGGGACTGCGCATCAGCCGCGGCACCTGGTCCGCCCGGTACGCGGTCGGGGCCGCGCTCCTCGGTCTCTGGCTCGGCGGCGTCGTCGCCCGGGAACTGGCCCGCCCCCTCCCGGACCTCGTCACCTGCTCGTGCTTCGTGCTGGGCGCGGTGGCCCTGGGCGTGGCGGTACGGCTCGGACCGCTGCGGGAGCTGCGCCAGGTCAAGGAGGTCGCGCGCGCCGCACAGGAGGTACTGCTGCGCCCGCTGCCCGCCCGGCTCGACGGTCTCGCCCTGGCCGCCGGGCAGCTCTCCGCGAGCCGGGGGGCCGTCGTCGGCGGCGATCTGTACGAGGTGATGGCGACCGCGCACGGGGTGCGGGTGGTGATCGGGGACGTACGGGGGCACGGCCTCCCGGCGATCGGGGCGGTCGCCGCCCTGCTCGGCAGCTTCCGCGAGGCCGCCCACGACGAGGGTGAACTCGGGGGCGTGCTGCGGCGGTTGGAGCGCGCCCTGCAACGGCATCTGCGGGAGCGCTCCCGGGACGAGCACCCGGCCTCCGGAGGGGCGGAGCCGGACTGCCCGCAGGCCGAGGAGTTCGTCACCGTACTGCTCCTGGAGATCCACGAGAACGGCGAGGTGCTGGCCCTCAACTGCGGTCACCCGTGGCCCTACCGGCTGCGCAGGAGCGCCGAGCCCGTCGCCGGCGGGGATCCGCTGCCGCCGCTCGGCCCGTTCCCGCTGCCCGCCGATCTGCACGCGCAGCGGTGTGTCACGCTGCTGCCCGGCGAACTCCTCGTACTGCACACCGACGGCGCGGAGGACGCCCGGAACGCGGACGGGGAGTTCTTCTCACTGCGGGACGCGCTCGCCGGGGCGGCGGCCGAGCTGCCGGTGTCGCCCACCGCGCTCGTCGAGCGCGTACAGCGTGCACTGCTGCGGCACACCGGCGGTCAGGTGTGCGACGACGTGGCGCTGGTGGCGCTGCGCAACGACCGGCTGCGGGTGCCCGCCCAGGGTACGGGCTCCCGCCGTCAGAGCCCCGAACCCTCGCACCGCTGAGGGGTGTTGGGGGACGCTCCGGGAAACTCAGCTGCCGTCCGTCCCGCCGCGGAAGGTGCAGGTCGGCCGGGCGGGACGGACGGCGGTGGGATCGGGCCGCCGCACTGATGGAGGGGGGAGCCGGCGGCCCGGCCGCCTCTTGCGAGGCAGTTGAAGTCAACCGATTCACGGGGTACGGCGGGAGTGGGTGAGGGGTGTGGATGCAGGCATTCCGTTCACCCCCCGTGCGAATGGCCCGGTACTACGCTGGTGTACGACCGAGTCAGCCGGAGGCGCTCCCATGCAGCCCAATGCTCTTCTCGACGCCCTGCTGGACGAGGCCGGGGTATCCCAGGCCGGTCTGGCCGCGCACGTCAACCACGCGGGAGGGAAACGGGGGTTGGCGCTGCGCTACGACCACACGGCGGTCCGCCGGTGGCTCAAGGGACAGCGTCCGCGCGGCCAGGTGCCCGACCTGATCTGCGAGGTGCTCAGCGCACGGCTGCACCGGCAGGTCGCGCTCGACGACATCGGACTCGGCGGATTCCAGGGCGGGTTGATCTCACCGGGCAGCAGCAGTACCGGCTCCTCCCTCTCCGGATTCGTGGAGCGCGCCACCGCCCTGTGGCGCTCCGACGAGCAGCAGCGCCCACACGTCCTCGGCGCCCCCGCCGTCACCGGTACACCCGCAGTGATGCCGGTCTGGGAGTGGGAGAACCCGCCCGAGGACAGCGATGTCTCCCGGTCCGGGCAGACCTGTGTGAACCTCGCGGACATCGAGACCCTCAAGGCCGCGCGGGCGCACTACGAGCAGATGTACCGCAAGGCCGGCGGCGTCGCGACCCGCTCACGCGTCGTCGGCTACCTCAACTCCGAGACTGCGCCCCTGCTGCGCGGCGGCTACAACGACGCCACTGGCCGCCAACTGCACCGCGCCACCGGCGGGTTGGTGGCCATCGCCGGCATCTGCGCCTACGACTCCGACGCCCAGGGGCTCGCCCAGCGCTACTTCCACCAGGCACTGCGGCTCGCCAAGGCCAGCTGTGACCGGGGGCTCGGTGCGTACGTCATCGCCCTGCTCGTCAACCAGTCGCTGTTCATGCGGGAGTACCGGCAGGCGGTCGCCTTCGCGGAGGCCGCCCTGCGCACTGCCGGGCGTGAGATCAGCCCGGCGCTGGCCGCCGACCTGTACGCGATGCAGGCCAAGTCGTACGCCCACCTCGGCGACGGGGGAAGCGCGCTCGCCTGCATCCGGCGGGCCGAGAAGGCCGCGAGTCGCATCCGCCCCGGCCACGAGCCGGACGAGACCGGCTACGTACAACCGGGCCTGGTCAATGTGCAGGTGGCGGAGGCGCTGCTCAGCATGGGGGACCTCGCGACCGCGCGGGAGCACGCGGCGGCGGCGGTCGACACCCGCGCACACGACCGCGGCCGGGTGCACCGGCTCGCCATCCTCACCCATGTCGAACTGCGGCAGGGAGAGGCGGACCGGGCGGTGGCCACCGCGGTCGAGATGGCCGAGCAGGCACGGGGCATGGAGTCCCAGCGGCTGAGAGACCGGCTGCGTGCCGTGCGGGAGCATCTGGCGGCCAGCGGATGCGCCCAGGCCGACGAGGCGGCCGAAATGATCGACGGGGCTCTGCGCATTCCCCTGTAAGGGCCGCCGGGCGCTGGTTCCCCCAGCGTGCTCCCTGCTGCGATGTTGCCATCTACGTGCATCCAAATGCCGGAAGGTGGCAGAACCGTGCAGTGGACGAACCTAAACGAACAAACTGTGTATGAGAACCCGTGGTTCCGGGTGAATCTCGCGGACGTCGAACTCCCCAACGGCCGTCATCTGGACCACTTCCTCATCCGCCTGCGCGCGGTCGCCGTGGCGACGGCCGTCAACGAGGCGAACGAGGTGCTGATGCTCTGGCGCCACCGCTTCATCACCGACAGCTGGGGCTGGGAACTGGCCGCGGGCGTCGTCGAGGACGGCGAGGAGGTCGAAGCGGCAGCGGCGCGCGAGATGGAGGAGGAGACGGGGTGGCGGCCGGGTCCGCTGCGCCACCTCCTCACCGTCGAGCCGTCGAACGGCCTGACCGACGCCCGGCACCACCTCTACTGGGCGGAAGGGGCCACGTACACCGGCTACCCGGTGGACGACTTCGAGTCCTCGCGCCGCGAGTGGATACCGCTGAAGCTGATCCCCGAGATGATCGCGCGGGGTGAGGTCCCGGCCGCCAACATGGCGGCCGGGCTGCTGATGCTGCATCACCTGCGGCTGGGGTAACGGAAGTTGGCCGGGCCGGCCTGTGAACCGGCCTCCGTCGGCTAATGGCCGATGGCCTGCCAGACGGTGACGGCGAGCGCGCCGAGCGCGGTGAGCGCCGCCACTGCGGGCAGCGGCCAGCGAGAGCGTTCCAGGACGCTGACGCGGGCGATCAGATCGGCGAGGTCCTTGTCGTTCTGGTCGTCACGCAGCGTATGTACGGCGAGCCGTCCCTCGATGTGGGCGAGTCCCACATCGAGGCGACGGCGGATCTCCGAGACTTCTTCTACGACCACGCTCTGTTCGGGGCCGGTGGTCACGATGTCCGCTCCTTCACGGGGGAGTTGGCTCATGCTGTGGTGACGGTGAGTCAACTCCCTTTGCCCGTATGGCGGGAGCGTGTGTGCGGGGCATATGCGAGCACACCCCGCACACCGCGCGCGCCCCCGCACACTCCGTGCGAATCAGGAGTGCGGCGGGGGCGCGGGGGGTGCTGCGGAAGGCGCGTGACGTTCTGTCAGCTGCCCGGCACGACGTAGGTCAGCCGTGCCGGGTGACGTCCTGTCGGCCGTGCGGAGTGACGTTCCGTCAGCCGTACGGGTAGAAGCCCGAGCCCGTCTTGCGGCCGAGCCGGCCCGCGTCCACCATCCGCTGCAGCAGCGGCGGGGCGGCGTACAGCGGCTCCTTGAACTCGGCGTACATCGAGTCCGCCACCGAGGCGACCGTGTCCAGACCGATCAGGTCGGCGAGCTTCAGCGGGCCCATCGGGTGGGCGCAGCCCAGCTCCATGCCGTTGTCGATGTCCTCGCGGGACGCGATGCCCGACTCGAACATCCGGATCGCGGAGAGCAGGTACGGGATCAGCAGCGCGTTCACCACGAAGCCCGAGCGGTCCTGGGCGCGGATCGCGTGCTTGCCGAGGATCTTCTCCACCATGGAGTGCGCCCGGCTGATCGTGCCCTCGGAGGTGGTGAGGGCCGGGATCAGCTCGACGAGCTTCTGCACCGGGGCCGGGTTGAAGAAGTGGATGCCGATCACCGCGTCCGGACGGGACGTGGCGACGGCCAGCTTCACCAGCGGGATGGAGGAGGTGTTGGAGGCCAAGATGGCGTCCGGGCGGGTCACCACCTGGTCGAGGACCTGGAAGATCTCCGTCTTGACCTGCTCGTTCTCCACGACGGCCTCGATGACGAGGTCGCGGTCGGCGAACTCCCCGAGGTCGGTGGTGAAGCTCAGGCGGGCGAGCGTCGCGTCGCGCTCCTCCTCGGAGATCTTGCCGCGCTCGGCGGCCTTCGAGAGGGAGTTGTAGAGGCGGGTCCGGCCGATCTCCAGGGCCTCGCCCGTGGTCTCGGCAACCTTGACCTCAAGGCCGCTGCGGGCGCACACCTCCGCGATGCCGGCGCCCATCTGGCCACAGCCCACTACTCCGACGCGTTCGATGTCGGTCACATCGTGCCTTTCGCTCTGCGTATCCGAACCCCCGACGTTACTCCGCGTCTTCGCGGTGACAGCGCGGAGGGGCGGGCATGCTGTCCCGGAACGCAGGTCCGGACCGAAACGGTGAGGTGTTGTTTTGTGGGACATATCGCACGAAGGAGGCTTGTGGCGGGCGCGCTCGGAATGCTCTCCGCACTGTCCCTGACGGGGACCGCCGCAGCACGTCCCGGACCACCCGCGCGACGTCCGGTGCGGGGGATGTGGCTGGCCTCCGTGGCCAACCGGGACTGGCCGTCACGCAAGGGCCTCACCGCCGCCGAACAACGCGCTGAGCTGCTGGTTCACCTGGACACCGCGGTACGCAGACGGCTGAACACGGTGGTGTTCCAGGTGCGCCCGACCGCCGACGCCCTGTGGCCGTCCCCGTACGAACCCTGGGCGGAATGCCTCACCGGCGAGCAGGGCCGCGACCCCGGCTGGGACCCCCTCGCCGTGGCCGTCGAGGAGGCCCACCGCAGGGGTCTGGAACTGCACGCCTGGTTCAACCCCTACCGGGTGGCGAATCACACAGACCCCGGCCGCCTCTCCGCGGCTCATCCGGCCCGCCGGCACCCCGGGTGGGTGGTCCCGTACGGCGGGAAGCTCTACTACAACCCCGGCCTGCCGGAGGTCCGCCGCTTCGTGCAGGACGCGATGCTCGACGCGGTACGGCGCTACGACGTGGACGCGGTCCACTGGGACGACTACTTCTACCCGTATCCGGTGGCGGGGCAGACCTTCGACGACGCCGACGCCTACGCGGCGCACGGGACGGGCTTCGGGAAGGTCGCCGACTGGCGGCGGCACAACACCGACCTGCTCGTACGGGAGATGAGCGAGCGGATCCAGGAGGTGCGGCCGGGGGTGCGCTTCGGGGTCAGCCCCTTCGGGGTGTGGCGCAACGCCGACCGGGACCCCGAGGGCTCGCGGACCAGGGCGGGCGTCGGCACGTACGACGACCTGTACGCGGACACCCGCAAGTGGGTGCGGGAGGGCTGGCTGGACCACGTCTGCCCGCAGCTGTACTGGAACATCGACTTCCCGTCGGTGGACTACGCGGAGCTGGTGCGGTGGTGGGCGGCGACGGTACGGGGCACCGGGGTCGACCTGTACGCGGGCGAGGCCCTCTACAAGGCGGGCGACCCGGCCCAGCCGCCGGCCTGGCAGGACGCCGGGGAGCTGTCCCGGCACCTGACGCTGGCGGCGAGGTACCCCGAGGTGCGCGGGCATGTGTTCTTCTCGGCGCGGGAGGTCGGGGAGGATCGGACGGGGGCGATGAAGCGGGTGGTGGACGACCACTACCGGTAGGCGGGGGGAGCAGGAGCGCGGGCCGGGAGCAGGGCCGGGAGCCTGGGGCAGGGGCAGGGGCGGGGGCCGGGAGTCTGGGGCGGGGGCCGTTTCCGCTCGGCGGCCCCCACCCCGTACGGGCACAATGCCCCCATGAGCGATGATCAGCGTCCCGTGGACATCAGCGCCCTCAGCCGCCCCGGCGCCTGGACCGACCTCGACCCGGAGGGCCGCCTGGCGTGGCTGGCCGCGGTCCAGGAGCACCATTTCGCCCGGTCGGCCGTGGGCGAGGACGCCCCCGCCGGCCGGACGTACGTGCTCGACGGGCGGTACCTCACCGACCGCTCCGCCCTCTTCCTCGCCCTCGGCGAGGCCGTCAACGGGCCAGGCGGTTACTTCGGGGCCAACCTGGACGCCCTCAGCGACTGCCTGCGCGGCGGCTTCGGCGCGAGCACGCCCTTCGTCCTGGAGTGGCAGGACTCCGAGACCGCCCGCACCCACCTCGTGGCGTTCTTCGACTCGGCTCTCGACGTCCTGCGGGAGCACGAGGTGGACGTACGCCTGGGATGAGGACGGGCCGCCGGGTGGCCCGTGTCACCGGGTCAGCCCGTCGCAGGCCGTGCGCAGCCGCCGTACGCCCTCGGTGATCTCGGCGGCGGACGCCACCGCCGCGAAGCTCAGCCGGATGTGCCCGGCGGGGGCTTCCGCGCTGAAGTACGGGCGGCCGGGGGCGACGGCCACCCCGGCCCGCAGCGCGGCGGACACCACGGCGCTCTCGTCGGCGCCCTCCGGGAGACGGAGCCACAGGTGGTAGCCGCCGAACGGGACGTGCGGGAGGCCGAGTTCGGGCAGCCGGAGCCGGAGGGCGGCGGTGAGGGTGTCGCGGCGGTTCCTCAACTCCCCTGCCGCCGTACGGAGATGGCGCGGCCAGGCCGGAGATCCGACCAGTTCCGTGGCGGCCTCCTGGAGGGGGCGGGGGACGAAGAAGTTCTCGACGACCTGGATGGCGCGCAGCCGTTCCAGGACCGGCCCGCGCGCGACGAGCGCGCACACCCGGAAGCTGGGCGAGGTCGCCTTGGTGAGCGAGCAGACGTGGACCACCACCCCGTCGTGGTCGTCGGTGGCCAGCGGGCGGGGCAGCGGCCCGGAGTCGGTGTGGACCAGCCGGCGTACGAAGTCGTCCTCGACGACGAACCCCCCCGCCGCGCGTGCGATCCGGAGCACCTCCGGGCGGCGCTCCGGCGACAGGACCGCGCCGGTCGGGTTCTGGAACAGCGGCTGGCAGATGAAGACCCGGGCCCCCGTCGCCCGGAAGGCGGCTTCGAGCAGCTCAGGACGCACCCCGTCCGCATCCACCGGCACCGGCACCGGCCGCAGCCCGGCGGCCCGCGCGATGGCGAGCATGCCGGGGTACGTCGGTGACTCCACCAGTACCGGGGCGCCGGGCGGGGCGAGTGCGCGCAGCGTGGTGGTGAGGGCGCTCTGTCCGCCGGCGGTGATCAGTACGTCGGCGGCGGTGACCGCCCCGCCGATGCCCCGCGCGAACCACTCGCGCAGCTCGGGGATGCCGTCGGTGGGCGGGCGCCCCCACGCACCCGGCCGCCGCCCGGCGCGGGCGAGGGCGTCGGCCATCGCCCGCTCGGGCTGGAGCGATGCGTGCAGATAGCCGCCGTTGAACTCGATGACGCCGGGGGCGGGCGCGGCGAGGGTCACCAGAACACCGGACGCGTCCACCGTGCGCGGTACGAGATCGCTGGCCCCGTCCGCGCTGAGTGCGACCTCCTGCCAGGAGGTGTCGCCGGCCGGCCGGGGCTCCTCGCGCACCTCGGCCCGGAAGGCGCCTGTGCCGGGACGGGTGACGACAAGACCCTCGGAGGCGAGCTGCGCGAGGGCCCGGGAGACGGTGACGGGGCTGACCCGGTGGTGCGCGACGAGAGCGCGGCTGGACGGCAGCTTTCCACCGGGGGAGTAGCGGTGAAGATCTGCACGGAGGACTGATGCCAGTTCGGCGACACTGCTACGCTCATGCATGACAGCACAGAATAGCGCTACTCCTGCTTCGCCGATAGCAGTTGCAGTGTCTGAGGCCCCGGAGACGGACCCGGCTCCTCGGACGGGCCCGGCCCCCGCGGCGGGTGTCGACGCCGCTCTCCGTGCCCGGAAGGGCACTCTGCTCGCTGCCCTCGGCATCGTCGCCTTCTCGCTCACCTTTCCCGCCACCGCGTGGGGCCTCGAAGGCTTCGGGCCGTGGACCCTCGTCGCCGTACGCAGCGTGCTGGCAGCGCTCGTCGCCGGCAGCGCACTGCTCGCCCTGCGGGTGCCCGTGCCGCACCGCCGGCACTGGGGCGGTCTCGCCGTCGTCGGCATCGGCGTGGTCCTCGGCTTCCCGATGCTGACCACGCTCGCGCTCCAGACGTCCACCACCGCCCATTCCGCGGTGGTGGTGGGTCTGCTGCCGCTGACCACGGCCGTCTTCTCCGCCGTGCGCACCGGGAACCGGCCCTCGCGCGCCTTCTGGGCGGCGGCGCTCGCCGGAGCGGCCGTCGTCATCGGCTTCACGGTGCAGCAGAGCGGCGGGGAGCTCTCGGCGGCGGACCTCTACCTCTTCGCGGCGCTGCTGGTGTGCGCCGCGGGATACACCGAGGGCGGGCGCCTCGCCCGGGAGATGCCGGGCTGGCAGGTCATCGGGTGGGCGCTGATCATGTTCCTGCCGGTGGCGGTGCCGACGGCGGCGGTCGCGCTGGCCTTCGAGCCCGTGCACCTGACCGTGCACAGCGTGGCCGGGCTGCTGTGGGTGGCGGTCGGGTCGCAGTTCCTGGGGCTGGTGGTGTGGTACCGGGGGATGGCCGAGATCGGAGTCGCCAGGGCGAGTCAACTCCAGCTGGCCCAGCCCTTGTTGACGCTCGTGTGGTCGGTGCTGCTGCTCGGCGAGGTGCTGCCGGTGGCGGCTCCTGTCGCGGCGGTGGCGGTGCTGGTGTGCATCGCGGTCACGCAGCGGGTGCGGAGCTGACGGCGGGTGTCGGCCAGTATGGACGCCCGGCTGTACCGGCGGGTGTCAACTGCCTTGTGCGGTCCTAGACTTGGGCCCGCAGATCGGACGCCGTCCGACCTCGTCCGGCTTTGTCCGACCTCAGGAGGTCAGTCGCGATGCGAGCGAGTGTGGGTGACCGGCTGTTGACACACGGCAGGATCGTGGGCCAGCAGGACCGGGTCGCGGAAGTCGTCGAAGTGCTGGGGCCGGACGGGGCGCCGCCGTACAGGGTGCGGTTTGCGGATGGGCGGGAGACGGTGGTTTCGCCGGGGCCGGACACGGTGGTGTGGCGGCACGGGTGAGGTGTGCGCGGGGGTCGCGAGCGCGGGCGGTCGGGCGGGGCGAGCTCCGCGTGGGGGCCGTGGTGTCAGTAGAAGTGGCGTAGGTGGGGCCAGAGTTGGGACCAGGGTTTTGTGGTGCCTGTGCAGAGCAGTATTGCCGTGCCCTGTTCCTCGTTCGTCACGTTCAGGCCGTTGTCGACCCGGGTCACCTGGTGGCAGTCGCGGAAGAACGTTCCGTGCCCTGTCCCGGTGCCGCGCTGCTGGAGCAGTAGTACCCGGCCGGTTGCCGTGTCCGGTGGCGGGCCCCAGTCGGCGAAGCTCATGTGGCCGGAGTACGGGGCGGGGAGGCGGCGCGCGGGTCCGTACCGTACGAGGGCGCCGGCCTGTCCGTAGTTCTGCGTGAAGACGACCGACGTGGCCCGTTCGCCCTCGGGGATCCGCTGCCATCCCGCCGCCACCGCGTCCGCCAGTTCGGGCCAGCCCACCTGCTCGCCCTGCTCCGGGTTGATCCCGACGACCCACTCCAGCCGGCTCGTCGGCAGCACCGGCAGTCCCACTGCCAGGCTCATTGCCGCCGTCACCGCGACCGCCCCGGCCAGCAGCCCGTGCCGCAGCCGCCGCGTTCCGCCCGCCAGCCATTGCACCGCCGGTGCGCAGCCCGCCGCGAGCAGCACCAGCAGCAGTGGCAGCGCGTAGTACGGCTTGCCGCCCGCCCCGATCACCTGCAGGCACAGCAGCGGATACGCCCACGCCACCGCCCGCGCCCAGCCCACCTCCGCGTTCCGCCACAGCCGCAACAGGCCCGCGACGCACACCGGAACGTACAGCGGGGAGAGGAAGAGCAGCTGCTGCGGTACGAACAGGAGCCGGTTCTCGGTGCCGTCGTCGGCCACGATGCCGCCCGCGACGGTGAGTTGGGGCCAGCCGTGCTGCTCCTGCCACCACAGGTTGGGCCAGGCGATCAGCACCGCGACCGCGATGCCGACGCCCAGCCATCCGCTGCGCAGCAGCCTGCGCGGCCCGGCGATCGCGAGCCCGCCGAGCAGCGCGGCCACCAGCATCGCCACCAGGTACTTGTTCTGCACGCCGATGCCGACGGCCGCCCCGACCGGCACCCACCACCGGGCGTCGCCGGACCGCAGCAGCCGCAGGAACAGCCAGCTGACCGCCGACCACGCCACCAGGTCGTACGTCGCCGTGGTCACGATGTGACCCACGGCCAGCACGAACGTCGAGGTCGCCGCGCACACCGCCGCGAGGGTCTGCGCCCGCCGGTCGCCGCCCAGCTCCCGCGCCACCGCGGTCACCAGCAGCACCAGCATGACGCAGGCGAGCGTCCCGGCGACCCGCAGCCCGGCCGGGCCGTCCCCGAACACCGAGCTGAACGCCCTGGTCAGGAGCGGGGTCAGGGGCGGCTGGTCGACATAGCCCCAGTCCGGATGGCCGCCCGCGACGAGGAAGTACAGCTCGTCGCGGTGGTAGCCGTAGCGCCCGGACAGGGAGGTGAGCAGTGCCGCCGCGAGGAGACAGACCGTGGCGGCGGGGGCGGTGGCGAAAGCGTGGAGCGAGCGGGGCCCGGGACAGGAATCGGAGCGGGTCTCGGCGAGGGGCACACCCTTGTCGTACACGGCCAGGAGCCTACGGCCGGACACCGCCCGCCAGAAGGCCTCGTACCGCAACGAATCGGTCAACTCGGTGAGTACGAGGCGAAGTTACGCCCGGACGGGACGGATCGAGCCACGGAAACCCCCTGGGGCCATGGATGGGCGTCCGGCTAACGTGACGGCACACCGACAGACGGAGACCCGCACCGCATGCCCCGCACGCCACAACTGCCGCAGTCCGAGGTTCTCAGGACCGACCGGCTCGACCTCGTCCCCCTCACCGCCGGGCACGCCCCGGAGATGGCCACGGTCCTCGCCGACCCCGCCCTGCACACCTTCATCGGCGGGGAACCGCTGTCCGCCGAAGCGCTGCACACCCGGTACGTACGCCTGGAGGGCGGCCCGCAGGCCCCGGCCGTCGGCTGGTTCAACTGGGTGCTCAGGCTGCGCGACGAGAACCGCCTGGCGGGCACCGTCCAGGCGACGGTCGAGGGCGGGGTCGCCGAGATCGCCTGGGTGGTGGGTGCCGACTGGCAGGGCCGCGGCATCGCGACCGAGGCGGCCCGCGGCCTGGCGGACTGGCTGTCGGGACAGCCGGGCATCGGCGCGCTGTGCGCCCACGTCCACCCGGAACACCTGGCCTCACAGGCCGTCGCCAGGGCCGCCGGACTGGAGCCGACGGAGAAGTGGGAGGACGGCGAGGTCCGGTGGGAGCGCCTGCTCCGGCCGGCGGACTCTGGGGATTCGGCGGACTCTGGGGGTTCGGCGGACTCTGCGGATTCGGCGGATGCTGCGCCCGAAGCCGCCGTCGTACGGGTCGAGCAGGGCCGGGTAAGGGGCCTGGCGGCCGCCCCCGGTATCACCGCCCACCTCGGAATCCCTTACGCCGCACCGCCGTTCGGCCCGCACCGCTTCCGGGCTCCGCAGTCGCCGGCTCCCTGGGACGGCATCCGGGACTGCACCGCATTCGGCCCGGTCAGTCCGCAGTCGGCGGAGCTGCCCGGTGCGCCTGCCTGGTCGCCCGGCGACGAGGACGTCCTCACGCTCAACGTATGGGCTCCCGGCGAGGGGGCCGTGCGCGCGGACGAACCGCTGCCCGTGCTCGTCTGGTTCCACGGCGGCGCCTACACCTTCGGCTCCTCCGCCCAGCCCGACTTCGACGGCACGGTCCTGGCCGGGGCGGGCCTGGTCGTGGTCACCGTCAACTACCGGCTCGGCTTCGAGGGCTTCGGGCACGTCCCCGGCGGCGACGCCGCGTACCCGGAGAACCGGGGCCTCCTCGACCAGGCCGCCGCACTGCGCTGGGTACGTACGAACATCGCGGCCTTCGGCGGCGACCCGGACCGGGTGACCGTCGCCGGACAGTCGTCCGGGGCCACCTCCGTGGTGAGCCTGATGCTCATGGACGGGGCGCGCGGGCTGTTCCGGCGGGCCGTCGCGCACAGCGCCGTCGGCCCGTGCTTCTCACGGGACACCGCGGCCGAGAACACCCGCTGGATCGCTGCCGCCGCAGGCGTCCCCTGCACCGCCGAAGGGCTCGTCGCCGCCTCCCCGCAGGCCCTGGTCGCCGCCTGTGACCAGGTGGCCGAGACCCTCCGCCGGGACCCGGGCTTCGGCGCCCGCCACTACGACCCCGTCCTGTACGGGCCGGTCGCCGACGGCACCGTCCTGCCCGCCGACCCTCTCGCCGCACACGCCGCCGCGCCTGTGGAAGGGGTGGACCTCCTGGTCTGCCACACCACCGAGGAGTACTGGCTGCTTGACGCGGTCGGCAGCAGCGCGAAGATCACCACTGAACCCCAACTGGCCGCATTCGGCGAGGACTTCGGGCTTCCCGCAGCCCTCGTCGAGGGCTACCGCGATCGGCTGCCGGACGCCTCCGTCCTCGACGTCTACCTCGCCCTCTTCGGCGACCTGAGGTTCGCCGAGTACAGCAACCGCGTCGCCGACGCCCACGTCCGCGCCGGTGGCCGCACCTTCCTCTCCCGCTTTGCCCGCCGCCGTACGGACTCGGCGGGGCGGCCCGTGGTGCGCGCCTGGCACTGCGCCGACATCCCCTTCGCCTTCGGCAACCACCACGACCCCCGCCTGGAGTTCCTGATCGGCGGGCCGCCGACCGCCGAGGACGACGAGCTGTCCGCGCAACTGGTCCGCGCCTGGGCCGGGTTCGCGGCCACAGGCGACCCGGGCTGGCCGCCGTACGACGGAACGGACGCGGGTGCGGTACGGATCTGGGGCGCGCCCACGGGGGACGGCCCGCCGCGCGAGCTGTGGCGGGGTGTGGGCATCACCCCGCAATCGTCCTGAGCGGTGTCAGCGGAAATGCCCTGAGCCGCAGGGGAGTTACCTCTGGAGTAATCGACGATGCCGGGCCGGCGGGAGATCGTACTTCTGCCGGGAACGTTCCCGGCCGGCACGCACAGCCGAGAAGACACGGACCGACGAAGAATGAGGACACGACCATGAGCGCCGCTTTCGAAACCGCACTCCAGCGCTACTTCGCCGCCTGGAACACCACCACCGGCGCCGACGACCTCGCCAAGGCCGTCGAAGCCGCCTTCACCGAGGACGCCGCCTACACCGACCCGGCGGCCGACGTGCGCGGGCACGCGGAACTGACCGCGATGATCGCCGGGGCGCTCGCCCAGTTCCCCGGCTTCGAGTTCCGGCTGAGCGGCGAGCCGGACGGGCACCACGACATCGTGCGCTTCGGCTGGGAGCTGGTCTCCCTGGCCGACGGGTCCGCGCCCGTGGCGGGCTTCGACGTCGCCACGCTCGCCGAGGACGGCCGGGTCTCCTCGGTCAAGGGCTTCCTGGACCGGGTGCCCGGCGCCTGACGGGCTCATGTCAGGGGGTGGTGGGCCGGGGTCCGGTCAGTGGTTCCTATGGTGGCTTCTCATGTGGCAAGGACAGCAGCCGTCGGGGGCAGGACAGAACCCGCCGCAACAGCAGACGAATTTCCCTCTCCAGCAGCTCCAGACGCTCCAGCAGCTTCAGCAGCTTCCGCAGCAGGGTCGGCCGGTGCCGCCGCGACCGCCCCGGGGTCCGGCGCCCGGCAGAGGCCGCCGGCGGACAACCGTGACCGTCGGCGCTGCGGCGGCCGTGCTGGTCGCCGCCTGCGGGCTCACCGCGTGCAACGACAAGAAGGACGCCGGCCCCGTCGACCCGAAGCCGACCGCCACCCCCTCGGCCCCCAAGGCGCAGCCCAGCAACATACGGGGGAAGTACGTCCCGCCGAAGCCGGTCGTCGCGGGCTGGAAGACCGTCGTGAACCCGAAGCTCGGCATCGCCTTCGACGTACCGCCGCAGTGGGACCGCAAGGAGTCCAGCTGGGTCAGCTACGTCGCCGAGAACACCGACCCGCAGGAGAAGCCCCTCGTCGGCTTCACCGCCCCCGGGATCCTCAAGGAACAGTGGTGCACGTCCGACGACGACAGGGACGGCAACAGGGAGGAGACCGCGCTCGCCTCGGCCGGTTCGCGCGGCGAGAGTCACGCCAAGAGCGCCGACGAGGCGGCCCGGAACACTGCGGGCCTGTGGCTCTACGGCGCGTACACGCAGCCCGACCGCACCCGGGCGAAGGCGGGCCCCGCGCAGCCGTACACCACCGCATCGGGCCTCAAGGGAAGCCTGGCGTCGGCCACTTCGACCGGACTCGCGCAGAAGGCGGCCAAGGCGGGAAAGAACCCGGTCAAGCCGGGCAGGCCCAGCAAACCCAGCAAGCCGAGCAGGCCCAGCAAGGCAGGTAGGCCGGGCGGGGTGGGCGAGCCCGAGGAGACCGGCGAGACGGTCGCGGGGAAGTGCACGACCGACGGCAAGGTCAGCACCTTCGCCTTCACGGGCGGCGCCGGCAAGCTGGTGTCCTGGTCGTTCGTCGGCGCAAAGGGGGTGCCGGAGGAAGTCCCGGACGCTACGGTACGCAAGATCGTCAGCACGGTGCGGCTGGTGAAGTGAAGGCCTCGTAGCCCGGTCCGGGCCCGGGTCGACCGGGTTCGGGGTCCCTGCCGTCGGCCCCGAACCCGACCCGAACCCGACCCGAACCCGGCCTCGACCCCGAACCCGAACCCGTTCCCGTCACATTCGCCGTCCGAGGATCGTCAGTCTGTTGCGACCTTACGACCGCTTACGAAGACGAGAACGAGGGCCCGATGGAATCCGCACGCACCCCGCAGAGCGAACCCGACTTCCTGGCCGGGCAGTTCGAGGCCAACCGCGACCGTCTGCGCGGTGTCGCCTACCGCATGCTGGGTTCCTCCAGTGAGGCCGAGGACGCCGTCCAGGAGGCCTGGCTGCGGCTCGGCCGTCAGGACGCGGGCAGCATCGACAACCTGCCAGGCTGGCTGACCACCGTCGTCGCCCGCGTCTGCCTCGACCAGCTGCGCTCGCGCACCTCGCGCCGCGAGGCCCCGCTCGACCCGCTCGACGACACCCACGTCCCCGACCCGATCGTGCGCCGCGACGACGCCGACCCGGAGCAGCAGGCGGTGCTCGCGGACTCGGTGGGGCTCGCGCTGCTCGTCGTACTGGAGACGCTGGGGCCTGCGGAACGGCTCGCCTTCGTCCTCCACGACATGTTCGCGGTGCCCTTCGAGGAGATCGCGCCGCTGGTGGACCGGACCCCGGCGGCAACCAGGCAGCTTGCGAGCCGGGCCCGCCGGCGGGTCCAGGGCACCGCGCCCGCACCGGACACGAACGCGGTACGTCAGCGGGAGGTCGTGGGCGCGTTCCTGGCGGCGTCCAGGGGCGGCGACTTCGACGGGCTGCTGGCTCTCCTTGACCCGGAGTGCGTGCTGCGGGCGGACGCGGGGGCGACGCTGCCGGGGGCGTCGAGGGTGATCAGGGGGGCGCGGGAGGTCGTCTCGAACGCGCTCATGTTCTCGCGGGCGGCGCAGTTCGCGCGGATCGCGCTGGTCAACGGGGTGCCGGGGCTGGTCACGGTCATCAACGGCCGGCCGCTGTCGGTCATGGACTTCACGGTGGTGGACGGGAAGGTCGTCGAACTGAACGTTCTGGCGGATCCGGAGCGGTTGGCTGCGCTGGACCTGAGCTTCCTGTCCGAGTAGTGAGTAGCGAGTAGGGGGCCGGGGGCTTCGTGCGGGTGCGTGGGGGCTGGTCGCGCGGTTCCCCGCGCCCCTGGGTGTCTCAGCCCGTCCGGCGTTCGAGGACGCGCGGACGTAGTCCGGGCCCCGGGTGCAGCCCGGGGCGCCCGCCCCGCTTCGCCCCGAGCCGCGCTTACGAGATATCTTGACGTCAAGCAATGTTGCAGACGTGGAGCGGAGTACCCGGTGACTGACTCGACCATCATCTATACGCACACCGACGAGGCCCCGGCCCTCGCGACGTATTCGTTCCTGCCCGTCGTCGAGGCCTACGCCTCCACGGCCGGTGTCACGGTCGAAAGCCGCGACATCTCCCTGGCCGGCCGCATCATCGCGAGCTTCCCCGAGTTCCTGAAGGAGGAGCAGCGTATTGATGACGCGCTTGCCGAGCTCGGCGAGCTGGCCAAGACGCCCGGCGCGAACATCATCAAGCTTCCCAACGTCTCGGCCTCGATCCCGCAGCTGAAGGCCGCGGTCGCCGAGCTCCAGGCGCAGGGCTACGCGCTTCCGGACTACCCGGACGAGGTGAAGTCCGACCAGGACAAGGACGTCCGCGCCCGCTACGACAAGATCAAGGGCAGCGCCGTCAACCCGGTCCTGCGCGAGGGCAACTCCGACCGCCGCGCCCCCGCCTCGGTGAAGAACTACGCCAAGGCCCACCCCCACCGCATGGGCAAGTGGACCCCGGACTCGAAGACGAACGTCGCCACCATGGGCGTCGACGACTTCCGCTCCACCGAGAAGTCCGCCGTGATCGCCGACGCGGGCTCGCTCCGCATCGAGCTGGTCGGCGACGACGGCTCCACCACCGTCCTGCGCGAGTCGGTCCCGGTTCTCGCCGGCGAGGTCGTCGACGCCGCCGTGATGCGCGTCGCCGCCCTGCGCGAGTTCTTCACCGCGCAGCTCGCCCGCGCCAAGTCCGAGGGCGTGCTCTTCTCCGTGCACCTCAAGGCCACGATGATGAAGGTCTCCGACCCGATCATCTTCGGCCATGTGGTCCGCGCGTTCTTCCCGAAGACCTTCGCCCAGTACGGCGACGTGCTCACCGCGGCCGGCCTCACCCCGAACGACGGCCTCGGCGGCATCTACAAGGGCCTTGAGGGCCTGCCCCAGGGCGCCGAGATCAAGGCGTCCTTCGACGCCGAGCTCGCCGAGGGCCCGGAGCTGGCGATGGTCGACTCCGACAAGGGCATCACCAACCTGCACGTGCCGTCCGACGTCATCGTCGACGCCTCGATGCCGGCCATGATCCGCACCTCCGGCCACATGTGGGGCCCGGACGGCGGCGAGGCCGACACCCTCGCGGTCCTCCCGGACTCCTCGTACGCGGGCATCTACCAGGTCGTCATCGACGACTGCCGCGCCCACGGCGCCTACGACCCGTCGACCATGGGCTCCGTACCCAACGTCGGTCTGATGGCACAGAAGGCCGAGGAGTACGGCAGCCACGACAAGACCTTCGAGGTCCCGGTCACCGGTACGGTCCGCGTCGTCGACGCCGCCGGCAACGCCGTCCTGGAGCAGGCCGTCGGTGCGGGCGACATCTTCCGGATGTGCCAGACCAAGGACCTCCCGATCCAGGACTGGGTCAAGCTGGCCGTCACCCGCGCACGCGCCACCGGCGTCCCGGCCGTGTTCTGGCTGGACGAGGACCGCGCGCACGACGCGCAGCTCATCGCCAAGGTCAAGACGTACCTCGCCGAGCACGACACGGACGGCCTGACGATCGAGATCATGTCGCCGGAGAAGGCCATCGCCTACTCCCTGGAGCGCATCCGCCGCGGCGAGGACACCATCTCCGTCACCGGCAACGTGCTCCGTGACTACCTCACGGACCTCTTCCCCATCCTGGAGCTGGGCACCAGCGCCAAGATGCTGTCCGTCGTCCCGCTGATGAACGGCGGCGGCCTCTTCGAGACGGGCGCCGGCGGCTCCGCCCCGAAGCACGTCCAGCAGCTCGTCAAGGAGAACTACCTCCGCTGGGACTCCCTCGGTGAGTTCCTGGCCCTGGCGGTCTCCTTCGAGCACCTCGCCACCACGACGGGCAACGCGCGCGCCCAGGTGCTCGCCGACACCCTGGACCGCGCCACGGGCTCCTTCCTCAACGAGGACAAGTCCCCGAGCCGCAAGCTCGGCGGCATCGACAACCGCGGCAGCCACTTCTACCTGGCCCTGTACTGGGCCCAGGAGCTGGCCAAGCAGACCTCCGACGCCAAGCTCGCCGAGGCGTTCGGCCCGCTCGCCAAGACGCTGGCCGAGCAGGAGCAGACCATCGTCGACGAGCTGATCGCCGTGCAGGGCTCGCCGGTCGAGCTCGGCGGCTACTACCAGCCGGACGCCAAGAAGGCCGCGGCCGTCATGCGCCCGTCGAAGACGCTGAACCAGGCGCTCTCGATCCTCGCCTGAGCCTAGCCTTGTAGAGTGTCTGACTCTGCGTCAACAGGGCTGCCCCGGACGGTACTTCACCGTCCGGGGCAGCCCTGTTCTCAGGTGAGGGCGCGTTCGGGCGAGAACGTGTTCAGGCGAAGATCCCCCAGGCGGCCGCTCCCGCCACCGCCGCCCCGTACACCCACACCCCGCCCCGCACGACCCGCTCGCGTACGTCCTCGTTCCACGCCGTACGCACCGACATCAGCCAGGCCAGCGAGGGCAGCACCAGCACCGCGTGCAGGCTCACCCCGTGCAGCGGCTTCAGCGCGGCCGTCGAGGCGTACGCGTCCAGCTGGTGCCCGGTACGGGTCAGGACCACCCCGCGCGCGATCATCGCCGCCCCCGAAGCCAGCCCCACCAGCAGCACCGCGAACCCGGCCCGCAGGGCGAGCGCCATCCCGGCGGGTCCGGCAGGACGGCGCCGGAACGACGCCACGGCCAGTACCGTCAGCAGCACCACGAGGAGCCCGCCGCCGGCCGCCAGAGACATCGACACGGCAGAGTCGAAACCGGTCTCCATATTGAGATGCGAGGGCCGGTGCCGCCACGCCTGGAGGGTGATCCCGCCGACCTCCAGCACACAGTCCGCCGCGAACAGCCCCAGCACCACGGCCCGCGTCCGCTCCCCGATGCGCAGGTACGACGCCACCCACGCGACCGCGAGCAGCGTCACCCCGAAGGACAGCCCGAACGTCACCGGCTTGCGCCACGACACCGGCCCGGTCCACGGCCCGCCGTCCACCGCGAAGACCACCAGGTGCAGCAGTCCGGACGCGAGGAGCAGCAGGCCGACCAGGACGCAGGCACGCTCGACGGGGCGCAGGGCGCGGGAGGGGAGTGCGAGGGTCGTCGTCATGTCGTACAGACTCGGCCACGGCCGCCCTCGGGGCGTCGTACCCCAGGAGACAGCCGTACTGCTCCACGGGCAGTACGCATCGCGAGCAAGTCGCGAGCAAGGCAGGGGCGGGGCCGCCCGTCAGCCCCGGCCGTTCACCCTTACCCCGGCGGTACGGTCGCCGTCCGGCACGGGCGCCTGCTCGGCGGTTCCCGCGGAACCCCTGGCGAAGAGTTCCGCCAGGTTGTCGGTGGACAGCACCAGCACCGCCCCGATCAGCCCGGCGACAACGGCCGCCACCACTCCCGTCCAGTGCGTCCGGCTTTCCCAGGGGGTCTGGCAGAGCAGCCCGGCCGCGACCACCGCCAGCAGCGCCGCGTTGCGCACCAGGTGGCGGGGGCCGATCGGCGCGGTGGTGGACCCGAAGCAGTTGCAGGACTGGTCCTTCCCGCGCAGGAGCACGCCCGCGATCCCGGCGGTGAACCCCACCAGCAGCACCCCCGCCACCACGAGGCCCGCCACCCCGCCCGGCCACAGCACCACCAGCACCACCGCGGCGACCTCTCCCGCCACCACGCCGACCGCGACGGCGGGAGCGAGCTGGGCGGGGACCGCCATGTCACGGGTGGCCGTCACGAACGACCGGAACGACGCGACCGAGAGCAGCTTGCTCGCTGCGGAGGCCACGAACACGAATCCGACCAGTACGCGGCACGCCAGCACGACGTATTCCACAGCCGACCTCACATCCCCCCGGTATTCAGGCAGCCGCAATGTATCCCCACGCGCCCCATGCACAACAGGTGTCATTCCGCCAACAAGTCGCTGCTTGCGCCCCACGGACTGAGCCTGTCCGGGTTGCCGCTACCTGGTCAACGCTTTGCATAAAACTACGCCTGTACGTATAGTCATGCCATCGACAAGGAGGGTTCCGATGGTGGTCAGGGCAGCAGTGGCTGGTGCGAGTGGATATGCGGGCGGGGAGCTGCTCCGCTTTCTCCTCGCGCACCCCGACGTGGAGATCGGCGTCCTGACCGGGCACTCCAACGCGGGGCAGGCGCTCGGTGCGCTGCAGCCCCACCTCGGGCCGCTCGCGGACCGGGTGCTGGAGCCGACCACTGCCGAGGTGCTCGCCGGACACGACGTTGTCTTTCTCGCGCTGCCGCACGGCCAGTCCGCCGCGGTGGCCGAGCAGCTCGGTGACGACGTCCTGGTCGTCGACATGGGGGCGGATTTCCGGTTGGCGGACGCGGGCGACTGGGAGCGGTTCTACGGCTCCCCGCACGCCGGCACCTGGCCGTACGGACTGCCCGAACTTCCGGGCGGCCGCGCCGCGTTGGCGGGGTCCAAGCGCATCGCGGTGCCCGGCTGCTACCCGACGGCCGTCTCCCTCGGACTCTTCCCGGCGTACTCGGCGGGGCTGGCCGAGCCGGAGGCCGTGATCGTCGCCGCGTCCGGCACCTCGGGCGCGGGCAAGGCGGCCAAGCCGCACCTGCTCGGCTCCGAGGTCATGGGTTCCATGTCCCCGTACGGCGTGGGCGGCGGCCACCGGCACACGCCCGAGATGATCCAGAACCTCAGCGCGGTCGCGGGGGAGCGGGTCACCGTCTCCTTCACGCCGACGCTGGCACCGATGCCGCGCGGCATCCTCGCCACCAGCAGCGCGAAGGCGAAGCCGGGGGTGACGGGGCAGGACGTACGGGCCGCGTACGAGAAGGCCTACGCGGGCGAGCCGTTCGTACGGCTCCTCCCTGAGGGGCAGTGGCCCGCCACCGCCTCCGTGTACGGCTCCAACGCCGCCCAGATCCAGGTCGCGTACGACGCCGCCGCACACCGCATCGTCGCCGTCAGCGCCATCGACAACCTCGCCAAGGGCACCGCCGGCGGCGCGGTACAGAGCATGAACATCGCCCTCGGACTCGACGAGTCCACCGGGCTCACCACGATCGGAGTAGCACCGTGAGCGTCACGGCAGCACAGGGATTCACCGCGGCGGGCATCGCCGCGGGAATCAAGGCGAACGGCAACCCGGACCTGGCCCTCGTGGTCAACACCGGACCGCGCCGAGCCGCCGCGGGCGTCTTCACCTCCAACCGCGTCAAGGCCGCCCCGGTCCTCTGGTCCGAGCAGGTCGTCAAGGGCGGCGAGATCTCCGCCGTCGTCCTCAACTCCGGTGGTGCCAACGCCTGTACGGGGCCGAAGGGCTTCCAGGACACCCACGCCACGGCGGAGAAGGCGGCCGAGGTGCTCGACCTCGGCGCGGGCGAGGTCGCCGTCGCGTCGACCGGCCTCATCGGCGTGCTCCTCCCCATGGACAAGCTGCTCCCCGGCATCGAGAAGGCCGCCACCGAGCTGTCCGTGCACGGCGGCGAGAAGGCCGCCATCGCCATCAAGACCACGGACTCCGTGCACAAGACGGCGGTGGCGGAGGGCGACGGCTGGACCGTCGGCGGCATGGCCAAGGGCGCGGGCATGCTCGCCCCCGGCCTGGCCACCATGCTGGTCGTCCTCACCACCGACGCCGACCTCGAAGCCTCCGTACTCGACAAGGCGTTGCGCGACGCGACCCGGCAGACCTTCGACCGGGTCGACTCGGACGGCTGCATGTCGACGAACGACACGGTGCTGCTGCTCGCCTCGGGGGCTTCTCAAGTCGCCCCGGAGTACGACGAGTTCGCGGCTGCGGTGCGTACCGTCTGCGACGACCTCGCCCGGCAGCTGATCGGCGACGCCGAGGGGGCCAGCAAGGACATCCGTATCGAGGTGATCAACGCGGCGACCGAGGACGACGCCGTCGAGGTGGGCCGGTCCATCGCGCGCAACAACCTCCTCAAGTGCGCCCTGCACGGCGAGGACCCCAACTGGGGCCGGGTGCTCTCAGCCATCGGCACCACGAAGGCCGCCTTCGACCCGGACGCACTCAACGTCGCCATCAACGGCGTCTGGGTCTGCAAGAAGGGCTCCGTCGGCGACGACCGCGACCTGGTCGACATGCGCTACCGGGAGATCAAGATCACCGCCGACCTCGCCGAGGGCTCCGAGTCCGCCGTGATCTGGGCGAACGACCTCACCGCCGACTACGTCCACGAGAACAGCGCGTACTCCTCATGAGCGCCGAAGACATGAGCAGCGACCCCACGACCGCCGCCGCACCGGCGCACCCCACCGCCCGCAAGCACACCGCCCTCCCCAAGGCGCAGATCCTCATCGAGGCCCTGCCCTGGCTGACCCGTCACCAGGGCAAGACCGTCGTCATCAAGTTCGGCGGCAACGCCATGGTCGACGAGGACCTCAAGGCGGCGTTCGCCCAGGACGTCGTTTTCCTGCACCATGCCGGTCTCAAGCCGGTCGTCGTGCACGGCGGCGGCCCGCAGATCAGCAAGCAGCTCGACGCGGCGGGCATCGTCAGCGAGTTCAAGGCCGGACTGCGGGTCACCACGCCCGAGGCGATGGACGTCGTACGGATGGTCCTGGCCGGCCAGGTGCAACGCGAGCTCGTCGGCCTGCTCAACCAGCACGGCCCGCTCGCCGTCGGCCTGACCGGCGAGGACGCGCACACCATCACCGCCACCCAGCACTTCCCGCAGATCGACGGCGAGGCCGTCGACATCGGCCGGGTCGGCGAAATCACCGCGATCGACACGGGCGCCATCGAGGCGCTCCTCGCCGACGGCCGCATTCCCGTCGTCTCCTCGATCGCCCGCTCCCAGGACGACGGACATGTCTACAACGTCAATGCTGATACGGCAGCTGCGGCACTCGCTGCGGCGCTGGACGCCGAAACGCTCATGGTCCTCACGGACGTCGAGGGCCTCTACGAGGACTGGCCCCACAGCGACGACGTCATCAGCCGCCTGACGGCGACCGAACTGGAGAAGCTGCTCCCCGAGCTGGCCAGCGGCATGGTCCCCAAGATGCAGGGCTGCCTGCACGCCGTACGCAACGGCGTCACCACCGCCCGCGTCATCGACGGGCGGGTCCAGCACTCGATCCTGCTGGAGATCTTCACGGACGAAGGAATCGGCACGATGGTCGTGCCCGACGAGCAGCAGGAGCCCCAGGCATGAGCAACGCCGACCTCACCGGGCGGTGGCAGTCCGCCCTCACCGACAACTACGGCACCCCCGAGCTCGCCCTCGTCCGCGGCGAAGGCTCCCGGCTCTGGGACGCCGACGGCAAGGAATACGCCGATTTCGTCGGCGGCATCGCGGTCAACGCCCTGGGCCACGCGCACCCCGCGATCGTCTCGGCGGTCTCCCACCAGATCGCCTCCCTCGGCCACGTCTCCAACCTCTACGTCGCCGAGCCGCCCGTCGCGCTCGCCGAACGGCTGATCGAGGCCTCCGGCCGCCCCGGCCGCGTCTACTTCTGCAATTCGGGCGCCGAGGCCAACGAGGCCGCCTTCAAGATCGGCCGGCTCACCGGGCGTACCCACATGGTCGCCACGACCGGCGGATTCCACGGCCGCACCATGGGCGCCCTCGCCCTCACCGGCCAGCAAGGCAAGCGCGAGCCGTTCCTGCCGCTGCCCGGCGACGTCACGCACGTACCGTACGGAGACGTGGAAGCGCTGCGCGCGGCGGTCACCGAGGACACCGCGCTGCTGGTCATCGAGCCGATCCAGGGCGAGATCGGCGTCGTCGTACCGCCGCCCGGCTATCTCTTGGCAGCCCGCGAGATCACCCGCGCCACCGGCACGCTGCTCGTCCTCGACGAGGTGCAGACCGGCACGGGACGCACCGGACACTTCTTCGCCCACCAGGCCGAGGTGGGCATCGACCCGGACATCGTCACGCTTGCCAAGGGCCTCGGCGGCGGCCTCCCGCTCGGCGCGACGATCGTGTACGGCCCGGCCGCCGACCTCCTGAAGCCCGGCCACCACGGCTCCACCTTCGGCGGCAACCCCGTCGCGTGCGCCGCCGGAATCGCCGTCGTGGACACCATCGCCGCCGACGGACTGCTCGACGAAACCAAGCGCAAGGGCGAGAAACTGCGTGACGGGATCCGGTCACTCGGACACCCGTTGGTCTCCCACGTCAGGGGCGCGGGCCTGCTCCTGGGTATCGTCTTGTCCGAGTCCCTCGCTCCCCAGGTGCAGCGGGCGGCTCAGGACGCCGGTTTCCTGGTGAACGCGCCCGCCCCCGATGTCGTACGGCTGATGCCCGCCCTGACCATGGGGGACGACCTCGTGGACGCCTTCCTCCAGACCCTCCCCGGCGTCCTCGACGAGGCGTACGCCGCAGCACACGGGGACCAACGATCCGGAGAATGACGACGATGACCGAGGCGCAGGCGCGGGACAACGAGCACGGCAACGGCGGGCCCGCGGTACCGCAGACCCGGACCGCACGCCACCGCCGGATCGTGGACATCCTCAACCGGCAGCCGGTGCGCTCGCAGAGCCAGCTCGCCAAGCTCCTCAGCGACGACGGGCTGAGCGTCACCCAGGCGACGCTCAGCCGCGACCTCGACGAGCTCGGCGCGGTGAAGATCCGCAACACCGGCGGCGAGCTGATCTACGCGGTGCCCAGCGAGGGCGGCTTCCGCACCCCGCAGGCGCCCCTCGGCGAGTCCGCCAAGGAGGAGCGGATGAGCCGCCTCGCCGCCGAACTGCTGATCTCCGCCGAGGCGTCCGCCAACCTGGTCGTGCTGCGCACGCCGCCGGGCGCCGCCCAGTTCCTGGCCTCGGCCATCGACCAGGCGGAGCTGCGCGCGATCCTCGGCACGATCGCGGGCGACGACACACTGATGCTGATCAGCCGTGACCCGGCGGGCGGCCAGGCCCTGGCCGACCACCTGCTGCGGCTGGCGCAGAAGGAGCGCTGAGCGGTCCGCCGGAAACTGCCACTGGGCGCCGTCGGTTCTCCGCGGGTGCGTCGTGGTTGAGCGCGCAGTCCCCGCGCACCTAGTGGGGCTTGCGGTGGGACATCCAGGCCGCGACCAGCGCGCCCGACACGTTGTGCCACACCGAGAACACGGCCGAGGGCAGCGCGGCCAGCGGGCTGAAGTGGGCGGTGGCCAGGGAGGCGGCGAGGCCCGAGTTCTGCATGCCGACCTCGAAGGCCATCGCCCGGCTCGCGGGCGTCCCGAGCCGGGCCAGCTTTCCGGCGCCGTAGCCGAGCGCGAGGCCGAGCCCGTTGTGCAGGACGACCGCGACGAAGACGAGCAGCGCCGCCGACTTGATCGCGGCGGCGCTCCCCGCCACCACGACCGCCACGATCACCGCGATGGTCGCCGCCGACAGCCAGGGCAGCGCACCGAGCACCCGGTCCACGTACCGCCCGGCCAGCAGCCGCACCAGCAGCCCCGCGATCACCGGCAGCAGCACGGTCTTGAGGATGTCCTCGACCATCGAAGCGGCGTCCACGGGCAGGTACTCGTCCGCCAGCAGCAGCGTCAACGGAGGTGTGACCAGCGGCGCGAGGACCGTCGAGACGGTCGCCACGGACACCGACAGCGCCACATCACCCCGGGCCAGATACGTCACCACGTTCGACGCGGTGCCGCTGGGCGCACAGCCGACCAGGATCACGCCGGCCGCGAGCTGCGGCGGCAGGTTCAGCGCGTGGGCGATGAGCCAGCCGAGCCCCGGCATGATCACGTAGTGCGCGCCGAGTCCGAGCGCCACCGCCCACGGGCGCTTCGCGACCCCCTTGAAGTCCAGCGGAGTCATCGTCAGGCCCATGCAGAACATGACGATGCCGAGCAGGTACGGCACGGAGGTCTTCCAGCCGGCGAAGGTGCCCGGGGTGACGAGCCCCAGCACCCCCGCCAGGAGGACGAGCGCCGGGAAGACGGTGACGGCCAGGCGGGCTCCACGATCGCTGTCGTTCTTGCTGGTGGGAGCTATGCCGGACGGGGATTCGGATTCGGTACGCACGCCGTGATGCAACGCCCCGGCGGGCGTTCCGCGCAACACCGTCTCGGTATGTGGTCGCTACACGCAGCGGTCCGCGGCGGTGTCGAAGGCGGCCTCGGCAACGGCTTCGGCACGGCTGCGGTACGGCGTTGGCAAGGCTGCGGCACGGCGTCGGCAAGGCTGCGGCACGGCTTCAGCAACGGCGTCGGCAACGGCTTCGGCAGCGTGCTCAGTACCGAGTGATCGCCGTCGCCCCGCCGGCCGTCCCGATCGCCATGTGGGGCCGCCGCCACGGCTCGGCCCACCGGAGGATCTCCCGCATGGCGTCCGCCGGCACGGACACGCAACCGGCCGTCGCCCCCCGCCCGTTGACGTGCAGGAAGATGCCCGCGCCACGCCCCCGTACCGGCTTCGCGTAGTTGAACCCGACGACCAGCGCGTGCGCGTACTGCCTCCCGTACGCGTCGAGCTTCTCGGCCTCGCCGGGGCGGCAGTCCTTCGGCAGCCCCTCCACCCACCGGTTGTAGGAGAGCGACCGATTGTCCTGGCACCACCAGGACTTCGGGCCGACCCGCCGGTACGCGACCTCCGTGCCGTCCGGTGCGGCCTCGGCCCCGAACCCGTACGGCAGGTCGTACAGCCCGGTCGGCGTGGTGTCCGTGCTCTGCACCCGCACGGCGCCCTCCACGAGGCCCTTCGCCCCGAACCGTGCCGGGGCCCTTCCCGCCTCGACCCACCGCCCGCCCCGCCGGTCCCACCAGGCCACCGTGCCCGTCGTCGCCCGCGCATCGGCGGCGACGGCGGTGATGAGCTGGCGCCCGCCGCCGGTGTCGGCCATCCGCGCGGGCAGCGGGTCCCGCGTCCCCCCGCCCGGCAGGGCGAGGACGGCGATCAGGACGGCGGAGGCGGCGGAACCGGCGGCAGCGCGCAGCGAGGTCATCCCCAGACGTTAAGAGACATGCAGCGGCGGAAGCGGCAACGGCACTCCCGGCAAGCCGTCGATGCTCGTCGCGATGTCGTCCTTCTTCGCGAAGTACGCCGACAGCGACTCGTCGTCCTCGCGCGCGAACCGGGAGCCGTGCAGCGTCCGGTCCTCGTCGTACGTCATGAACGGCACGGCGTAACCGCACGTGTCCCGGACCGTCTCCGCCGACACCACGATGATCGCCCGCAGCCCGTGCTGCGTGACGTCGATCGAGTCGAAACGTGCGAGGAGTTCGGGGAAACGGGGGTCGTCGCGGAAGACCGGCTCACCCTGCCCATGGACGCGCACGATGTTCGGCGGCCCCTCGAAGGCGGTCCACATGAGCGTGATGCGGCCGTTCTCCCGCAGGTGCGCCACGGTCTCGGCGTTGCTCCCCGCGAAGTCCAGGTAGGCGACGGTGAGTTCGTCCAGCACCACCCAGGAGCCCTTGAGGCCCTTGGGGGAGAGGTTGATGGTCCCGTCACCCGACAGCGGTGCGGTGGCCGTGAAGAAGATCGGCTGCGCCTCGATGAAGGCGCGCAGCCGGCCGGTTATCCGTTCGTGAGTCTTTCCCATGCGGCCCATTGTGCAGCGGTCAACGGCGCTGCGGTCGGCGGGGTCACGGAGCGGGACGGTGGCCGTAGGGGCCCAAGTGCCGCCTGCCGGCCTGCCGCAGCCGCGTCGCGGCGATACGGGTGGGATGCGCAACCCCTTCGGCCAGGCGCTCGGCGAACCACGGCTCGGGCAGCCGGTCGGCAGACGGCAGCAGTGCCTCGGTGGCGGCCCGGACC
This sequence comes from Streptomyces sp. NPDC048442, assembly GCF_040651475.1. Taxonomy (NCBI): domain Bacteria; kingdom Bacillati; phylum Actinomycetota; class Actinomycetes; order Kitasatosporales; family Streptomycetaceae; genus Streptomyces; species Streptomyces sp. NPDC048442. Next base: position 100,680 of record NZ_JBEZKB010000024.1, read on the forward strand.
ACGGCGGCGGCCGGGTCGTCGACGAGCGGCAGCAACGCGTCGACGGTGGTGACGTCGAGGGCGCGCAGTCCGACGACGGCCTGGGCGCGGACCTGGGGGAGCGGGTGAGCGAGCAGAGGCCGCAGCAGGGCGGCGTCCGCACGCTCACCGCATTCACCAAGTCCTGCCGGGGCGGCGGCAGTTGTACGCTCCAGCCGGTCCGGGTCCGCGCAGAGCTCCCGGTAGCGGGGCAGTGGGTCGCCGCCGTGCTGCCGCAGCACCCAGCGGGCGCAGGCCCGTACGATCGGCGCCCGGTCGGCGAGGAACGGCTCGGCGCGGGCGGGCAGGCCCAGCCGGTTGAGGGCGGTGACGCCGGTGGCGCGGACGCGGGGCTGCCGGGAACCGAGCAGCAGGGCGAGCACCGCTGCCACCTCCTCCTCCGCCGCTTCGCCGGGCAGCGAGGCGGCGGCGGCCTGGGCGAACCGGTCCTGTACCGCGATGTCGGCGCCGGTCGCGGCGGCCCCGGCCAGCCGGAGCGGGGTGAACAGGCCCCGCCCGATGACGACCCGGGCGGCGAGGCGCTGCACGAGCCGGTCGGGCGCGGCAAGGCACCCGGCGACGAACTCGGCCTCCGCGCCGTGGAGTTGCTGCTCGACCAGTGCGAGCGCCGGCCCTCCGCGGTGGCGCGGTGCCACGCGCAGGACCACGGCCGCGACGTCGCAGAAGGCGCCCACGGGGAGGGCGGGCAGAGCGGTACGCAGCAGGGCGAACGCCCGGCGGCGTACCGGAGCCGCCCAGTCCGTGCAGCGGATCGCGACGAGCGGCAGCAGGGCGGGGCAGTCGGCCGCCCGGCGGACGGCAGTCTCACGGGTCCGGCCGTCGGCATGGCAGAGGGCGACCGCGAGGGCCCGCTCGCCGAGGACGGGGGCGAGGGGTTCGGGCTCCCGGGCTCCGCCCCAGAGGTACGCCCGGCGCAGCGCCGCCCGGGTGTCGAGATCCAGCGCCACCCAGGCCCGGGGGTCCCGGACGTCGAGGAGCGCCCGGGTGGGACCCGGGGGCTCCCCGGCGGTGGCCGCAGTGTCAGTGAGGTTCACCCTGGTGAGGCTACGTAAGCGGGCCGCGCGGCGAAAAGCGGATTACGCCTTGGTCCGCAGCGTCTCGCTGTACTTCTTCACCTCGTCCTGCGACAGGTACGACTTCGTACGCTCGAAGTCCTGGAGGGTCTTGGGCCTGTTGTCCTGGAAGCCGGTGCGGACGAAGTCGTCGCCCGCGAACGCGTTCAGCCCCCAGTTGACCAGCACGCGGGTGCGCGCCGTCAGCGTCGGCAGCGCCATCACGTGGTAGCCGCGGGCCACCACTTGGGCGGGGAGGCCGTGGAGTTCGATGCCCAGGGGCTTGGAGACGGCATCCATGCCGCCCAGGTCCACGACCAGGCCGAGGTCCTTGTGGATGTACGGCTTCAGGGGGGTGCCGGACATGCTCGCCACGATGTTGTCGGCGAGGACCTTGCCCTGGCGCTGGGCGTGCTGGGCGGTCGGCGGGCAGATCGCGTCGCCGCCCTTGGCGACGTCGGGGACCGCGGCCACGTCGCCGGCCGCGTACAGGCCGTGGTAGCCGGGGACGGTGAGCTGGTTCGAGGCGACGATGCGGCCGCGTACCGTCTCCGCGCCGAGCGTGGTGACCAGGGGTGATGCGGCGACGCCCGCCGTCCAGATGAGGGTGCGGGACGGGAGGGTGCGGCCGTCGGTGAGCTTGACGGTGTTCTCGTCGACGGAGGCCACGGAGGTGCCCAGCGAGAATTCGATGCCGCGCTCGCGGAGCATCGCCATCGCCTTGATGCCGAGCCTCTCGCCCAGCTCAGGGAGGAGGCGGGGGGCCACGTCCACCAGGTGCCAGCGCAGTTGGGCGGGGTCCAGGCGGGAGTAGCGCTTGAGGGCGTTGGTGGTGAGCCGCTGCAGACAGGCGGCCGTCTCCACGCCCGCGTAGCCGCCGCCCACGACCACGAACTGGAGCCGGGCCCTGCGCTCCTCCTCGTCGACGGCGGCCGCCGCCAGGTCGAGCTGGGCGATCACGTGGTCGCGGATGTACGCGGCCTGGGCCAGCGTCTTCACCCCGAGCGCGTGGTCCGTGAGGCCCGGGATGTCGAAGGTGCGGGTGGTGGAACCGGCGGCGATGACCAGGTGGTCGTACGGCTTGACGGTCACCTCGCCCGTCGCCCTGCGCACGATGCACACCTTGGCCGCCGCGTCGATGCCGATCGCCACACCGGGCACGATCTTCGTACGGCGCAGGCGGCGGCGGAGCGAGACCGCGACGGACTGGGGGGTGAGGACGCCCGCCGCCACATGGGGGAGCAGCGGGAGGTAGAGCTGGAAGTCCGTCGGCGAGATCAGTATCAGTTCGGCGTCGCGCGGGGAGAGCTTGCGCTCCAGCCGGTGCAGGCACTCGATCCCGACGAAGCCTGCGCCGACCACCACAATCCTCGGTCGCGTCATGGGTCCACTGCTCCTTCGGTACGTCGGGAATCTTTACCAGCATCGGGGCTCATCGCCGGGGCCGCGCGTCGGCGGGGTGCGTTCGGGGTGCGCGGCGGGAAACCAGCGGGCCGGGAAGCACCGGATTTGCCTGACCTGGGCGGATGCAGCACCACTCGGCCCAATTTCGGACAGATCGGCTACGGCGGAAAACCTCGGCCACCCGGGACGGGTCTTACCAGGAGAAGGAAGCACCGCAACGAGCACCGACACGAGCACGGAAACGAAGTACTGGTACGGGGGAAACACCTTGACCGAGATCATCGAAGAGCTGACCCGCAGGATCGGCGAGAAGATCGCCGAGTGGAGCGCGGGAGAGCACGAACTCCAGCCGTTCGTCGACGAGTTGACCGTCCCGCCGGTCCTTCGCCCGTACGCGGGCGAGCAGGGCGACGTGCGCCGGGAGACCGAGATCGCCCTGCGCCCCACCTGGGCCAGGCTGCACCGCCGGCTGCCGCCCACCCTGATGTGGGGTTACGGCGGTACGGTGCCGGGCCCGACCATCGAGGTGCGGCGCGGCCAGCGCATCCGTATCGCCTGGACGAACCGCATCCCCAAGGGCAGCGAGTACCCGGTCACCGTCGTCGAGGTGCCGGCCCGCCCGGCGGGTGAGCCGCCCGCCTCCACCGAGCCGGGCCGGGGCGGCGCGGAGCCCCACAAGGACGTCGCCGCACTGCCCGCCTGGGCCGTCACACACCTGCACGGCGCGCAGACCGGCGGCGGCAACGACGGATGGGCCGACAACGCGGTCGGCTTCGGGGACGCCCAGCTGTCCGAGTACCCGAACGACCACCAGGCCGTCCAGTGGTGGTACCACGACCACGCCATGAACATCACCCGGTGGAACGTCTTCGCCGGGCTGGTGGGCACCTATCTGGTCCGCGACGACGAGGAGGACGCGCTCGGGCTGCCGTCCGGCGACCGCGAGCTGCCGCTGATCCTCGTCGACCGCAACCTCGACACCGACGAGGTCGGCCGCCTGAACGGGCGGCTGCTGCACAAGACCGTGATCGTCGACCCGGAGAACGCCGAGACCAAGAAGCCGGTGACGCTGCCCTTCACCGGCCCGTACACCACGGTCAACGGCCGCATCTGGCCGTACCAGGACGTGGCCGCCGACTGGTACCGCTACCGCCTGGTCAACGCCTCCAACGCCCGCGTCTACAACCTCGTCCTGGTCGACGAGGACAACGAACCGCTCCCCGGCGTCCTCCACCAGATCGGCAGCGACGGCGGCCTGCTGCCGCACCCGGTGCCGGTCGACTTCGACGGGGAGCTGCCCACACTGACCGTGGCGCCCGCCGAGCGGATGGACCTCCTGATCGACTTCCGGGGGCTGGCGGGCCGGCGCGTACGGCTGGTCAACAAGGGGAGGGCGCAGCCCGCCGGAGTGCCGGACGCGGCCAATGACGTCCGGTATCCGCAGGTCATGGAGTTCCGGGTGAGCGAGGAGGAGTGCTCAGGCGATTTCGAGCTGCCCGAGGTGCTGTCCGGGTCCTTCCGCAAGTACGAGCACGCGGACGTCGAGCACAACCACCGGCTGATCGTGCTCACCACCCCCGGCACGGTCGGCGGCGGCGGGCACCCGGAGATCTGGGAGATGGCCGAGCTGACGGAGGGCGAGGCGGCCGGAGTCCGACTGCCGGCCGACGGGGTCATCCAGCTCAAGGGCTCCGACGGGAAGGTGAAGACCTACCGGCGCACCGCCCGGACCTTCAACGACGGACTCGGCTTCACCATCGCCGAAGGCGCGTACGAGCAGTGGAGCTTCCTCAACCTCGGCGGACCGCGTCACCCGATGCACATCCACCTCACCGACTTCCAGCTGATGGGCCGCGACGCGTACAAGGTCGAGGGCTTCGACCTCGGGGCCGGCGGGACCCGGACGCCGGTGGAGTTCGACCCCGGGAGGAAGATTCCGCTCGCTCCCAACGAGCGCGGCTGGAAGGACGTCTTCCTGGTTCCGCCGGGGCAGCTGCTGCGGGTGATCGGGCGGTTCGACGGGGCGTACGGGCGCTTCATGTACCACTGCCACCTGCTGGAGCACGAGGACATGGGGATGATGCGGCCCTTCGTGGTGATGCCGCCGGAGGCCGTGAAGTTCGACCACGGGGCGGGGCACGGCGGGCACCACTGAGCCGCCGGCGCTGCTGCCGCTGAGTGGAGGGGAGGGGCCGCCGGAGACGGCGGCCCCTCCCCTCCACTGCTTTCCCCTGCTTTGACAAAACATACGGACCTCTGCATAGTTATGCCTATCACTGCATGGGCATTGCGGTGATCGCAAGCACGTGAGGAGAGAGCAGTGGCCGAGCGCGTCGTACTCGCCTATTCGGGCGGTCTTGACACCTCCGTCGCCATCGGCTGGATCGCCGAGGAGACGGGCGCCGAGGTCATCGCCGTCGCGGTGGACGTCGGTCAGGGCGGCGAGGACCTGGACGTCATCCGCAAGCGCGCACTCGCCTGCGGTGCGGTGGAGGCCGAAGTGGCCGACGCCAAGGACGAGTTCGCCGAGGAGTACTGCCTCCCCGCGATCAAGGCCAACGCCCTCTACATGGACCGCTACCCGCTGGTCTCGGCCCTCTCCCGGCCGGCCATCGTCAAGCACCTCGTCGCCGCCGCCCACAAGCACGGCGCCGGCATCGTCGCCCACGGCTGCACCGGCAAGGGCAACGACCAGGTCCGCTTCGAGGCCGGCATCTCCGCACTCGGCCCCGACCTCAAGTGCATCGCCCCGGTCCGGGACTACGCGATGACCCGCGACAAGGCCATCGCGTTCGCCGAGAAGGCGAACCTCCCGATCGCCACCTCCAAGAAGTCCCCGTACTCCATCGACCAGAACGTCTTCGGCCGCGCCGTCGAGACCGGCTTCCTCGAAGACATCTGGAACGCGCCGATCGAGGACATCTACGAGTACACCGCCAACCCCGCCGAACCGCGCGAGGCCGACGAGGTCGTCATCTCCTTCAAGGAGGGCGTCCCGGTCGCCGTCGACGGCACACCCGTCACCGTCCTCCAGGCGATCCAGCAGCTCAACGAGCGGGCCGGGGCGCAGGGCATCGGCCGGATCGACATGGTCGAGGACCGCCTCGTCGGCATCAAGTCCCGCGAGGTGTACGAGGCGCCGGGCGCGATCGCACTGATCACCGCCCACCAGGAGCTGGAGAACGTCACCGTCGAGCGCGAACTCGCCCGCTACAAGCGGCAGATCGAGCAGCGCTGGGGCGAGATGGTCTACGACGGCCTGTGGTTCTCCCCGCTCAAGCGCGCCCTCGACGGCTTCATCAACGAGGCCAACCAGCACGTCACCGGGGACATCCGGATGACCCTGCACGGCGGCCGGGCCGTCGTCACCGGCCGTCGCTCCGAGCAGTCCCTGTACGACTTCAACCTGGCCACCTACGACTCGGGCGACACCTTCGACCAGTCCAAGGCCCAGGGCTTCATCGAGATCTTCGGTCTGTCCTCGAAGATCGCGGCCCGCCGCGACCTCGCCTGAGCCCGCGTCGTTACCCGTACGACTCGTACGACCCGTTTGACTCGTCGCCTCCCCGCCCCTGTGCGCGGGGAGGCGACCGCACACCCGAATCCTTGAGGAGTTCCAGCTGTGAGCAGCAACACCGGTGAAGGTCGGCTCTGGGGCGGCCGGTTCGCGGACGGTCCGGCCGAGGCCCTGGCCAAACTGTCCGCCTCCGTCCACTTCGACTGGGTTCTCGCGCCGTACGACATCGCCGGATCCCGCGCCCACGCCCGCGTCCTGAACAAGGCCGCCCTGCTCACCGCCGACGAACTGACCCGCATGCTCGCCGGGCTCGACCTGCTCGAAGCGGACGTCGCATCCGGCGACTTCGTCGGTACGATCGCCGACGAGGACGTGCACTCCGCACTGGAGCGGGGCCTCATCGAACGGCTCGGCGCAGACCTCGGCGGCAAGCTCCGGGCCGGCCGGTCCCGCAACGACCAGGTCGCCACCCTCTTCCGGATGTATCTCCGGGACCACGCCCGGATCATCGGCGGCCTGATCGCCGAACTCCAGGACGCGCTGATCGGCCTCGCCGAGGCACACCCGGACGTCGCGATGCCGGGCCGCACCCACCTCCAGCACGCCCAGCCGGTCCTCTTCGCGCACCACGTCCTCGCCCACGTACAGCCCCTGGCCCGGGACGCGGAGCGGCTGCGGCAGTGGGATGCCAGGACTGCCGTGTCGCCCTACGGATCGGGGGCGCTGGCGGGTTCCTCGCTCGGCCTCGACCCGGAGGCGGTCGCCGCCGACCTCGGCTTCGAGAACGGCTCGGTCGGCAACTCCATCGACGGGACGGCGTCCCGGGACTTCGTCGCCGAGTTCGCGTTCATCACCGCGATGATCGGCGTGAACCTCTCCCGGATCGCCGAGGAGATCATCATCTGGAACACGAAGGAGTTCTCCTTCGTCACCCTCCACGACGCCTTCTCCACCGGCTCGTCGATCATGCCGCAGAAGAAGAACCCGGACATCGCGGAGCTGGCGCGCGGCAAGTCGGGACGCCTGATCGGCAACCTGACGGGCCTGATGGCCACCCTGAAGGCGCTGCCCCTCGCCTACAACCGGGACCTCCAGGAGGACAAGGAGCCGGTCTTCGACTCCTGCGACACCCTCGAAGTCCTCCTCCCCGCCTTCACCGGCATGATGGCGACCCTCACGGTCAACCGCGAGCGGATGGAGGAGCTGGCCCCGGCGGGCTTCTCGCTCGCCACCGACATCGCGGAGTGGCTGGTCAAGCAGGGCGTGCCGTTCCGTGTCGCGCACGAGGTCGCGGGCGAGTGCGTCAAGGAGTGCGAGCAGCAGGGCATCGAACTGGACGAGCTGACGGACGCTCAGTTCGCCAAGATCTCCGAGCACTTGACGCCGGAGGTGCGGACGGTGCTGAACGTGCCGGGCGCGCTGGCGTCGCGCAACGGGCGCGGGGGTACGGCGCCCTCGGCCGTCGCCGTCCAACTGGCCGAGCTGAAGGCGGACTTGGCTGCGCAGCACGAGTGGGCGACGGCCAAGAGGTAGCGGGTTCGCGGGGTGCGGGCCGGTGGGGGCTGGTGCTGGCTGCGGGTGGTGGGTGTCGTGCGGGTACGTCGTGGCTGATCGCGCCCACGCGGCGGAGCCGCATATCGATACAGCCCCGCGCCCCTAACTGCCTGCCCCTCAGCCCTCAGCCCCCCGCGCGGAGCACGCCCCCCTCCGCGACCGCCCGTCCCGCCCCCGCCCCCGCCCCCGCCCCCAAGCCGGAGGCCCGACCCCATAGCCCGCGTGAGACGTCAATGTCTCACGCGGGCTATGCTCGTCTCATGACAGTCGACCGCGAGCGCGTCCTCCGTACCGCCGCCGCTCTCCTCACCCGTAAAGCCACCTCGACCATGGATGAGGTCGCCAAGGCCGCGGGCATCGGACGGGCCACCCTGCACCGGCACTTCGCCGGCCGCGACGCCCTCATCAAGGCGCTCGAAGAGTTCGGGCTGAGCGAGCTGGACGCCGCGCTCGACGCCGCCGCCCTCGACGAGGGGCAGGCCGCGGACGCCGTCCGCCGTCTCGTCGCCGAGGTCGAGCCGGTCGCCGGTCTGTTCGCCTTCCTCATCACCGAGAACCAGCTCTTCGAGGCGGGCCAGAACCCCGGCTGGGACCGCGTCGACGCCCGACTGGGTGCCCTGTTCCGACGCGGTCAGGAGAGCGGCGAGTTCCGCATCGACCTCAGCCCCGCCTGGCTGACCGACGCCCTGTACGGGCTCGTCTCGGCCGCCGCCTGGTCCGTCCAGGACGGGCGGAGCGCGGCAAAGGACTTCCAGCACATGATCGTCGAGTTGCTGCTCGGCGGCGCACGACGGAGCGTGGAGAAATGACAAGCACCGACCACCAGCACCCGGGCGGCGGGCCGGGCTCCGGGCCGGGCGACGGACCGGGCCCGGGGGACACAGCCAGACCCGGCCGCTGGCTCGCGCTCGCCGTGCTCGTCTTCGCCGTGCTCCTCGTGGCTGTCGACGCCACCGTGCTCGGCCTTGCGACGCCGTTCCTGAGCGAGGACCTCAAGCCGTCCGGCACCCAGCTCCTGTGGATCGGCGACGTCTACTCGTTCGTCATCGCGGGCCTGCTGGTCTCGATGGGCAGCCTCGGTGACCGCATCGGCCGCAAGAAGCTGCTGCTCACCGGTGCGGTCGCGTTCGGCGCGGTGTCGGTGCTCAATGCGTACGCCACCAGCCCCGAGATGATGATCGTCGCCCGTGCGCTGCTCGGTGTCGCCGGTGCGACGCTGATGCCGTCCACGCTCGCGCTGATCCGCAACATCTTCCACGACCCCAAGGAGCGCAGCCTCGCCGTCGGTGTCTGGGGCGCCGCCGCCTCGGCCGGCGCGGCCGTCGGGCCGGTCGTCGGAGGGGTCCTCCTAGAGAACTTCTGGTGGGGATCGGTCTTCCTCATCAACCTCCCCGTGATGGCGGTCCTGGTCGTCGTCGGCATCAAGCTGCTGCCCGAGTCCAAGGATCCCTCGCCCGGCCCGTGGGACATGCTGAGCGTGCTGCTCTCGCTCGTCGGCATGGTCGCCGTCGTGTACGCGATCAAGGAAGCGGCGGTGCACGGCTTCCGCTGGGACATCGGCGTCTCGGCGGTCGTCGGTGTGGGCGCGCTGTACTGGTTCGTACGACGCCAGCGCACCCTGCCGTCCCCGCTGCTCGACATGCGGCTCTTCCAGCACCGGGGCTTCTCCGGCGCCGTACTCGCCGACCTGCTGACCATCCTCGGCCTCTCCGGGCTGGTCTTCTTCCTCTCCCAGTTCCTCCAGCTGGTCCAGGAACGCACCCCGCTGAACGCCGGGCTCATCGAACTCCCCGCGGCCGTCGGCGCGGTCGCCGCGGGCCTCACGGCCGGATTCCTGGCCCGCCGTGCGTCGGTACGACTCGCGGTGTCGGGCGGACTGACCGCCGTCGGCCTCTCCCTCCTCGCGTGCACGGTGTTCACCTCCGACACCGGGGAGGTCGCGCTCGGCTGCGCGCTGTTCCTCGGCGGGCTCGGCGCGGGCCTCGCCTTCACGGTCACCGCCGACGTGATCCTCTCCAGCGTCCCCAAGGAGCAGGCCGGCGCCGCGTCCGCCGTGTCCGAGACGGCGTACGAACTCGGCGCCGCCCTCGGCATCGCCCTGCTCGGCTCCATCGTGACCGGCATCTACCGGGGCTTCCCCGTCCCGGCCGGGGTCCCCGCCGACGTGGCCGCGGCGGCGCACGATTCGCTGGGCGGCGCCGTCGAGTCGGCGGCCGCACTGCCCAGAGACCAGGCCTTCGCACTGCTGGAGTCGGCCAGGGACTCCTTCACCGACGGCTTCCAGACGGCGGCCCTGGCCGGTGCGCTGGTGCTGTTCGCGACGGCGGTCGCCGCGTGGATCATGCTGCGCGGCCAGAAGCTCGAAGAGGGCATCGAGCACTGACGTACCGCATGAGATCGAGCACTGACGTACCGCGTGAAATCGAGCACTGACGTACCGCATGAAGTACGCGCGTGGGCCCCGCCGGAAGAAGATCCGGCGGGGCCCACGTCGCTCGACTTCCGTACGGTCAGGCTGCCTTGGCCTTCGTGGCGTACATGTCCACGTACTCCTGGCCGGACAGCTGCATGACCTCCGACATCACCGAGTCGGTCACCGCCCGCAGCACGTAACGGTCGCGGTCCATGCCCTCGTACCGCGAGAACTCCATCGGCTCGCCGAACCGGACCGTCACCTTGCCGGGGCGCGGCAGACCCGAGCCGCCCGGCTGGATCTTGTCGGTGCCGATCATCGCGAAGGGGACCACCGGCGCACCCGTCATCAGCGTGAGGCGTGCGATGCCGGTACGGCCCCGGTAGAGACGGCCGTCGGGGGAGCGGGTGCCCTCGGGGTAGATGGAGAACATCTTGCCCTCCTCCAGCACCCGGCGGCCGGTCATCAGCGCCGCGACGCCGCCGCGCCCGCCGTCCCGGTCCACCGGGATCATGCCGCAGCTGGTGAAGAACCAGGCCATCAGACGGCCCTTGAGCCCCTTGCCCGTCACGTACTCGTCCTTGCCGATGTAGTGGACCGGACGGTCCAGGCAGATCGGCATGATCATCGAGTCGATGAAGGTGAGGTGGTTGCCGGCGAGAATGACCGGACCCGTCCCGGGGATGTTCTCAGCGCCTTCCACCTGGGGGCGGAACATCAGGCGCAGGATCGGTCCGAGCACTGCCTTGATGAGCGCGAGACGGGACAACGGTTCCTCCGAAGTCGTTGAGTTTCAGGCTGGGAAGCTTCAGTCCGGCGCGGGTTCCGCGCAGGTGAGGACGATACTCGCGGGTTGCCGCTGATCGCACATCGGGTTCATCAGGTGGATACGCAGTGTTGACGTGTGTTTCCACTGCGTTCCGTCCCAAGCCTCCCCCCTTTAATGCGTAGCCGCCTACCATCGGGCCCCCATCGAGGCACGGGACGGCTCTGCACAGGGCATGGGCCGGCCAGGAGAACGAGGAGCTTTCATGACACAAGGTGCGGAATTCGGTCCCGGGCGGCGCGCGCTGCTGGGCGCCGCGGTGCTCGGCGCCTCGGGCGCCGCCCTCGGACTCTCCGGTACGGCGAGTGCCGCGAGCCCCGCGAGAAGTGGCCGCGGTCACGGCGGGCCGGCCTACCGGCACCTGCCGGTACCGACCGTCGTCGCCCACCGCGGCGCCAGCGGCTACCGCCCCGAGCACACCCTCGGCTCCTACCAGCTGGCCCTCGACATGGGCGCCCACGTCATCGAACAGGACCTCGTCCCGACCAAGGACGGACACCTGGTCTGCCGCCACGAGAACGACATCACCGGCACGACCGACGTCGCCGCACATCCCGAGTTCGCCTCCCGCAAGGCGACGAAGAAGGTCGACGGCGCCGAGCTGACCGGCTGGTTCACCGAGGACTTCACGCTCGCCGAACTCAAGACGCTGCGGGCGAAGGAACGTATCCCCGCCGTACGCCAGGAGAACACCCTCTACGACGGCCGCTGGCAGATCCCCACCTTCGAGGAGGTGCTGCGCTGGGCCGAGCAGGAGGGCCGCAGGCGCGGGCGTCCGGTGTGGCTGCACGTCGAGACCAAGCACCCCAGCTACTTCCGGGGCCTCGGCCTCGGCCTGGAGGAGCCGCTCGCCCGCCTGCTGCGCACGTACGGCCGCCACAAGAAGGACTCCACGACCTTCCTCCAGTCCTTCGAGCCGAGCAGCATGCAGCGGATGGCGAAGCTGGTGGCGGGGCCGCGCGTCGTCCTGCTCGGCGGCCGCACCGACCGGCCCTGGGACTTCGTCCAGTCCGGCGACCCGCGCACGGTCGCCGACCTGATCACGCCCGAGGGCCTCAAGTGGATCTCCGGCTTCGCACAGGGCATCGGCCCGACCCTGGACCTGGTCATTCCGCGCGACGCGGCGGGCCGGCTGGGCAAGCCGACCACGCTCGTACGGGACGCGCACGCCAAGGGCCTGGTGCTGCACCCGTACACGATGCGCAACGAGAACAGCTTCCTGCCCGCGGACTTCCGCCGCGGCACCGACCCGGCCGCCTACGGCGACGCCTTCGGTGCCTTCAAGACGTACTTCGCGACCGGAATCGACGGCATCTTCTCGGACAACGCGGACACGGCGCTGCTCGCCGCCGCGGACTTCCGGGCGTAAGCGCCGTAATCAATCCGTTACCCGTACGGGTGAGACGGGCCCCCGCCGGCAACCGGGCCTGTCGGCGAGCGCGTCCCGCCTGGCATGGATCTACTGCTGCAAGAGGTTCAGGCCCTGACCCCGCTGCTCGCCGCCGAGGCCGCGGCGGAGGCTCCGGGCGCGGGAGTCGAGGCCGCCGATCTCGAACAGGCCGTCTGGGTGAGGCTGTTGGAGCACCCGGACGGGGTTCCGGCGGAGCCCGCCGACTGGCTGCGGGGTGCGGTGCGGGCCGAGGCGCGGCTGGCCAGGCACCGCACACAGCACGAACTGCCGTACGTCGCCGAGCCGTCGGCGGCGTACGACAGCGGCCCCGAACCCGAGGTGCTCGCTGCCGAACGGCGCCGGGCGCTGCGGGCCGCCGTCCGCCGCCTCCCGGCGCGCTGCCGCCCGCTGCTGGCCCTCCTGCTCTCCCCGGCGGACCCCACCTACCGGGAAATCGCAGGGGAGTTGGGAATGTCACAAGGGAGTTTGGGGCCCATGCGTTCCCGTTGCCTGGGATGCCTGCGCAGAATGCTCGCGGCGGAGCTGGCTGAGGTTGCGCCCCCTGCGCGCAGGGGAATGGAGCCGTAGAACCGGCCGGTGGAGCGGGCGAGCAGGAGGCAGCACATGGGCACGAGCGTGATCATCTCTGCGGTGGCGGGCGAGCGGGACGCCGAGCAGATCCTCAAACTCCAGTACCTCTGCTACCAGAGCGAGGCGGAGCTCTACGACGACTACACGATCGAGCCCCTCACCCAGACCCTCGCGGATCTGACGGCCGAACTCGGCCGGGGGTACGCACTGGTGGCCCGCCTCGGCGACGAAGTCGTCGGCTCCGTACGGGCGGTGGTCGACGAGGGAGGCACGGCGCGGATCGCCAAGCTGATCGTGCACCCGAGGATGCGGCGGCACGGGCTGGGCGGGCGGCTCCTCGCGGCGGTGGAGGGGCACTTGGCGGCAGAGCTCTCCGCGAAACGCTTCCGGCTCTTCACCGGCCACCGCAGCGAGACGAACCTGCGGCTCTACCGGAGCCGGGGGTACGCGACGGTGTCGAGGGATGCGGCGGGGCCGAGGCTGACGGTGGTCACGCTGGAAAAGGAAGCGGCGGTGACGGCGAGCGTGTAGCGGGTTGGCGGGTGCGTGCGGTCGTCAGGGGCGGCGCTCCGCGGTGGGGCCGCCCCCTTGCCCACCCGTCCCGCCCCCGGGGGGCGGCCCCGCTGCCCAAGGAGGCTAGGGGGTAAGGGGCAGGCTTTTAGGGGCGCGGGGAACTGCGCGACCAGCCACGACGCACCCGCACATCCCACCCGCCAGCAAGCTTCCTACCGCCGCCCCCGCAGCCACATCAGCCCGGTGACCGGCAGGATCACGGGGATCAGCAGGTATCCCGCCCCGTACTTCGACCACACCGTCGCATCCGGGAACGCCCCCGGTGCCACCAGCGTCCACGTCCCCACCACCAGCACCCCCAAAAGCTCCACCGCACAGCAGGCCAGCGCCACCCGACGGGCCGTCTCCCCGCCCCGTACCAGCGTGTACGTGATGAATGCGTAGACCGCCGCCGCCACCGCCGACAGCGTGTACGCCAGCGGCGCCCGGTCGAACTCCGTCGCGATCTGGTACGCCGAGCGCGACACCGCGCCCACGGACATCACCCCGTACAGCCACACCAGCAGCAGTCCGGGCCCCTTGACCAGGCGCTTGCGCTCGCCCGGTGCCGTCTCGGCAGTCATCAGCCGCTCCAGATGTCGTACAGACGGACTTCGAGCACGGCCAGTACGACCGCGCCCGCCGCCACCGTGATCGAGCCCCACCTGGTCCGCTCGGCCAGCGACATGAACCCGGCGGCCGGTACCGCGGCGAACGCGCCGATCAGGTACGACACGAAGATCACGTTGCCCTCGGCGGGCTTCTCGCCGCGTGCCAGCTGCACGATGCCGATCACCAGCTGGGCGAGTGCGAGGACCGTCACCACGGCCATGCCGATGAAGTGCCAGTCCTTGGTGGGCTGGTCGCGGAAGGCGGCGTAACCGCACCACGCGGCGAGGGCGAGCGCGGCCACGGAGACCGCGACCGTCAGGGCGTCAAGCATGAGAAGGAGCGTACTGGGCGCTTCCGGGCACCCGTCGCGGGCCCCCGGCCCCACCGCGCGGCGTGGCGTTGGCCACAGCCGGTGCGCCGGAGGCCGCCCGAGGCACGGATCCCGGCCGCTCCCGTGTCCAGGGATGGACACTTTCTGTCCGCTATTCGGACAGGAGTGATCGGCTCGTACGCACTTCTGGTTTACTCGTTCCCATGACCACGACGAGCAGCCGCACCCTTGCGACCGAGGCGATGACGACGCCCGGTGCTCGTTGTATGTGTCGAATGTGCGACTTCTGAGGGCCCCCGCCTGAGCCTCGCGCCCCGAAGCGAGACCTGGTCCGGCCGCGTTCGTACGTATCCGCAATGCCTGCGGACGTACGCACCGCGCCGCCCGCCCCACGCGCCCCCGGTTCCCCGAGTTCCCCGAGCCGAGCTGTGGCGCGCCCCCGGACATCTGCCCCGTGCGCCCGGCGGAGAAGAACCGCCGCGCACTCGACAACAGTGATGGAAACCCTGTGATCACCACTACTGGCCTGACCAAGGTCTACGCCTCGCGCGGCCGTGAGGTCACCGCCCTCGACGGCGTCGACCTGCACGTCCGCGAGGGCGAGGTGTTCGGCGTGATCGGTCAGAGCGGCGCCGGCAAGTCCTCGCTCATCCGCTGCGTCAACCTGCTGGAGCGCCCCACCTCCGGCACCGTGACCGTCGACGGCACGGACCTCACCGCACTCGCCGGTCGCGGCCCGCGCGCCGGCAAGGAGCTGCGCGAGGCCCGCTCCCGCATCGGGATGGTCTTCCAGCACTTCAACCTGCTGTCCTCGCGCACCGTGCAGGGCAACATCGAGCTGCCGCTGGAGATCCTCGGCGTCTCCGGCAAGGAGCGCAGCCGCAAGGCTCTGGAACTGCTCGACCTGGTCGGTCTCGCCGACAAGGCGAAGTCCTACCCCGGTCAGCTGTCCGGCGGTCAGAAGCAGCGCGTCGGCATCGCCCGCGCCCTCGCAGGTGACCCGAAGGTGCTGCTCTCCGACGAGGCGACCAGCGCCCTCGACCCGGAGACCACCCGCTCGATCCTCCAGCTGCTGCGCGACCTCAACCGCCAGCTCGGCCTGACCGTCCTGCTCATCACGCACGAGATGGACGTCGTCAAGACGATCTGCGACTCGGCCGCCCTGATGAAGCGCGGACGTGTCGTCGAGACCGGCACGGTCTCCGAGCTGCTCGCCACCCCCGGCTCCGAGCTGGCCTCCGAGCTGTTCCCGGTGACCGGACGCGCGACCGGCCCCGGCCGCACCGTCATCGACGTGACCTTCCAGGGCGAGAGCGCCAGTCAGCCGGTCATCTCCCAGCTCTCCCGTACGTACAACATCGACATCTCGATCCTGGGCGCCGCGATGGACACCGTCGCCGGCAAGCAGATCGGCCGGATGCGCATCGAGCTCCCCGGCCAGTACGAGGAGAACGTCGTCCCGGTCGGCTTCCTGCGCGAGCAGGGCCTCCAGGTCGACGTCGTCGAGGACGACGGCGAGAGCGCCGACGTACCGGCGCAGATCCCCGCCCTGACGAAGCCCGCGGCCGAAGCCCTGGTCAAGGAGCCCGCCCTGGTCAAGGAGAACGTGAAGTGACCTGGTCCGAGATGCAGCCACTGCTGTCGCAGGGCATCATCGACACGCTGTACATGGTCCTGTGGGCCACCGTCGTCTCCGTCCTCGGAGGCCTGCCGCTGGGCCTGCTGCTCGTCCTCACGGACAAGGGCGGCCTGCTCCAGAACGCGGTCGTCAACAAGATCGTCGGCGTGATCGTGAACATCGGCCGGTCGCTGCCGTTCATCGTGCTGCTGATCGCGCTGATCCCCTTCACGACCCTCGTGGTCGGTACGTTCATCGGCCCCAGCGCCATGGTCGTCCCGCTCGCCATCGGCGCGATCCCCTTCTTCGCCCGGCTCGTCGAGACCGCCGTCCGCGAGGTCGACCACGGGCTCGTCGAGGCCGCCCAGGCCATGGGCGGGTCAGTGCCGACCGTCGTCTTCAAGGTGCTGCTCCCGCAGGCCCTGCCCTCACTGGTCTCCGCCGTCACCACCACGGTGATCGTCCTCGTCGGCTACTCGGCGATGGCCGGAGCGGTCGGCGGCGGCGGACTCGGCAGCGTGGCCGTCTCGTACGGCTACCAGCGCTTCGAGACCACCTTCATGCTCGCCACCGTCGTGATCCTGGTCCTCCTGGTCACGGTCGTCCAGCTGATCGGCGACGGCGCCGTACGCCTGCTCGCCCGCCGCGGCCGTACCGCCTAGGTCCTCTCCGTACCACCTGGGCCTCTCCGTACCGCCTAGGCCTCTCCGTACCGCAGAGGATCTCCCCGAACTTTCCTTCCGCAGAGCCCGCACTCCTTGTCCGGGCGAACCATCCACCAGATCAAGAAAGAGGCACTTTTCGTGCGCAAGAACATCAAGATCTCCGTCGCCGCCGCTGCCGTCACCGCGCTCGCCCTGGGCGCCACCGCCTGCGGCACCGCCTCCGACCCCGCCGCGAAGTCGGCGGACGGCAAGGTCGACACCAGCAAGCCGCTCGTCGTCGCCGCGTCCCCGACGCCGCACGCCGACATCCTCAACTACGTGAAGAAGGAACTTGCCGACAAGGCCGGACTCAAGCTGGAGGTGAAGGAGTTCACGGACTACGTCCTGCCGAACACCGCCACCCAGTCCGGCGAGGTCGACGCCAACTTCTTCCAGCACAAGCCCTACCTCGACGACTTCAACAAGAAGCAGAAGACCGACATCGTCCCGGTCGTCAACGTCGAGCTGGAGCCGCTGGCCCTTTACTCCAAGAAGGTCAAGGACCTCAAGGACCTCAAGGCCGGCCAGACCGTCGCCGTCCCCAACGACACCACCAACGAGGGCCGCGCGCTGCACCTGCTCGCGGACAACGGTGTGATCGTCCTGAAGGACGGCGTCGGCACCGACGCCAAGCTGTCCGACATCAAGGACAAGAAGGGCCTCAACTTCCAGGACCTGGAGGCGGCCACGCTGCCCCGCGCCCTGGACCAGGTGGACGCCGCCGTCATCAACGGCAACTACGCCATCGAGGCCGACCTCAAGCCGGCCAAGGACTCCCTGGTGATCGAGAAGGCAGACGGCAACCCGTACGCCAACTTCCTCGCCGTCAAGAAGGGCAACGAGAAGGACCCGCGCGTCGAGAAGCTCGCCAAGCTGCTCAACTCGGACGAGGTCAAGAAGTTCATCGCGGCCAAGTACAACGGCGCGGTCGTTCCCGCCTTCGGCGCCGTCAAGTAGTAGATTTCGTACGATACTTGTCGCCCTGCGGTGCTGAAGCCCCGTACTCCCGCGCGGAGTACGGGGCTTCGGTCCGTGGGACGGCCGTCACTCGCAGCACGGACCCGGTCATGCGCATCGCCCGCCCCATGCTGCATGCTGTGCGTTCACGCCCCTTCGGTATGGAGCAGCGCATGACTACCACCTTTCCGGACGTCTCGATCAGCACGGACCGGCTGGTGCTGCGCCCCTACGAGGAGGCGGACATCCCGGCGCACATCGAGATGATGAACGACGAGGCCGTCACCGCCTGGACGACCGCCCCGCACCCCTACACCGCGCGCGACGCGGAACGCTGGGTACGCCGCATCGCGCCCACCGAGCGCACCCAGGGGCGCGGCATCGTCTTCGCCGTCACCGAGTTCCTCACCCAGCGCCTCGTCGGTTTCGTGCACCTCTCCCGCACCGACTGGCACATCCAGGCCGCGGAGATCTCCTACGTCATTGCCCCGTGGGCGCGCGGCGAGGGGTACGCCACCGAGTCCGTGCTCGCCGTCGCCCAGTGGCTCTTCCGCGACCAGCGCTTCGAGCGCATCGAGGTACGCACGCCGGCCGACAACACCGCCGCCCAGCAGGTCGCCCAGAAGATGGGCTGCATCAGCGAGGGGGTCCTGCGCAACTCCTGGATAGCGCGTACGCGCACCGAGAACGGTACCGACGGCGGCTGGACGAACATCCGCACCGACCTGATCGTGTGGAGCCTGCTCCCCGAGGACCTCGAAGGCGCCGCCGACCAGATGGCGGACGCGGGCGGCTACGCGTCCGCCTACACCGACTGGAACTGACCTTCTCCCAGACCGCAGAAGTGGTCTGGACCAGGTAGTCTCAGCCTCCCCCGACCACTGATCGCTCCAGGAGACAAGCCACGATGGCCGACCGCGTCACGGTGATCGGCTGGGACGGCTCGCCCCTCACCGAGACGGCCAGGTCCGCCCTCTCGGCGGCCACCCTCGTCGCGGGCGCCCCGCACCACCTCGCCCTGGGCGAGGTGCCGCCGGGCGCCGAACGCATCCGGCTCGGCAGCGTCGACCTCGCCGCCCGCCGGATCGCGGGCCACCGCGGCACCGCCGTCGTCCTGGCCGACGGCGACCCCGGCTTCTTCGGCGTCGTACGGACCCTGCGCGCACCCGCGTTCGGACTGGAGGTCGAGGTCGTACCCGCCGTGTCGGCCGTCGCCGCAGCCTTCGCCCGTGCCGGAATGCCGTGGGACGACGCCCAGGTGGTCGCCGCCCACCGCCGCACGCTGCGCCGCGCGGTCAACGTCTGCCGGGCGCACACCAAGGTCGCCGTCCTCACCTCGCCGGGAGCGGGACCCGCCGAACTCGCGCTGCTCCTCGCCGGTGTGCACCGCACCTTCGTCATCTGCGAGGAACTCGGCACCGACCGCGAGAGCATCACCGTCCTCACCTCCGACCGGGTCGCCGACCACGTCTGGCGCGACCCCAACGTCGTCATCGTCATCGGCGGCAGCCAGGCCCCCGCCCAGGGCAGCGGCTGGCTGGCCGGCAGCGAGCCCGGCTACCCGCAGGAACTGCGCGGCTGGGCGCTGAGGTCGGACGAGTACGGCGAGGACCTGGCCGACGGCGAGACCCCCGGCCTGCGCGCCGCCCAGCTCGCCAGGCTCGGCCCGCGCACCGGGGACCTCGTGTGGGACATCGGCTCCGGCAGCGGCGCTCTCGCCGTCGAGGCCGCCCGGTTCGGTGCGGCGGTCATCGCCGTCGACGCGAGCGCGGACGCCTGCGTACGGACCGCGGCCGCCGCGCGGCGGTTCGGCGTACAGCTCCAGGTGGTGCAGGGCCACGCCCCGTACGTACTGGAAGACCTCCCCGAGCCGGATGTCGTACGCATCGGGGGCGGCGGCGCCCCCGTCGTCCAGGCCTGCGTCGACCGGCGGCCCGAGCGGATCGTCACGCACGCGCAGAACCGCGACGACGCCGAGGCGATCGCCCGCACCCTCGGCGAGGGCGGCTACGCCGTGGAGTGCACGCTGTTCCAGACGGTCGACCTCGACCCGGCGGAGGACTTCGAGGAGCGCAGGCGGTCGGTGGTGTTCCTGGTGGCGGGGCGCCGCAAGGAGCGCACGACGCGGGACGCCCGCACGTGACCGGGGTTGCCCACGTACCTGACCTGGGCTGTCCACGTACCTGACCTGGCCCCGCCCGTGTATCTGACCGAGGGCCGTCCGCGGGGCATTTCAGGGCCCTCGTACCTGATCCGGCGGGACCATGTCCCCTTCTTCGCACGGATGTTCTGCTGATCGCTCCCCAGGGCGAGCGCTGTCGGTGGCGCGGGGTAGGCTGGCCGATCGTTGTACCGCAGATGGGCGGTTGGTGGATCGTTCGCCAATGTCTGGAAAAGGGGCCCTCTTTGGGGTCGCGTGCGGTACGGCACACCCGGGACGTGCGCGACGTGGCGCAGCCCACAGCGGGCCGTGGCAGTTCTCCCTGCACCGGCTCCGAAGGGCCGCGACAATGCTTGGTGTCCGCGGAACCTTTCGTGCCGCGCGGCACCCCCGCTCGTTCAACCAGTGACGGGCGCGGTCGTGTCGAGTGGTCGTTCCGGGCGACGGGGTCCTGCCGGCGGAAGGTGGCCGGGCCGAAGAAGCGCTGGCGCTACAGATGGGCGAGGGGTACGCATGACTGACACCGGCCAGGTCCCGGGCGAGGGACTGCCGGAGAACGCAGGCATGGTGGAGCAGCCGGGCGTCCCCGCCCCAGGCGCCTACACCTTCCTCGACCCCTCCGATCCTTCAGGGAACGCCACGGAGTCCGCACTTGAGGACGACGACCTCCTGCTGATGCCTGCCTCGCAGGGTGCGTGGAGCGACCCGCAGGTGGTGCCCGCACAGGCGGCCCCCCTCGCGTCCGCCCCGCACCTCGCGGAAACGGCCGTGCACTTCGCCGATGCGGCACCGCAATACGCTCAGGCGGCTCAGCACCTTGCCGGGGCCGCTCCGCAGCTCGTGGAGTCCGGTGCGCACGAGGCCGGTGGCCGGGACTCCGGTTCGGTCGACTTCTCGGGCGTACGGATGCCTCCGCCGCCCGCGTCCACGGCTGCCCCGACACCTCCGCCGGCCCGTCGCCCGCTGCACATGGGCCCGCCCGTCCCGGACGCCTCGGGCGGTGTCGTACGGTCGCTGGCCGACCGCGGACCCGCGGCGGTGCAGAACCCGGCAGGTCCGGCGCAGAACCCGGTCCAGGCTCCGGTTCAGGGCTCTGCCCAGACCCCGGGCCAGTTCCCCACGCCGGTGCCGACGCGCCATGCGGGGCCGCCCACGACGGGCCCCGAGTACCTCGACATCCCGGGTGCGCAGACCGCGCTGCTGCCCGGCCCGCAGCTGGGCGAGATCCCCTCGCAGGGCCCGACGTCGTGGACGCCGCAGCCGCAGGCTCAGGCGGCTCCGGAGCAGGCTCCGACGCAGGCGCCGCAGGTTCAGACCGTGCCGGTGCCGGCACAGGTGGCCCAGGCCCCCGCTGCCCAGGTGGCTCAGGCCCCGGCTCCGGCTCCGGCGGCGGAGATCGTTTCGCCCCAGCCCCAGCCCCAGCCGTCGCAGTCACAGCAGCACCAGGGATCCCAGGGGAGCGTCGCAGAAACGGTCGTTCCGGAACAGATCATTCCGGAAGCCGTTGCTCCGGCTTCGGCCCCTGAGGCCGTCGCGCCGGAAGGTGCTGTTCCCGAGGTCGCTGCCCCGGACGGCATTGTTTCGGACGCCGTGGTCGTCCCGCCCGTGAGCGCGCCCGAAGGCGCTCCGGAATCAGCCGCTCCCGCCCCCGAGCAGACGGCCCCGGAGCAGACTGCCCCCGAGGCCCCGGCGGCCGACGGCCCGGCCCCGGACCAGGCGGCCGCTGAAGCCGCTGCCCCGGCCCCGGTCGCCGCTGTTGCTGCCGCTCCCGAACCCGTCGGTCCGGAGCCGGTGCTCCAGCCGGGCCCGGCTCACGCCACTCCGGCGGCTCCGGTCCCCGCCCAGGCTCCGGCCGGTCTGCAGGCGACGCCGCCCGTCGGGCAGTTCGTACAGGTGGAAGGCTCGGTGCCGGTCGGTGCGCAGTTGGCGCCGGCCCCGGCGCCGCCGGTGCCCGCCGTGACGGAGCCCGCCGCGGCCCCCGCCCAGGCAGCAGCGCCCGTCGTCGCAGTGGTCCCTGAGCAGGAGCTCGGTGCCGTACCCGTACCTGCGGAGCCCGCGCCTGCCACCCTGCCCGAGCCCGCAGCTGCCCCCACTGCCCCCGCCGAAGCGGCTCCCGGACCCGACGCCTCCGCACAGCCGGTGCCCGAGGCCGCCGCCGTACCGGAGGAGCCCGTTCAGTCTGCTCCCGCCGAGGCCGAGGCGGAAACCAGTCCCGAGCCGGTTGTCGCCCAGGCCGAGCCCGCGGCCGCCCCCGCCGCAACTACTCCCGCCGTACCGGCGGAGCAGCCCGCGACGGTCCCCGCACCGCGCGACAGCGGCCCGGCCGTGCCGGCGACCCCGCTGCCGCAGCAGGCGGCCGACGAGGCGGAGACGGCTGAAGTCATCGAGACAGCGGAAGTCACGGAGACGGCGGAGGTCATCGAGACGGCGGAAGCCGTCGCGACGCAGGCCGAGCCTGCGCAGACCGAGCCCGCGCAGGCCGAGCCGGTCCAGGCCGGTGCCGCGGACGCCGAGCCCGTACAGGAGGAGCCGGTGCAAGCAGAGACACCGGCCGCCGAAACCGACCCCGCGCCGGAGCAGCCCGCCCCCGAGACCGTCGCCGTCGAGGTTCCGGCGGCTCCCGCCGCCCCCGGCTACGACGACGCCGAGCGCGAAGCGGTCCTGCGCGTGATGCGCGAGCGCCGCGACATCCGCAACGGCTTCCGCAGCGACCCCATCCCGCACGAGGTCCTCCTCCGCGTCCTCGAAGCGGCGCACCACGCGCCGAGCGTCGGCCACTCCCAGCCCTGGGACTTCGTCGTCATCCGCTCGGCCGAGACCCGCCGCGCGATGCACGAACTGGCCGCCCGCCAGCGCGACGCGTACGCCAAGTCGCTGCCCAAGGCCCGTGCCAAGCAGTTCAAGGAACTGAAGATCGAGGCCATCCTCGACACCCCGGTCAACATCGTCGTCACCGCCGATCCGACCCGCGGCGGCCGCCACACCCTCGGCCGCCACACGCAGCCGCAGATGGCCCCGTACTCCTCGGCGCTCGCCGTCGAGAACCTCTGGCTCGCGGCCCGCGCCGAGGGCCTGGGCGTCGGCTGGGTCAGCTTCTTCGACGAGCGCGAGATGGTACGTGCGCTGGGCCTGCCCGAGCACCTCGAAGTCGTCGCGTACCTCTGTGTGGGTTACGTCGACGAGTTCCCGGAGGAGCCGGAACTGCTCCAGGCCGGCTGGTCGAAGCGCCGCCCGCTCTCCTGGGTCGTCCACGAGGAGACGTATGGCCGCCGCGCCCTGCCCGGCGAGGAGCCGCACGACCTCCTCCAGGAGACGATCACCAACATCCGCCCGCTGGACGCCAAGGCGCTCGGCGAGGCGTGGGAACGCCAGAAGCGGATGACCAAGCCCGCGGGCGCGCTCGGCATGCTGGAGATCATCTCCGCGCAGCTCAGCGGCCTGTCCAGGGCCTGCCCGCCGCCGATCCCGGAGCCTGCGGCCGTCGCGATCTTCGCGGGCGACCACGGTGTGCACGCCCAGGGCGTCACGGCGTGGCCCCAGGAGGTCACCATGCAGATGGTGGCCAACTTCCTCGGCGGGGGAGCGGTCTGCAACGCGTTCGCCAACCAGGTCGGCGCCGAGGTCTGCGTGATCGACGTGGGCGTCGCGGGCGAACTCCCCGCCACACCTGGCCTGTTGCCCCGCAAGGTGCGCGCGGGCACGGCCGACTTCACGACCGGTCCCGCACTCACCCGTGAAGAGGTACTTTCCGCGATCGAGGTCGGCATCGAGACCGCCCGCGACCTGGTCACGGCCGGCAACAAGGCCCTCCTCACCGGTGAGATGGGCATTGCCAACACCACCGTCTCCGCCGCCCTGATCTGCGTCTACACGGGTCAGGACCCGGCCGAGGTCACCGGTCGCGGCACCGGCATCAACGACGAGATGCACGCCCGCAAGGTCGACGTCGTCCGACGCGCCCTGGACCTCCACAAGCCGGACCCGGCCGACCCCATCGGCGTCCTCGCCGCCGTCGGCGGACTGGAGCACGCGGCCCTGGTCGGCTTCCTCCTCGGCGGCGCGTCCCTCCGTACTCCCGTCATCCTGGACGGCGTGAGCGCGGGAGCGGCTGCTCTGGTGGCCCGTGCGGTCGCCCCGGAGGCCCTGGCGGCCTGCATCGCCGGCCACCGCAGCGCGGAACCGGGTCACGTCGCGGCCCTCAACAAGCTGGGCCTGCGCCCGCTGGTCGACCTGGACCTCCGCCTCGGCGAGGGAACGGGCGCACTGCTCGCCCTCCCGGTGGTGCAGAGCGCGGCGCGGGCGATGCACGAGGTCGCGACATTCGACTCGGCGGGAGTCACCGAGAAGTAACCGGCTTCCGGGCGGCACGGGCCCGGTGGTCGTCGTGCGGGTGCGTCGTGGCTGATCGCGCAGTTCCCCGCGCCCCTATCGTCAGCCTCCTTGGGCAGCGGGGCCGCCCCCCGGGGGCGGGACGGGTGGGCAAGGGGGCGGCCCCACGCGGAGCGCACCCTCCCCCCGACCGCCCGCCCTCGCGCCCGCCCAGCGCCCCCCAACCCCCGCCCCGTAAAGTAAGGCTCTCAGGGCCCAAAACCCCGCCCCACCAGCGCCGCTCCACCGCCGCAGCGGCCCCCGACCCCTCCCGCGGGAATCGAGCCCGCCCCTCCCGAGGAGCCGCACCCATGACCGCGCACACCGCAGGCGACCCGCACACCCCCGAAACCCCGGCCGGAGAGGCGGAGGCCCCCGCCTACCCCGTCGGCCTCCGCCTCTCCGGCCGCCGCACCGTCGTCATCGGCGGCGGCCAGGTCGCCCAGCGCCGCCTCCCCGCCCTCATAGCGGCCGGCGCGGACATCACCCTGATCTCGCCCTCGGCGACCCCCTCCGTGGAGGCCATGGCCGAGGCCGGCGAGATCGCCTGGGAGCGCCGCCGCTACGAGGACGGCGACCTCGCCGACACCTGGTACGCGCTCGTCGCCTCCAGCGACCCCGCCGCCAACACCGCCGCCTCCGCCGAGGCCGAACGCACCCGCACCTGGTGTGTCCGCTCCGACGACGCCGAAGCCGCCACCGCCTGGACCCCCGCCACCGGCCGCTCCGACGGCGTCACCGTCGCGATCCTCACCGGCCACGACCCGCGCCGCTCCGCCGCGGTCCGCGACGCCGTCGTCGAGGGCCTGCGCGACGGCAGCCTGGCCGCCCCGCACCACCGCGCCCGTACGGTCGGTGAAGCGCCCCGCGTCCACCTGGTCGGCGGCGGCCCCGGCGACCCCGACCTGATCACCGTGCGCGGCCGCCGCCTCCTCGCCGAGGCCGACGTCGTCATCGCCGACCGTCTCGGCCCCCGCGACCTCCTCGACGAGCTCCCGCCGCACGTCGAGGTCATCGACGCGGCGAAGATCCCGTACGGCCGCTTCATGGCCCAGGAGGCCATCAACCAGGCCCTCATCGACCACGCCAAGCAGGGCAAGACGGTCGTACGCCTCAAGGGCGGCGACCCCTTCGTCTTCGGCCGCGGCATGGAAGAGGCCCAGGCGCTCGCCGCCGAGGGCATCGCCTGCACCGTCGTACCCGGCATCTCCAGCACCATCAGCGTCCCCGGGGCGGCCGGCATCCCGGTCACGCACCGCGGCGTCGCCCACGAGTTCACCGTGGTCAGCGGTCACGTCGCCCCCGACGACCCGCGCTCCCTCGTCGACTGGGAAGCCCTCGCACGTCTCCGCGGCACCCTGGTGCTGCTCATGGCGGTCGAGCGCATCGGCGCCATCGCCGAGGCCCTGGTCGCCCACGGCCGCGCCCCCGAGACCCCCGTCGCGATCATCCAGGAGGGCACGATGGCGACCCAGCGCCGCGTCGACGCCACCCTCGCCACGGTCGGTACGACGGCCAAGGCCGAGAACGTACGGCCGCCCGCGGTCATCGTCATCGGCGACGTGGTCTCGCTGAACGGCCCAGGCACGACGCTGAACCCCCTCAGCACCGCCGACCGGCCCCAGCAGCACTGAACGGCCCCGGCACCGCCGAACAGCCCGGGTAACCACGGGTAACAAACCGCTCCCGCCCCCTTGGGCACCGCACCCACGACAAGGCAGTATCACCCTGTGGCCGATCTCCTCACCATCGACGACCCCGACGACCCGCGCCTGAGCGACTACACGGGCCTGACCGACGTGGAGCTCCGGCGCCGCCGCGAGCCCGCCGAGGGCCTGTTCATCGCCGAGGGCGAGAAGGTCATCAGACGGGCCCGCCAGGCCGGTTACGAGATGCGGTCGATGCTGCTCTCCGCCAAGTGGGTCGACGTGATGCGCGACGTCATCGACGAGGTCCCGGCCCCGGTGTACGCGGTGAGCCCGGACCTCGCCGAGCGGGTCACCGGGTACCACGTGCACCGCGGCGCCCTCGCCTCCATGCAGCGCAAGCCACTCCCCACGGCCGCCGAACTCCTCACCACCGCCCGCCGGGTCGTGGTGATGGAGTCCGTGAACGACCACACCAACATCGGCGCGATCTTCCGCAGCGCCGCCGCTCTCGGCATGGACGCCGTCCTGCTCTCCCCGGACTGCGCGGACCCGCTCTACCGGCGATCCGTCAAGGTCTCGATGGGTGCGGTCTTCTCCGTACCGTACGCACGCCTGGAGAGCTGGCCCGGAGACCTGGAAACGGTCCGCGAGGCCGGTTTCACCCTCCTCGCACTCACCCCCGCCGACAAGGCGCGCTCCCTCGACGAGGTGGCCCCGCACACCATGGACCGGGTGGCCCTGATGCTGGGAGCCGAGGGCGACGGCCTGTCCACCCGCGCCCTGCGCGCGGCTGACGAGTGGGTGCGTATCCCCATGGCGCACGGCGTCGATTCGCTCAACGTCGGCGCGGCGGCCGCGGTCTCGTTCTACGCGGTGACCACGGGCCGCCCCCAGGCCTGAACCCGAACCTCCGGGGACCGCCGGGCCCGCCGCGCTACAGCCGCTGGGAGCCCTCGGCCGTCCCGACAGGCATGGCAGGCACGGCAGGCATGGCGTTCATGGCAGACACGGCCTTCACCGGTACGTCGTAACCCAGCCCGCGGGACGGCCCCTGGCACCCCTGTGCGGCGGCGATGCCCAGCGCGACCAGCAGTGTCACCACCACGAACACCACCAGCCGCTGCCGCAGCAGCCGCGGGTTCGCGGGCCGCAGCCTGCCGCCCGAAGTCGGCCTGGCCCCCGGCCGGGTGCCCTTGCGGGCGGCCCCGGACCGCGTGGTGTTCCGCGCGCCGGGCGCCGATCCGTTGCGTGACGAGGAAGGCCCCGTGGTACGGGAGGACGTGCCGCGGGGCGCCTGCGCGGCGGACCCCCGCGACTCCGGCTGGGGCGCACCCTCCGGCCGCTGCTGCTCGCCGGAACGACGCTGCTGGGTGGTCCGCTGGGTCCGCTGGTCGGCGCAGGAGTCGGTGGCCGGAGCGCGCTGGGCCGGAGGCCGCTTCTCCGGTCCGCCGCCCTGCGCCTCCCGCGCCGCGATCTCCTTGAGCCGCATCGACAGCTGGAGCGTGCTGGGACGTTCCTCCTGCTCCTTCGACAGACAGGCCCGGACCAGCGGAGCCAGCGCGTCCGGCACCCCGTCGAGGAGCGGCTCCTCGTGCACGACCCGGTAGAGCATGACCTCGGAACTGCCCTGCCCGAACGGCGAGTCGGCGGTCGCCGCGTACGCCAGCGTGGCGCCCAGCGCGAAGACGTCCGTCGCCGCGGTGACGGCGGCCCCGCGCACCTGCTCGGGTGCCAGGAAGCCGGGCGAGCCCACCGCGGTCCCGACGTGCGTCAGCGTGCTCGCACCCGTCGCCCACGCGATGCCGAAGTCGATGATGCGGGGGCCCTTGGGAGAGAGCAGGATGTTCGACGGCTTCAAGTCGCGGTGCACGACCCCCGCCTCGTGAACGGCCACCAGCCCCTCGGCCAGTGCGGCCCCGATCGACGCGACCTCGGCGGCGATCAGCGAACCTTCCTCGGCCACCCGGTCGTGCAGCGAGGGCCCCGGTACGTACTGCGTCGCGAACCACGGCCGGTCCGCGTCCAGATCGGCGGCCACCAGCCGCGCCGTGCACCCGCCCCTGATCCGCCGGGCGGCGGACACCTCGCGGGCGAAACGCGATCTGAATTCCTGATCCTCCGCCAGGTCCGGCCGGATCACCTTCAGCGCGACCCGCTGGCCCCGCCGGTCCGAGCCCAGGTAGACGACGCCCATGCCGCCCGCACCGAGCCGTCGGTGAATCCTGAACGAGCCGACGACACGCGGGTCCTCGCGCCGGAGCCGCATCATCGCCATGTCCGTCCCCTACCTCCGGTGGGGCCTCCCCCACCCCACTGCTGACCGGTCCGTTCGACGTGGCACAGCTTACGTACCCGTGGCGCGGTGTGCTCATAGGCCACACCCGCCCGAATCGATCGATTGTCAGTGCCGGGTGCGAAACTTGAAGAGTGGTCAGGGAACGTGCGTTCGCATCTTCCTGACCCCTGCTCAATCCCAACGGGCAACAGCAGAAGGGGGATTGGATCAATGAAGGGTGATCGGGTCGAGATAGTGGTGGACGCCGGAGACACCACTCGGACGTACGAAATGGTGGCCAGCAGGGCAGGCCGAAGGGTCGAGACGGCGGTCCGCAGGGGGGTGGTGGAAGTGAGTGAAGTCACCCGCAGCGGAGGCGTCGTGCGCACCGCACGCTTCATGGCCACCCGGGTGCTCGCCCTGGTCGAGCAGCCGGTCCCCAGGGAGGACGCCTCGGAACGGCGCACCACCGCGGAATGACGTCGGGGGAGTGCCCCCTGCCGACCCCTCGGGGAAGACCCCGACAGGTCCACCCCGCTCTCCACCCAGGGGAGTACGCCGTCACCCGGTAGGTCATCCTCCGGGAGGCCAGTCAATCGGTACGAGGGCATGACGACCGGGGCCGCACCCGCCCCTAATCTTGAAATCAAGCGGTGGGTGCAGCACTCGTCCCCCGAGGTCAGACACCCGCCGCTTACCAGACGACAGGAGAGGGACCATGGCGGACACGGCATCGAGGACGATGATTCGCTCGCATGCGATCCGTGTCCGCGGCCGCGCTTTCGCCGCGTTCGGCGGACGCCGCTCGGGCCCGCGCCACCCCCTGGTGGCAACGGC
This sequence comes from Streptomyces sp. NPDC048442, assembly GCF_040651475.1. Lineage (NCBI taxonomy): Bacteria > Bacillati > Actinomycetota > Actinomycetes > Kitasatosporales > Streptomycetaceae > Streptomyces > Streptomyces sp. NPDC048442. The sequence goes on from NZ_JBEZKB010000024.1 coordinate 129,530, forward strand.
CATGGTCCTCCCCCTGGCGGCCCTGCTCCTCTTCCTCTTCGGAGGCTGGGAAGCGGTGGTCACACAAGCGTCGTCCGTGGGCATGTTGCTGGGGCGCTGAGCGGCGCCCCCGTCCCGGAAGAGCGGTCCGGGACGGGACAACACCAGGCCCATCAGCCCCGTGGGGACGGGGGTGCGGCGGACGGCTGAGTTTGCCCGGACAGCTGGGGAGCTGTCCGGGCAAACGTGTGTCCGGACCCTTCCACCCCAGCCCCGAACCCGGCCCCGCGGTCCCTCCGCGCCCCCGGCCGCCCCCGCGGTCCTCCCCCTGGCGCACCCCGCGGTCCCACCGAACCCGGTACGCACCCCGTTCCCCCAGGCCTACCGCACCCCCGCTCAGGTTCCCCACCCCCGGCCCCTGCCGTGCTCCACGCCCCGCATACGCTCCCGATCGCACCGCATCACCTCCCGGGGGACCCATGGCCACACCCGTCACAGCAACCCTTGCCGCCCTGGCTGCCGCCACCGCGCACCCCTCCGGCGAGGCACTCGCCCCCTGCCCTCACGCTCCCGAGACCCTTCGCGTCCTCGCCGACCGTCCCGACGGGAGCGTTGTCCGGCACGGCCCCCTCGTCGCCAAGGCGCACGCCCCGGACACCGACCCCGCCGCCCTGGCGGTACGTACGGCGGTGGCCGCCCACCCCCTGCTCGCCGGAGTCCTCCTGCCCCCGCTCCCCACCGGCACGGGCACCGGCACCGCACAGGCCGACGGCCGGCCTCTCACCGCGTGGCCCTACGGCGCCCCGGTCGACCCGGAGGATCCGGATGCCGCCCCCTGGGAGGAGACCGCCGCACTCCTCGCCCGCCTGCACCGCACCGACACCGCCGCGCTCCCCGCGCCGCTCCCACCCATGCGCGGCCCCGCCAAAGCGGCCCGTGCAGTGGCCCGCATGCTGGCCGTCCCGCACCCAGCGCCCGGGACAGTCACCCCGCACCAAGCGCCCGGAACAACCACCCCGCACCAAGCGCCCGGAACAACCACCCCGTGCCAGGCGTCCGGAGCAGCCACCCCGCCCGAAGCACCCGGAGCAATCACCCCGTGCCAAACCGTCCTGCACGCCTGGCACCGCCTCCCCGCCTGGGCCAGGAACGAAGTCCCCGCCCCGCGGGGCCAGATGCATGCCGTCCTCTGCCACGGCGACCTCCACCTCGGCCAGCTCGTCCGCCACCCCGCCCCCGACGGTCCCTGGCACCTCATCGACATCGACGACCTCGGCCTCGGCGACCCCACTTGGGACCTGGCCCGTCCCGCCGCCTGGTACGCAGCCGGCCTGCTCCCCCCTGATGTCTGGCAGAGCTTCCTCGCCGCATATCGGGAGGCCGACGGCCCTGCCGTACCTCCGTACGGCGACCCGTGGCCGCAACTCGACGTCGCTGCGCGCGCACTGACGGTCCAGACGGCGGCCCTCGCCCTCGCCAAGTCGGCGGCCGAACAACGCCCCCTCGACGAGGTCGAGCAGCTGATGCTCGACTCCTGTGCCCGGATCGCGGCTCTCCCGCCCGAGTGGGACCGGCATCCTCCGTCGTAGGGTGAATCTCCTGCCGCCGGGCATGCATCCGGGCGGTGCACCAGAACCAGGACTCGCACCCGAGCCCCACCGCACCAACTCCGAGGAGTGAGGACGACCATGCACTGTCCCAAGTGTCACGCCCCCATGCACACGTACAACCGCAACGGCGTCCAGATCGAGCAGTGCAGCAACTGCCGCGGCATTTTCCTGGACTACGGCGAGCTGGAGTCACTGACCCGCATGGAGTCCCAGTGGTCCCAGCAGGCCCCGCCGCCGCCCGTACCCCCGCAGGCGTACCCCGCCGCCCCGGCCCCCGCCTGGGGCGCCCCGCAGCACGGCGGTCACGGCGGTCACGGGAGTCACGGCGGCCACTACGGCAGCCACCACCGCCAGAAGGGCTTCGGCCGGATGCTCTTCTCCTCCTGACGCCTGACGCCTGACGCCTGACGCCCTGACGTTTTGACGCGCTGAGACCCGCCCGCAGCCCGGCCGGGCCGGGGGAATCGTCATCGTCACGACCCCCGGTCCGGGCGCCTGGCCCAACCCCCCTTCTCCTCCCTAGGGTTCGGCCTCATGACCTTCCTCGACAGGGCCCGGACAGTCGCCCCGCCCGGCTGGAGCCGCTGGCTGGTGCCGCCCGCCGCCCTCTCCGTCCACCTCTCCATCGGCCAGGCCTACGCCTGGAGCGTGTTCAAGCCCCCGCTCGAATCGTCGCTCCACCTCTCCGGCACCCAGAGCGCCCTCCCCTTCCAGCTGGGCATCGTCATGCTCGGCCTGTCCGCCGCGTTCGGCGGCACGCTCGTCGAGCGCAACGGCCCCCGCTGGGCCATGTTCGTCTCCCTCGTCTGCTTCTCCTCCGGCTTCCTGATCTCCGCCCTCGGCGCAGCCACCCACCAGTACTGGCTGATCGTCCTCGGCTACGGCTTTGTCGGCGGCATCGGCCTGGGCATCGGTTACATCTCCCCGGTCTCCACCCTCATGAAGTGGTTCCCCGACAGGCCGGGCATGGCCACCGGCATCGCCATCATGGGCTTCGGCGGCGGCGCCCTCATCGCCTCGCCCTGGTCGTCCCAGCTGCTCGAATTCTTCGGCGGCGACAAGCCGGACGGCAGCTCCGGCATCGCCACCACCTTCCTCGTGATGGGCCTGGCGTACGCCGCCTTCATGTCGCTCGGCGTCCTGCTGGTCCGCGTCCCCGCCCCGGACTGGAAACCGGCGGGACGGCAGCCCAGTACCAAGGTCCGCACCCTGGTCACCACCGCCGACGTCTCGGCCCGCAACGCCCTGCGCACCCCGCAGTTCTGGTTCCTGTGGGTGGTCCTGTGCCTGAACGTCACCGCCGGCATCGGCATCCTCGAAAAAGCCGCCCCCATGATCAAGGACTATTTCGCGAGCACCCCCACCCCCGTCTCGGCCTCCGCGGCGGCGGGCTTCGTCGCCCTGCTCTCCCTCGCGAACATGACCGGCCGCATCCTCTGGGCCTCCACCTCCGACCTCATCGGCCGCAAGTCCATGTACCGCGTCTACCTCGGTGCCGGCGCGCTGATGTACCTCGCGCTCGCCCACTTCGGCAACGACTCCAAGCCCCTCTTCATCGTCTGCGCGCTGGTGATCCTGTCCTTCTACGGCGGCGGCTTCGCCACCATTCCCGCGTACCTCAAGGACCTCTTCGGCACCTACCAGGTCGGCGCGATCCACGGCCGCCTGCTCACCGCCTGGTCGACCGCCGGCGTCCTCGGCCCGCTGATCGTCAACCAGGTCGCCGACAGCCAGGAGAAGGCGGGCCACAGCGGCCCCGGCCTCTACACGACCTCGATGTACATCATGATCGGCCTGCTCCTGGTGGGCTTCGCCGCCAATGAGCTCGTACGCCCCGTCAACCCGCGATTCCACGAGCCGCAGCCGCAACCGCGGCCCTCCGAGGAAGGAACCCCCGCCCATGCAGCAGCCCCGCAGCCGTAGCCCCCGGGCCCTCGCCTTCACCGTCTGGCTGTGGGTCCTGCTGCCCTTCGCCTACGGCCTGTACGAACTCATCCGCAAGGCCACCCAGCTCTTCACCGGCTGACGGCGGGGGAGCGGCGCATACGAAGAAGCCCCCGACCGAATCCGGCCGGGGGCTTCAACTGCGGTGCGCGATACTGGGATTGAACCAGTGACCTCTTCCGTGTCAGGGAAGCGCTCTCCCGCTGAGCTAATCGCGCGGGACGGCCTGTGAAGACCTGATCTTGCCTCGTACTGCGTGCGCGATACTGGGATTGAACCAGTGACCTCTTCCGTGTCAGGGAAGCGCTCTCCCGCTGAGCTAATCGCGCGGGACGGCCCATGCGGGCCACATTTTCGGTTGTGCTGCGTGCGCGATACTGGGATTGAACCAGTGACCTCTTCCGTGTCAGGGAAGCGCTCTCCCGCTGAGCTAATCGCGCTTGGAGGTGGAGACGGGATTTGAACCCGTGTAGACGGCTTTGCAGGCCGTTGCCTCGCCTCTCGGCCACTCCACCAGGAGTGTGCAGCAAGGGTATCGGGATGATCCCCCCACTATCGAGCGGACGACGAGATTCGAACTCGCGACATCCACCTTGGCAAGGTGGTGCTCTACCAGCTGAGCTACGTCCGCCTGTCTTGTCCGTTTCACTTGCGTGTCCCGGCGACGTGTTGAACTCTAGCGGATTCCTGGGCCAGCACAAAAACGCGTTTGTGCAGCGTGCTGCGCTGTCTCCGGCGCTCTCGCGCCCGCAGGTGGCGGCTCTGTCCCCGCCATAGACTCGGAGTCGTGTCCGACCTCCCCTCTTTGGCCCGCTTCGGTGGCCTTGTCGCCTCCGATCTGCGTGATGTCACCAGCGATCCGGCGGCCCTCGACTCCACCGGCTTCTGGGCCGTCGCCGCCGACTTCGAAGGCCGGCTCGTCTGTGCCCGCTTCGGCGACGTCCGGACGGAGCCGGTACCTGCCCCCGTCCCCGGCGCCTGGCGTGGCCCCGCCGTCACCGGCTGGACGACTTCCCTGGACCGCGCCTCCTACACCGCGGGCGTACGCCGCATCCGCGAGCACATCGCGAAGGGGGAGGTCTACCAGGCCAACCTCTGCCGGGTGCTGAGCGCGCCCGTCGACCCGGGCGCGGACGTCGACGCCCTGACCGCGCTGCTCGCCCGGGGCAATCCGGCGCCGTACGCAGGAACGATTCGGCTGCCCGCACACGGCGTAGAAATAGCCACCGCGTCCCCCGAGCTGTACCTGCGGCGCGAGGGCAATCTCGTGGAGTCCGGGCCCATCAAGGGGACGGGGAGGACGGCGGCGGACCTCCTGGAGAAGGACCACGCCGAGAACGTGATGATCGTCGACCTGGTCCGCAACGACCTGGGCCGCGTCGCCGTCACCGGATCCGTCACCGTCCCGCAACTCTGCGAGGTCGAGCCGCACCCCGGCCTTGTCCACCTCGTCTCCACCGTGCGCGCCGAGCTGGCCCCCGGGCAGGGCTGGGGCGCTCTGCTGGCCGCCACTTTCCCGCCCGGCTCCGTCACCGGCGCCCCCAAGGCCAGCGCGCTGAAGATCATCGAGGCGCTGGAGACCGCACCGCGCGGCCCCTACTGCGGCGGCATCGGCTGGGTCGACGCCGACCGCGGCACCGGCGCGCTGGCCGTCGGCATCCGTACCTTCTGGATCGACCGTACGGCGCCCGGCGGACCGTTCCTGCGCTTCGGTACGGGAGCGGGCATCACCTGGGGTTCCGACCCCGAGCGGGAGTGGGCGGAGACCGAACTCAAAGCGTCCAGACTGCTCGCGGTAGCGTCGGGTGCGTACGAGGTGACAGTGAGAGAGAAGGCCACGTCATGAAGGTTTGGGTCAATGGGGCACTGGTCGACGCCGACGCTGCCCGCGTTTCCGTCCTCGACCACGGGATGACCGTGGGCGACGGCGTCTTCGAGACGATGAAGGCGGTGGACGGGAAGGCCTTCGCGCTCACCCGCCACCTGAACCGCCTCACCACCTCCGCCCGCGGACTCGGCCTGCCCGACCCCGACCTCGACGAGGTCCGCCGCGCCTGCGCCGTCGTGCTGGACGCCAACCCGATGCCGCTGGGCCGGCTCCGTGTCACGTACACCGGAGGTGTCTCCCCGCTCGGTTCGGACCGCGGCGACGCCGTCCCGACGCTGATCGTCGCCCTCGGCGAGACCGTCCGCCGCCCCGACTCCACCGCCGTCGTCACCGTCCCCTGGACGCGCAACGAGCGCAGCGCCCTCGCCGGGCTCAAGACCACCTCGTACGCCGAAAACGTCGTCGCGCTCGCCCGCGCACGCGAACACGGCGCCTCCGAGGCCCTGTTCGCGAACACCGTCGGACGGCTCTGCGAGGGCACCGGATCCAATGTCTTCGTCGTCCTCGACGGACAGCTCCTCACCCCGCCGGTCGCCTCCGGCTGCCTGGCGGGCATCACCCGGGCGCTCGCCGTCGAATGGGCCGGCGCCCGGGAGGCCGACCTGCCGTTCGACGTGCTGGAACAGGCCGAGGAGATCTTCCTGACCTCCACCCTGCGTGACGTGCAGGCCGTCCACCGCGTCGACGGGCGTGAACTGCCGGGCGTGCCGGGACCGGTGACCGCCAAGGCGATGCGCGTCTTCGACGAGCGCGCGGGCGACGACCTCGACCCGTAAAAGGCGACGACTCCGACCCGTAAAACGTGATGACGAGCGGGCCCGGTAGGGGTACAACTCCCGTGATGACCACGACTCTACGGCCGACCGGGCCGCTCCGGACCAGCGCTGACGGTGCGCGCTCGCGCCACTACGAAGTGTGTGTGAACAGCCGTCCCGTCGGCACCGCGCACATCGAGACCGTGCCCGACTTCGGCACCAAGGTCGGCCGGATCACTTCGCTCCGAATCGACGAGGCGGACCGCCGCCGGGGCCGCGGCACGGTGGCCGCCCTCGCCGCGGAGGAGGTGCTGCGAGGGTGGGGATGCGACCAGGTCACCGTCTCGGTACCGGCGGACGCCGAGCCCGCACGGCAGTTGGTGACGGCCCTCGGCTACGTCGAACGCAGCCGCAACATGGTCAAGACCCTGCCCTCCCAGCCGCCCGCCCTGCCCGCGGACGTGACGGTCCGCCCCCTGTCGCAGGCCGAGTACGACGCCTGGCGGCAGAAGGAGTCGGTGAGCTTCGCGCAGAGCTGGCTCGACCGGGGCCTCTCCGCAGAACAGGCCCGTGCCAAGTCCGAGGCCAGCGAGCGCAAGTTCCTGCCCGGCGGCCTCGCCACCCCGCACACCTGGATCAGCCACCTCCTGCACGACGGCGAGAGCGTCGGCCTGCTGTGGGTCGGACGGCACGAGATCCAGCCAGGCGAGTGGGCCGCCTTCGTGTACGACGTCGAGGTCGTCGAGGAGCAGCGCGGCAGGGGGTACGGGCGAGCCCTGATGGCGCTGGCCGAGCGGATCGCCCTTCAGGTCGGCGAAACCCGGCTCGGCCTGCACGTCTTCACCGGAAACACCCCGGCCCTGCGCCTCTACGAATCCCTCGGATTCCGCACGACGTCCCTGTACACCTACAAGCAGCTGCTCTAGCCGCCGGCCGGGGCCCGTCAGCCGTCGCGTCAGCCGTTCTGCTCGGCCAGCAGCCGGTCGGCGATCTCCTCGATGCGCGTCCGCACACCGCTCTGGTCCTTGCTGGCGTCGAGGAGCTGCCCGCCGATCTCGTACGTCGGCGTGCCCGTCACCTTGATCGCCTTGCCCTCCGCCTGGTCGGCGTCCACGATCAGCATGTGCCGCCCGTCGATCAGGGCGGTGTCGAACTCCTCGGCGTCCAGGCCGAGTTCACGCGCCACGTCCAGCAGGAGCTGCTGCCCGCGTCCGCCCAGCTCTTCGGTGCGCGCGAGCACCGCTTCCACGTACGCCCAGCCCTTGCCCTGTGCGAACGCCTCCTCGGCGGCCTGCGCGGCGTCGTACGCGTGCGCGTGCTTCTCCAGCGGGAAGTGCCGCAGTCGAACGTCCAGCCGGTCGCCGTACCTGGCCCGCAGCGCGGCGAGGTCGGTGAGGGCGGTGTGGCAGTCGGGGCACTGGAGCTCGCACCAGACGTCGAGGACGACGGGGGAGACGGGAGCGGCGGGAGAGGGGGTGCTCATGGGGCCAGTCTCCCAGTCGTACGCCGGCGGCCCCAACCGGGACCTGGGGAGGAGCGCGCCCCGGAGATCTCCCTGAGACCGGGCCCGAGGATGGCCGCACCCGGCGATGGCGGTGCAGGATGGAGGGGACCGTACTTTCCACCGCTGGAGGACCGATGCTGCTGGTCGAGACAGTCTGCTCCGCGGTGTCCGCCGCCGGTCTGGGCATCGCCGCGATCACCGCGTACCGCAAGCGCTTCCTGGCCGCGACCAGGCTGGCCGCCTACTCGCTGGTCCCCGTCGGCCTGGTCATGACCGGGGCCGTGGGCTGGATCTCCGGCATGGTCTTCAAGCCGGTCGTGTGGGCGGGCTTCGGCGTGCTCGGCGTGGCCTGGCTGCTGTTCATGACGACCCGGGCCGTCGAGCGGCGCACCGGCGGCACCCGCAAGGAGCGCAAGGCCGCGAAGGCGGCGCAGCGCGAGGCGGTCGCCCCGGCCGCATCGGCACCCTCGCTGGGCACCGGCCGCCAGGCAGCGGCCCCCGCGGCGGCACCGGCACCGGCCGCCGCTGCCCAACAGCCGAAGAAGGCCGACGAGGACTTCTCCGACATCGAGGCGATCCTGAAGAAGCACGGGATCTGACGGGATCCGCCCGCGAGCCTGGCGGCTCGGACACCGGAGCGATTGTGGATTTACACGGAATCCAATGAACTGCCGCCGATAGTGGGCGTGTTGGTCATTCCGTACCACCGGGCTGCGCCATGATCGCCCGGAGATGCTCCAGACCTCCGCCGACGAAGGCGCCGCTCCCGCACCCGTCCCCGACGAAGAAGCGCGCGGGTGCCTCTTCGCGCTCTCCCAGCCGCCCCTGATGATCTTCCTCGCGCTGATCGGCACGCTGCTCATGATGGGAGCGGTCCATGACCTCTTCCTGGACTGACCCGCGCCTCGACCGACTCAGCCCTGACCGGCCCGGACCTTCGCGGCCCCGACCGGTGCCGTTCAGCCGGAGGCTTCCTTGCGCCGCGCCCGGTAGGCCGCCACGTGCAGCCGGTTCCCGCAGGTGCGGCTGTCGCAGTAGCGCCGCGAGCGGTTGCGCGACAGATCGACGAACGCGCGCCGGCAGTCCGGCGCCTCGCAGCGCCGCAGCCGCTCCTGCTCGCCCGAGACAACGATGAAGGCCAGCGCCATCCCGCAGTCCGCCGCGAGGTGGTCCGCCATGGAGGCGCCGGGCGCGAAGTAGTGCACGTGCCAGTCGAAGCCGTCGTGGTCGGTCAGCCGGGGCGTCGTGCCGGCCGCCGCCACCAGCTGGTTGATGAGTTCGGCGGCGGCCCGGGGGTCGGACGCCTCGAACACCTCCGCGAAGCGCCCCCGCACGTCCCGTACGGCCCGCAGATCGCTCTCGCCGAGTCTGCCCACGTCGCTGACGTCGTGGAGCCGTGCGAAGGCGCTCAGCGCCTCGACGTCCGTCAGGCGGTCGCCCTGTTCGCTCTCCGGCGCGGTGTTCACCAGGTCGACGACGACGTCGAGGGCTTTCCGGGTGTCGTGGGGGATCAGCACGTTGGGGCTCCCTGGCCTGCTGCGGGCCGGTGCCCGCCGATGCTGGCCGACTCTAGCCGCTCGTACCGGAAGCGCTACGGACAGTGTCCCGCGGGGGGAAGCAGGTAGAGGCAGGGGGGAAGCAGGGGGGAAGCAGGGGGAGCGGACGCAGCGGCGCCGCCGCCGCGGTGGATTCCGCGACGACGGCGCCGGTGCCTGACCTATGAAGTTGTCCCTATGAGGTTGTCCGTCCCGCGCCGTCGCCCCGAGTCGGACGGCGATGAACGACTCTCGACCTGGCTCAGCTTTCGGCCAGGATGTGAGAGAGCTCCGTGTCGAGGTCGAAGTGCCGGTGTTCAGTGCCGGGTGGCACTGCGGCATCCGTCCTCTTCAGGAACGACTCGAGGGCCCGCGCCGGGGCTTCGAGCAGGGCCTCGCCCTCCGGTGAGCTCAGGGCGATGCAGACAACGCCCTGACCGTGGCTCCGGGACGGCCAGACTCGGACGTCGCCGGTTCCGGTGGGCCGGTGCAGGCCCTCGGCGAGGAGATCGCGGGCGAAGACCCACTCGACCGTTTCCTCGGCTCCGGTGTGGAAGGTGGCATGCACGGCATAGGGATCGGCCGTGTCGTACCGCAGGCCCGCGGGTACAGGCAGTGATGACTCGCTCGACACAACGAGGCGCAGGTGCAGCTCGCAGCTGACCGTGGTGTTCATAAGCGCCAGGGCCTTTCGCTCAGTGTGCGCTCGGGGATTCGCACGTCGGCGAAATCGACATGCCACCTACAGTGCTGTTGTAAACCCTTATGAGTGTTTTGAGTCTCTTGAGGTCGCTCGTACGGCCGAGCCGGGGGTTGACCCTTACGGCTATTCCGGTGAAGGGGCGCGCTCGGGTAAGTTGGCGCCCATGAATGCGGAGAGTGACGGACGGGACAGGGATGTCGCAGCGGCGACGACCGACCCCGCTACGGGGGGCGCCACCGACGAGCGAGAGCTCGGATCGCGTGCGCCGCAGTACATCCAGGCACGCAGGACGCTGCACCTCAGCTGGCAGGTCGGCGTCTTCGTCGTCGGCCTCGCGGTCGTGGTCGCGGGCATCATCATGCTGCCGCTGCCGGGTCCCGGCTGGGTGGTGATCTTCGGCGGCATGGCGATCTGGGCGACCGAGTTCGTCTGGGCGCAGTTGGTGATGCGCTGGACGAAGCGGAAGCTCACCGAGGCCGCCCAGAAGGCGCTCGATCCCAAGGTGCGGAAGCGGAACATCATCCTCACCACGGTCGGGCTGGTGATCGTCGCCGTACTGGTCGGGATCTACGTCTGGAAGTTCGGCATCGTGATGCCCTGGAAGATCGACGAATGACGGTCCGCCAGTGACCTGAAAAGTGGTCGGGGGCACGCGCTGACATGCGGTAATGTTCTCTCTGTGCCCGGGCGATTAGCTCAGTGGGAGAGCACTTCGTTCACACCGAAGGGGTCACTGGTTCGAACCCAGTATCGCCCACCCGGGAGCAGAGGCCCGAGAGACTGATTCAGTCTCTCGGGCCTCTGCCGTTTCCCCGCCCGAGGCTCCGAGCCCCGGGCGGCAGGTCAGTGCAGCCGGCCCAGCCGCTCGCGCAGCCGGCGGGCGTCGCGCAGCCGCTGTTCGTACGTGGCGCCCACCGCGAGCAGCAGCAGGCCGGCCAGCGCAGGGGGCAGCCAGCGCGGCAGCGCCCCGACCACCTGGACGACGTACGGCGCGAGCTCGTGCAGCGCGACCAGGGACAGGACGGCGCCGCCGAGCAGCAGCGGGGCACCGAGCCGGTGCCGGGCGCCCAGCAGGGTCACCACGAGCGCCGCGAGGCCCAGCAGCAGCGGACGCAGCCAGTACGGGTCGACCCAGACAGCGGCGAGGCTCGGCAGCAGGGTCGCGGCCAGGCCGGGGCCGTACGCGGTCCAGGAGGACGCCTGCGGGTCGCGGCGGCGCCGCAGCACCCCCACGGCGAGCGCCAGGACCGTCACCGGCAGCGTGTACGCCTCGGGATCGCCGACGCCCCAGGCCGCGAGGCGTACCCAGGTGGCCAGCAGGAACAGGGCGCCGGCCGCCCAGCCGACCGCCCGGCGGTCCGGGCGGACCGCGGTCCCGGCGGCGATCACCCCGCACAGGGCGAGCACCAGCGACAGCATCGACGCATGACCTGCGGCCAGGCCCACGGCGAGCAGTGCGGGGATCGTGGCGGCGATCTCGGCCGGGACGCTGTGCACGCGCACCGCGAGCAGGGAGACCGCGGCGGGCACCGCGAGGACCAGCAGTGCGGCCTGCTGCGGCGGAAGGGCAAGAGCGGCGGCGCCCGCGCAGGCCAGACCGGTCGCGTACCCGACGGCGGCGACCGCGCCCACCGCCCGGACGGCCGGGTCCGGAGTACGTACGGCCAGGGCGGTGAACAGGACCAGCAGGGCGCCGAACACCGCAAAGGTGGTGCCCCGGGAGGCCAGCGCCAGGCACGACACCGCGCCCGCCGTGACGCCGCCGGCGCCCAGAGCCGCGTACGAGAAGGCGGTACGGACACCAGGAGCGCCGGCCGCAGGCGCGAGAGCCGAGGCGACGGTGGTCAGGGTCAGCGCGGCCGCGGTCAGGGCGACGTACAGGCACAGCGCGGCCACGTAGGGCAGGTCCAGGGAGGTCGGGAGCAGGAGGGCGGCTGCGGTGGCGAGCAGGACGGTGCCGACCGCTGTCGCCGGGTGCGGGGAGCGGCGGTGGAGCACGGCGAGGGCCGCCGCCGCGAGGAGCAGCACCAGAGGGGCGCTGGAGAGGACGTGCCAGGGCACGTCGAACTCCACCGTCCCGCGGAGGGTGGAAGGCAGGCCCTGCCACGGGGCGGCGACCCGGGAGGCGGGACCCGACAGCACGGTCAGGACCAGCGCGGGAACCGTCGAGAGGACCGCACCGGCGCCGACCACCGCGGCCGATGCGGCCAGGCCGTGCCGGACAGGACGGGGGAGACGGGGGAGGCGGGGAGTGCGAACCTCGGACAGTGCCAGGACGGCGAGTGCGCACAGGAGGTAGGCGGGAGCCGTCCAGGCGAGGGGCAGCGCGGGGCGCGCCGTGCCCGCCGCCGCGGCGACCAGCGCCAGGCCCGCCACCAGCGCGGTCGCGAGCTGCGGACGGCAGAAGGAGGCGGCCAGGGCGAGGGCGGCGCAGGCGAGGAGCAGGACGGACGACGGGAGGGCTTCGGCCGCCGTCGCCGCGTCCACGGACATGACGAGGGCGGACAGGAAGACGTAACTTCCGGCCGGCCAGGCGCAGACAGCCGCGAGAACGCCGACCGGGACGAGTCTGCGGGCGAGCTGGGCGGCGCGGCCGGCAGGGGGGACGGCGGCTGCGGGAGCTGCCGGGGTCGTCACCGACGGCGCGCCGGGGCTCGCGGGGGCGACGGGGGCCGCCCTGTGCCTGAGGGCCAGGACTGCTGCGGCCGTGTCCAGGGCTGCCGTCGCCAGCAGTGCCCAGGAGACCGGGAGCTCCGTCGCGGAGTGCGACAACACCCAGAGAGTGAGGGGGAGTTGAGCGACCAGGAGCGCCGCAGGGAGAGGTGTGCGCAGGCGGGGGAGGAAGAGGCCGTACGACGCCCAGAGGAGGGCGAGGAGGGCCGAGGCCACCGCACTGTACGCCGTGCTGTCGGCGTTCTCGAAGGCCACCTCGTGGAGTGCGTACGCGTCCAGGGCCGTCAGGAGGAGGGAGAGCACGCCGATCGATTCCGCCGTTGCCACCAGCCCGCGCCGGACCAGGAACGCGGGCGCGGACAGTGCGGCCAGCGTCACCAGGCCCAGTACGGCGGAACGTCCCGCGATGCCCAACTGCCCCCAGCCAACCAGGGTGAACGCCAGCGCCGCGACCGCGAGGAGGATCCCGCCGAGAGTCAGCAGCACGTTCTGGGCGCTCCGTGCGGGGGCGGAGGGGGAGCCGGCGGTGGAGGTCGCGGCGCGCGAGCGGGGTGCGTCCTGCCAGGGTGCGCGGGGCGGGTGTGCGGCCGGCGAATGCAGGATCCGCAGCAGCCAGGCGCGGCGGAGCAGCAACTGCTCCCTGCGCACGTCGAGTTGGACCAGCTCGCGGTCGAGGAGCACCAGCTCTTCGGCCGGTGCGAGAGGCGGAACGTTCATCATGCCGCGAGTCTGGGGGCCCGGAGCGCATCCCGCATGGGCGCGGATACTCAAAGTGGCTACTCAGGTGCGGCGAACACGGGGTGAGTACGCTCCGGTACCCGCAGACTTGCCCCATGGACTGGTGTCACTACCGCTTCCGCAGCGTCTGGGAACTGCCCGCCCCGCCCAAGGACGTCTACACACTCCTGGAACGCGCCGAGGACTACCCGAGGTGGTGGCCGCAGGTGCGGGAGGTCACCGCCGTCGACGACCGCACCGGCACCGCCCGCTTCCGGTCCTTCCTCCCGTACGACCTGCTGGTCACCGCACACGCACTGCGGCGCGACCCGGTCGCCTCAGTCCTGGAGATCGGCATGACGGGAGACCTGGAGGGCTGGGTGCGCTGGACGATCCTGCCGTACGGCACCGGAACCCGCGCCCACTACGAGCAAGTGGTCGACGTGCACAAGCCGCTGCTGCGCCGGCTCGCCGTCCCGGGGCGCCCCGTCTTCCTCGCCAACCACGCGCTGATGATGCGTGCGGGGCGCAGAGGGGCGGCCGCCGCGCTCGCGGTGTGAAACTCGCGGTGTGAAAGTCGCGGTGTGGGACTCGCGGTTTGAAACCAACCTGAAAAGCGCTGTATGGTTCAACCCGTTCCCGGGCGATTAGCTCAGTGGGAGAGCACTTCGTTCACACCGAAGGGGTCACTGGTTCGAACCCAGTATCGCCCACCTGGGAAAGGCCGGTCCGTCATTGACGGACCGGCTTTTCGCATTCCGGAAGTGCTCTTGGGGTGTGGCTGGCACCACCTCCGACATGGGGGCGGGCTCCCTGGTCCCGCGCCCGCGATGTTCCTAGCGTGGTCGGCACACGGACACCCCGTACCGACAGAGGAGCACTGCTCGATGGACAACACCATGGTCAAAGCGCTGCTGTGGATGCTGCTGGCGGCCTCCGTGGCCGCCAACGGCCTTCTCAGCTCCGCACTGGACGGCGTCTTCCAGGTCCTGCTCAGCGTGGTGGCGGGTGCCGTCGGCCTCACGGCGATAGCCGGACTCGTCGCCGTCAAACGCTCCGCCTCCTGAGCCATCGGCCCCGAGCGCTCCCGAACAGCCCCCGGCTTCAGGCCGCCTGGGCCCGCAGCTCCGGGCGCAGCGGCCACGCCGGGTCCACCGCCTCCTGAGAACCGTTGCGCGCGAACCACGCCTGCAGGCCACGCGCCTGGGCCGCGTGCCACACCGCCTGCAGAGTGTGCAGTTCGGCGGGCGACAATCGTTCGAGCCGGGACGCGAACCGCCTGCCCACGGCCCGTACCAGCTCCAGCGAGGCCGTCGCGTCCGCCGTCGCGTCGTGCGCCCCGTCCAGCTCCACGCCGTAGTGCGCGCACAGATCGCTCAGGGTGCGGCGGCCCTTGCGGTACCGGTCCAGGTGCTTGTCCAGGACCCGCGGGTCCAGTACGTACAGCGGCCTGGCCTCCAGATAGCGGGAGAGCGACGACGCCCGGTGCCGCCTCAACTCCCGGTCCAGCATGGTCAGATCGAACGGCGCGTTCATGATGACCAGCGGCCGGCCCGCCGAGCACTGCTCCGCCAGGGCCCGCGCGATCTCCTCCACCACGGGCGACGGCCACCGGCCGTTGCGCTGCAGGTGCTCGTCGGTCAGCCCGTGTATCTCGGTGGCCCCCGCAGGGACCGGGATGCCCGGGTTGATCAGCCATCGGGTGGCGCGAAACCGTGCTCCCGCCGTGTCCTGGACCACGAGGGCCGCCGAAACTATCCGGTCTCCCTCCACGTCCACACCCGTGGTCTCCGTGTCAAAGGCCGCCAGGGGCCCCTCGTACCAGCACGTCATGTCCCAACTCCTCTTGAGCTCCCGGCAGATGGCGTGCCTCGCGGATGGACCCGGTGCGCTTTCTGCCCGAAGCGGTGATACCCGGGCCGTTTACGCCATAAGCCGTACGGAGACAACACAGGTGACGGACCCGCAAGTTGACGGCCCGTGACACCCACCCTGATCGGCACGGCCCCGGAAGGCACACGTCAGCCATGGCGCTCACGCAGCCCGAACCGGGCGGGCTGCTGCCCGAGCGGATCTCCCACCAGGAGCACCCGCTGCGGGGCGCGCTCGCCACCACCGCCTGCATGGAGACACTCCAGGTGGGCTATCTGCACGCGGTCGCGGCAGCCGCCGGCTGCTCGCTCTCCCAGCCCTTTCCGGACAACGGAATCGACTGGCACGTCAGCCACGGATCCCCCGTGCACGCCATCGACGACGAAGTGACCATCAAGGTCCAGCTCAAGTGCACGTACCAGATCGCCCCGCACCCGCAGGGCTCCGCCTTCTCCTTCACCCTCGACAACGACCACCTGGTGAAGCTGGCGCGGACCCCCGTATCGGTGCACAAGATCCTGGTCGTGATGCTGGTGCCGAGGAGCCGGGACGACTGGCTGCGGGCCGGGCACGACCGGCTCGACCTGCGGCACTGCTGCTACTGGACCAACCTGGCCGGACACCCCGTGACCGGCCGGAACAGGACCAACGTGCGGGTCCCCACCTCGCGGATATTCGACGACCGAGCCCTCTGCGAGATCATGACCCGCGTCGGGGCGGGAGGGACACCCTGATGCACCGGTACCGGCCGATCGAGGATTCCGGACGACCGCACCCGAGCGAAACCGCAGGCAGCTGGGCCGGCGGCGGGCCCGAACCCGCCCAGGTCGACCCCGCCGTCCTCGGCGCGCTGCTCGCCCGGCACGGCTGGCGGCGGCGCGGCGGAGCCGCGGGACGCTACGCGCGTTGGACCCCACCGGGGCCCAGCGGCGGCGGAACCAGCCTCCTCGTACCGGAATCGCGGGCCTTCCCCGACAGCGACGACCTGCTCGGCGAGGCACTGACCGCCCTGGAGCGCTGCCCCGCGCCGTCCGCCCGCGAGGTGCTGGTGCAGCTCGCGGTGCCCAGCGACGAGGTCCGCTGGTCGCGGGACGTACCGGAGGACGTGGCAGGGGCCGCGGCCTGGCCCGCCCAGGAGAAACTGCGCGCGGCGGCCCGGCAGATGCTGCTCGCCGGGGCCCTCGCCGCACGGGGCCGGGCCGGGTACTACGGGGCGCGGCACCGGCGGCAGGCACAGTCGGCGCTGGACGGTGTGCTGGTGGGGGCGGGGACGGGCGGGCGCACCCTGACCGCCTTCGTGCCGGTCGCGACCGGGCGCTCCACCGTCGTACGGCTGCATCACGCGCTGCACGCGACCCGTGAGGCCGCCGACTACCAACGTGCGACCGGCGGCATGGAGGCCTTCGACGCGGCGGTGGAGGCCGGGGTCAGCCATGAACTGACCGATGCGGTCGTCGCGTTGGTGCAGGGCACCGAGGGCGCCCGGATCGCGCTGGCCTGGGCCCCGGCGGCCGGGGTGCCGCCCGGGTGCGCGGTGCGGCCGGAGGTGGTCGAGTTCTCACCGGGTGACCTGCCCGCGCTGCGCTCGGCGGGTGCCCGCTACCGGCGCGACGAGCCGTCCGTACCGGTGCGGATCACGGGCGCCGTCGTACGGATGCGCAGGTCGGCGCCGCGCGGTGGGGGGACGGTGCGGCTGCGGGTACTGGCGGGGGCCGAGGTGCCGTACATACGGACGGTGCTGGACGAGGAGGCGTACCGCATCGCCGGGCACGCGCACCTCGTCGGGCTGCCCGTCCAGGTCAGGGGCCGGCTGGAGAGCCGGGGCGGATTCCGGCGGCTGACCGGGGCGTCGGGGATCGCTCCCGTGCAGGTGGACGAGGCGGAGCGGGACCGGCTGATGAAGGCGCTGCACGAGAACCTGGACTTCTTCGAGGAGGCGTGCAGCGGGGAGGAATGAGGGGACCTGGTGGGGGAGCGGGCAAGGGGACCCGGTGGGGAGCGGATAACCGTTTCGCGTGCGGGCCCGGTCGCTCGGTACGATTCGGGTGCGTGCCGCTTCCACAGGTGCGCACCCCCCTCAGTCAGGAGAGACCGGTGTCAGATGTCCGTGTGTTCATCCAACGCGATTCCGAGCGGGAAGAGCGCGTGGTGACGACGGGCACTACGGCAGCCGAGCTCTTCGCCGGCGAGCGCTCGATCGTCGCCGCCCGTGTCGCGGGCGAGCTGAAGGACCTGTCGTACGAGGTCAAGGACGGCGAGGAGGTCGAGCCGGTCGAGATCACCTCCGAGGACGGCCTCAACATCCTTCGGCACTCGACCGCGCACGTGATGGCGCAGGCGGTGCAGGAGCTGTTCCCGGAGGCGAAGCTGGGGATCGGGCCGCCCATCAAGGACGGCTTCTACTACGACTTCGACGTCGCCGAGCCCTTCACCCCGGAGGACATCAAGCGCGTCGAGAAGAAAATGCAGGAAATCCAGAAGCGCGGGCAGCGGTTCTCGCGCCGGGTCACCACCGACGAAGCCGCCCAGGTGGAGCTGGCCGACGAGCCGTACAAGCTGGAGCTCATCGGCCTCAAGGGCAACGCGGCCCAGGCCGCCGACGGCGCGGACGCGGAGGTGGGCGCCGGCGAGCTGACCATCTACGACAACCTCGACGCGAAGACCGGCGAGCTGTGCTGGAAGGACCTCTGCCGGGGCCCGCACCTGCCGACCACCCGGAACATTCCCGCCTTCAAGCTGATGCGCTCGGCCGCCGCCTACTGGCGCGGCAGCGAGAAGAACAAGCAGCTCCAGCGCATCTACGGCACCGCGTGGCCGACCAAGGACGAGCTCAAGGCGTACCTGGAGTTCCTCGTCGAGGCGGAGAAGCGCGACCACCGCAAGCTGGGCGCGGAGCTGGACCTGTTCTCCTTCCCCGAGGAGATCGGCCCCGGCCTGGCCGTGTTCCATCCCAAGGGCGGCACCATCCGCAAGGAGATGGAGAACTACTCGCGGCGCCGCCACGAGGACGCGGGCTACGAGTTCGTGAACACCCCGCACCTCTCGAAGGAGAAGCTCTTCGAGACCTCGGGGCACCTGCCGAACTACGCGGACGGCATGTTCCCGCCGGTCCAGTTCGACGAGCAGAACTACCGCCTCAAGGCGATGAACTGCCCGATGCACAACCTGATCTTCAAGGCGCGCGGGCGTTCGTACCGTGAACTGCCGCTGCGCTTGTTCGAGTTCGGCACCGTCTACCGGTACGAGAAGTCGGGCGTCGTGCACGGGCTGACCCGCTCGCGCGGCTTCACCCAGGACGACTCGCACATCTACTGCACCAAGGAGCAGATGCCGGACGAGCTCGACTCGCTGCTGACCTTCGTGCTGGACCTGCTGCGCGACTACGGTCTGACCGACTTCGAGCTGGAGCTCTCCACCCGCGACCCCGAGTCCGACAAGTTCATCGGCGAGGACGCGGAGTGGGAGGAGGCCACCGAGGCACTGCGGATCGCCGCCGAGAAGCAGGGGCTTCCGCTGGTTCCGGACCCGGGCGGGGCCGCGTACTACGGGCCGAAGATCTCCGTGCAGGTGCGCGACGCGATCGGCCGGTCCTGGCAGATGTCGACCATCCAGGTCGACTTCCAGCAGCCGAAGCGGTTCGGCCTGGAGTACACGTCGGCGGACGGCACCAAGCAGCAGCCGGTGATGATCCACCGGGCGCTGTTCGGGTCGATCGAGCGTTTCTTCGGCGTGCTTCTTGAGCACTACGCGGGTGCGTTCCCGGTCTGGCTGGCTCCGGTGCAGGCGGTCGGGATTCCGATCGGCGACGCGCACGTCTCGTACCTTCAGGAGTTCGCCGCGGAGGCGAAGAAGAAGGGGCTGCGCATCGAGGTGGACTCCTCCTCCGACCGTATGCAGAAGAAGATCCGCAACCATCAGAAGGCCAAGGTTCCGTTCATGATCCTCGTCGGTGACGAGGACATGGCCGCCGGGACGGTTTCCTTCCGCTATCGCGACGGTTCGCAGGAGAACGGGATTCCGCGTGACCAGGCGGTCGCGAAGCTCGTCGATGTCGTAGAGCGCCGCGTGCAGGTCTAGCACCTGCAAAGGGTTCCGGGAGGGCAGTTCCGTCAGGGGCTGCCCTCTCTGCTGTCGCCCCAGGTCGTCCGCCTATGCTTTGCCCATGACGACAGAGCCGGAGCAGCAGAGTGGACCGGTGGGCGAGCCGGACGGGTTCGGGCGGCTGTGGACGCCCCACCGGATCGCGTACATCCAGGGTGAGAACAAGCCGACCGGACCCGGTTCCGACGACGGCTGCCCCTTCTGCGTGGCTCCCGCGCACAGCGACGAGGAGTCGCTGATCGTCGCGCGCGGCACGAGCGTCTACGCGATCATGAATCTGTACCCGTACAACGGCGGCCACATGATGGTCCTGCCGTACCGGCACGTCGCCGACTACACGGATCTCGACGACGCCGAGACCGCCGAGCTCGCGCTCTTCACCAAGAAGGCGATGATCGCGCTGCGCATGGCGTCCGGGGCGCACGGCTTCAATCTCGGGATGAACCAGGGCGCCGCGGCCGGTGCCGGGATCGCCGCGCACCTGCACCAGCACGTGGTGCCCCGCTGGGGCGGGGACACCAACTTCATGCCGGTCGTCGGGCACACCAAGGTGCTGCCGCAGCTTCTCGCCGATACGCGGAAGATGCTCGCCGACGTGTGGCCCGCATAGCTTCGCGCGTCGTATGCACGGCCTTCACGCGTCGTAGACGTCGGCCCTGCGCGGGGACGGGTCCTGGATCATGCCGCTGAGGAACATCGAACGGCCGTTGAAGCGTTCGGTGTCGACCCCGTGGTCCTCCAAAACCTTGATGGCGGCGGTGTGCACCACCCGCAGCACCGGCGCCGCCGCGCGCATCGCGTCGTCGGCCATGAAGCGGTGCCGCCAGGGCTTCTCCGCCCAGGCGTGCCGCAGGCCGAACGGCTCGGGCAGCGAGATCTTGCCGCCGAAGAAGTCCAGGACGTTCGGGAACCAGGTCAGCGGGGCACGGACGCTGAGCCGTACCACCTCGGTGGTGTCGATCAGCGGCAGCTCCCGGTCCTTGGTCTCCCAGAACCTGACCGTCTTGCTGACCGTCTCCGTCTTCGGTTTCGGCTTCGAGGTGAAGAGGGAGTGCACCGGGCCGAGTGCGTGGCCGGTGACCTCGATGCGCAGGGTTTCGTGCAGGACGGTCACCGTGATGAGCATGGTGATGACCAACTGGCCGTCCCACAGCGTGAATTGGACGCCCAGGTAGTGCCGGTTGCCGGCGCCGAACTGCTGCTCGTTGCAGATGCGCTGTATCTCGTGGTTCTTGATCTGGTACGCGTCGACGTCCTGGCCCTCGGGGCGGCTGACCTCGCCCGCGTTCTCGCCGACGGGGGCGACGATCCAGTGCTTGACCGAGGGGGTGGGGAAGCCGCCGGTGTGCAGGGGGCCGCGCTCCAGCATGCGGAGCTGGTCGTGGATGGCCCTGATGACGTCCCAGCTGCGGAAGCCGTGGATCTCCTTGGCGGGGTCGGCCCGGTTGAGTTCCTCGGCGAGCTGCCAGCTGCCCCAGCGGGTGCCCATGCCGAGTATGCCCTTGGGACCCGCGTAGAAGACCGAGTTGGACTGCTGCTCGGCGGTGAGACGGGCGAGGCCCTGGCGGAGGTTCTCCGCGTTGATCTCGCCGGGACTCTTGGGGACGGCCTCGGGGATCTTGGCGCCGATGCCGCCGCCGGAGAGGAGTGCGGACCAGCGCTCGCGGAGGTCCCTGGCGGTGGATTCGCAGATCTGCTTGGCCCAGAGCCAGCCGATGACGGGGGCGACGACCATGGCGCGCAGGTAGATGCCGAGGAAGCCGTTGAAGGGGAGCTTGATCAGGAAGATCACGACCAGGCCGCCGAAGGCGACGAGCAGGGCGGTGCCGAGGGCTCCGGCCTTCTTGTCCTTGGCCCCCGCGATGGTGCGGCGGAGCTGGAAGACGGCCAGCCAGAGGAGCAGTCCCGGCAGGAAGAGCAGGCCGAAGACGCCCATGACGAAGGTGAGTCTGGCGTCGCGGGCCTTGCGGATGTTGGTGGCGGCCAGGCAGTGCTCGACGACGGTCTGCGGTTCGGTGCCGAAGGACTGGATGAGGGCCTTGCGGGCGCCGCCGAGCATGCGGACCTGGACGGCGCGCGAGAAGGCCTCGCCGAGGTTCGGTTCGAAGAGGGAGAGCTTGCCCTTCTTCACCTCGGACTTGTGCCACTCGCTGTTCGCGTCGAGGAGGGCGGTCGCCGGGCTGTCGCGGTACGCCGCCGAGGCCAGTGCGTGGGTGGCCGCGGTCTGTCCTGCCGCGCCCTGCAGCGGTACCTGTGCACCGGGTGAGAAGTCGAATCCCGAGTCCGCCACTACCGCCCCCATCGACCGTCGCCGTACGACACTGCCCGGCGCCGCCGCTTGGCGCGGCCGACGCTTCCTGCACTGCGGCCTGTTCCCAACTGCCGCGCCCCGCACACCTTCTGAGCTGGGGTCACAGCGTATCGAGGCGATGACGTGTTCGTGTTCCTGTGGGTCATGGGAGCGCGGAATGCCGCCCACCGCAAGCGAATTGGGTGGAATTGGGGTGGGAGACATCACCGCAAATCGGTCAACTAGCTGTCTTTTTGCTCCTGTTCGCGGAATTTTGCCGCGACCTGGGGCGGCATCGGCTCGTGTCGTGCGTACGTACGGCTGAAGCTTCCGGTGCCGTGCGAGACGGAGCGGAGGTCGACGGCGTACCGGCCGATCTCGACCTCGGGGACCTCGGCGCGGACCCGGGTGCGGCCCTGGCCGGCCTGTTCGGTGCCCACCACGCGGCCGCGCCGGCCGGACAGGTCGCTCATGACGGGGCCGACGTAGTGGTCCGGGATCAGGACGGTGACCTGGGCGACCGGCTCCAGGAGGTCGATCCGGGCGTCGGCGGCCGCCTCCCGCAGGGCCAGCGCACCGGCGGTCTGGAACGCCGCGTCGGAGGAGTCCACCGAATGCGCCTTACCGTCCCGCAGGGTGATGCGTACGTCGACGAGCGGATACCCGGTGGCCAGACCGCGGGCGGCCTGGGCGCGTACGCCCTTCTCGACGGACGGGATGAACTGGCGCGGCACCGCCCCGCCGACCACCTTGTCCACGAACTCGACGCCCGTGCCCGGCGGCAGCGGCTCGACGTCGATCTCGCAGATGGCGTACTGGCCGTGGCCGCCGGACTGCTTGACGTGCCGGCCGCGCCCCGAGGTCTTCTCGCCGAAGGTCTCGCGCAGCGACACCTTGTGGCCGACGGCGTCGACCCTGACCCCGTACCGTGCGCGCAGCCGCTCCAGGGCGACGTCGCGGTGTGCCTCGCCCAGGCACCACAGGACGAGCTGGCGGGTGGACTGGTTCTGCTCCAGGCGCATCGTGGGGTCCTCGGCGACGAGCCGGGCCAGGCCCTGCGAGAGCTTGTCCTCGTCGGCCTTGCTGTGTGCCTGGATGGCGAGCGGGAGCAGCGGGTCGGGCATCGTCCACGGCTCCATGAGCAGCGGGTCGTCCTTGGCGGAGAGGGTGTCGCCGGTCTCGGCCCGGGTGAGTTTTGCCACGCAGGCGAGGTCGCCGGCGATGCAGTGGGAGAGGGGGCGCTGCTGTTTGCCGAAGGGCGAGGAGAGGGCGCCGACCCGCTCGTCGACATCGTGGTCGGCATGGCCCCGGTCGGCGAGGCCGTGCCCGGAGACGTGGACGGTCTCGTCGGGGTGCAGCGTGCCGGAGAAGACGCGTACGAGGGAGATCCGGCCGACGTACGGGTCGGATGCGGTCTTGACGACCTCGGCGACCAGCGGGCCCGCGGGGTCGCAGGTCAGCGGGGGAGCGGCCAGGCCCTGCGGGGTGGTGACGGCGGGGAGCTCGTGTTCGGCGGGGGTCGGGAAGCCGCCGGTGATCAGCTCCAGGAGCTCGACGGTGCCGAGTCCCTGACGGCTGCCCTCGGGGGCGGGTGCGGCGGCGAGCACGGGGTGGAACGTGCCGCGGGCGACGGCCCGTTCGAGATCGCCGACGAGGGTCTTCAGGTCGATGTCCTCGCCGTCGAGGTAGCGGTCCATCAGGGACTCGTCCTCGCTCTCGGCGATGATCCCCTCGATGAGCCGGGCGCGGGCGGCCTCGATGCGCGGGAGCTGGGTGGGGTCGGGGGAGAGTTCCCTGCGCTCGCCGGAGGAGTAGTCGTAGATCCTCTGCGAGAGCAGGCCGAGGAGGCCTGCGACCGGGGCGTGTCCGTCGGCGCCGTGGTCGCCGTACAGCGGGAGGTAGAGCGGGAGTACGGCGTCCGGGTCGTCGCCGCCGAAGGCGTCCGCGCAGAAGTCGGTCATGGACTCGAAGTTGGCGCGGGCCGCCTCCAGGTGGGTCACCACGATGGCGCGCGGCATGCCGACGGCGGCGCACTCCTCCCACACCATGCGGGTGGCGCCGTCGACGCCGTCGGAGGCCGAGACGACGAAGAGGGCCGCGTCGGCGGCCCGCAGGCCGGCCCGCAGCTCTCCGACGAAGTCCGCGTATCCGGGGGTGTCCAGCAGGTTGATCTTGATGCCGTCCCATTCGACGGGGACGAGGGAGAGCTGTACGGAGCGCTGTTGCCGGTGCTCGATGTCGTCGTGGTCGGAGACGGTGCTGCCGTCCTCGACGCGGCCCGCCCGGTTCACCGCCCCCGCGGCGAGCGCGAGGGCTTCCACCAGTGTGGTCTTGCCCGATCCGCTGTGGCCGACCAGCACCACGTTCCGTACGGATGCGGGGTGGTCGGCCGTTGTCGCCCTGCCGGCGGCTCCGGGGTGTGCGTTCGGATTGGTCTTGTCGCCCATGGTTTCCGGCCTCCCGAGGAAATGTGCACGGTGAGGAGAAGGGGCGCGGACATGAGGTCCCGCAGCGGCGTGGCGGCACCGATGACGCCCGCGGTAATTTCGAGCTTTCCACTCCGGTCACCGCGCGTCCATAGCCCGGTCCACCGTGTGTGCGGCGGCGCCTGGGCTCCGGTCGGCCGCCCGGGTGCCGCCATCTGTCGTACGGACACGGCGGTGGGCGGGTGCCCGGCGGTGGAGCCGGGTGGTCGTGGCTACGATGGGCCAGCCGGTTGCCATAGGGGCCGCTCGGCGATCCGACCCCTCGGGAAGGCCATGCTGAACAAGTACGCGCGTGCATTCTTCACGCGTGTCCTCACGCCGTTTGCCGCATTTCTGCTCCGTCGTGGAGTGAGTCCGGATGCGGTCACGCTCATCGGTACGGCCGGAGTGATGGCGGGTGCGCTGGTCTTCTTCCCTCGCGGGGAGTTCTTCTGGGGCACCATCGTCATCACCCTCTTCGTCTTCTCCGACCTCGTCGACGGCAACATGGCCCGGCAGGCAGGGGTGTCGAGCCGGTGGGGCGCGTTCCTCGACTCGACGCTGGACCGGGTCGCCGACGCGGGCATCTTCGGCGGGCTCGCCCTCTGGTACGCGGGCAACGGCAACGACAACGTGCTGTGCGCGGTCGCCATCTTCTGCCTCGCGAGCGGTCAGGTCGTCTCGTACACCAAGGCCCGCGGCGAGGCGATCGGGCTGCCGGTCGCGGTCAACGGCCTCGTCGAGAGGGCCGAGCGGCTCGTGATCACGCTGGTCGCGGCCGGGGTCGCCGGACTGCACAAGTTCGGGCTGCCGGGCGTCGACGTGCTGCTGCCGATCGCGCTGTGGGTCGTCGCGGTGGGCTCCCTGGTGACCCTGGGGCAGCGGGTCGTGACGGTGCGCCGGGAGTCGGCGGAGGCCGACGCGGCGACCGGGAACGGGGCCGCGTCGTGAGCAGCGGATCGCAGGACGAGCAGCCGAAGGCCGAGGACAGCGTGAAGACCGAGCAGCCGAAAGCCAAGGACGCATCGGAAGCCAAAAACGCGTCGGAAGCCAAGGCCGGATCGGAAGCCAAGGACGGATCGAAGGCCGGGGACAGCGTGCGGAGCGAGCGGCCGACCGCCAAGGACCGGCTGGTCGACGGGTTGTACGGGCTCGGCTGGGGCGGCGTCAAGAAGCTTCCCGAGCCGGTTGCCGCCGCCCTCGGCCGCACCGTCGCCGACCGGGCCTGGAAGCGGCGCGGCAAGAGCGTGCTGCGGCTGGAGTCCAACCTCGCCCGGGTCGTGCCCGACGCGAGTGCCCAGCGGCTCGCGGCCCTCTCGAAGGCCGGCATGCGTTCGTACATGCGGTACTGGATGGAGTCCTTCCGGCTGCCCGCGTGGAGCCCGGAGCGGATCGCCGCCGACGTCGACATCCAGGACTCGTACCGGATAACGGAGGCGCTCGACTCAGGCCGGGGCGTCGTCCTGGCGCTGCCGCACATGGCCAACTGGGACCTGGCCGGGGCGTGGGTCACCACCTTCCTCGGGCACCCCTTCACGACGGTCGCGGAACGGCTCAAGCCGGAGACGCTGTACGACAGGTTCGTCGCGTACCGCGAGAGCCTCGGCATGGAGGTCGTCCCGCACACGGGCGGCTCCGCCTTCGGGACGCTCGCCCGGCGGCTGCGGGCCGGCCGGCTGGTCTGTCTGGTCGCCGACCGGGACCTCTCGGCCTCGGGCATCGAGGTCAAGTTCTTCGGCGAGAGCGCGCGGATGCCGGCCGGGCCCGCGATCCTGGCACAGCAGACGGGAGCGCTGCTGCTGCCGGTGACGCTCTGGTACGACGGTCCGAAGATGATGCGGGGCCGGATCCATCCGCCCGTGGACGTACCCGAGACAGGCACACGGAACGACAAGACGTCAGAGATGACACAGGCGCTGGCCGACGCCTTCGCCACCGGGATCGCCGAGCATCCGGAGGACTGGCACATGCTGCAACGACTGTGGCTGGCGGATCTTCAGGCGCGGCCGGGGGAGAGCGCGTGAGGATCGGCATCGTCTGCCCCTACTCGTGGGACGTGCCGGGCGGCGTCCAGTTCCACATCAGGGACCTCGCCGAGCACCTGATCGGGCTCGGGCACGAGGTGTCGGTGCTGGCCCCGGCGGACGACGAGACTCCGCTGCCGCCGTACGTGGTGTCGGCGGGGCGGGCGGTTCCGGTGCGCTACAACGGGTCGGTGGCGCGGCTGAGCTTCGGTGTCCTGTCGGCGGCCCGAGTGCGGCGGTGGCTGCACGACGGGACCTTCGACGTGGTCCACATCCACGAGCCCGCGGCCCCGTCGCTCGGCCTGCTGACCTGCTGGGCCGCCCAGGGCCCGATCGTGGCGACCTTCCACACCTCCACGGCCCGCTCGCGCTTCATGCTCGCCGCGTACTCCATCCTGCAGCCCGCGCTGGAGAAGATCAGCGCGCGGATCGCGGTGAGCGAGTACGCGCGGCGGACGCTGGTGGAGCACCTGGGCGGGGACGCGGTCACGATCCCCAACGGGGTCGACGTCGACTTCTTCGCGAAGGCCGAGCCGAAGGAGGAGTGGCAGGGCCAGACCCTGGGCTTCATCGGCCGCATCGACGAACCGCGCAAGGGCCTGCCGGTACTGATGCGGGCCCTGCCCCGGATCCTGGCCGAGCGCCCCGGCACCCGGCTGCTGGTCGCGGGACGCGGCGACGAGAAGGAGGCGGTCGCCTCGCTGCCCGAGGAGATGCGCTCCCGGGTGGAGTTCCTCGGCATGGTCAGCGACGAGGACAAGGCACGGCTGCTGCGCAGCGTCGATGTGTACGTGGCCCCCAATACGGGCGGCGAGAGCTTCGGGATCATCCTGGTCGAGGCGCTGTCGGCGGGGGCGCCGGTACTGGCGAGCGACCTGGACGCGTTCGCGCAGGTGCTGGACCAGGGGGCGGCGGGCGACCTGTTCGCGAACGAGGACGCCGAGGCGCTGGCCGCTGCGGCGGTACGGCTCCTCGGCGACGCCGGACGACGCGCGGAGCTGAGCGAGCGCGGAGCGCTGCACGTACGGCGCTTCGACTGGTCGACGGTGGCGGCGGACATCCTGTCGGTGTACGAGACGGTGATGGACGGGGCGGCGTCGGTGGTACCGACGACGGAGGAGGAACGGCCGGGGAGGGTGGCGAGGGCGCGGGCGAGGATGGGCCGGGACTGAGCGGGGGCCGGTCCGGCATGTGAGGACGTGCCCCTCCAGCCCGTCCGCGCACCTTCAGCCTGGTCCAGCGACTTCAGCCCGTCCGGCGTTTGAGGACGCGCGGCGCAGCCGTGCACCGGGCGCAGCCCGGGACGCCCGCCCCCACCGGCGCCAGCCGTGATGCTTTTCCCGCCCCGCGGCGAGCGGTTTAGGTGGAGGGGTGGGGAGGGGCCGAATCCGCGAAGCGGCCCACCGGGCCGCACGGGGCGCGAGGGCGGAGCGGGTGCGGTCGAGGAGGGGGCGTGCTCTGCGTGGGGGCCGCCCCCTTGCCCACCCGTCCCGCCCCCGGGGGGCGGCCCCGCTGCCCAAGAGGGCTAGGGGGCTCGGGGGTCAGGGGCAGGCTTTTGGGGGCGCGGGGAACTGCGCGATCAGCCGCGACGCGCCCGCACGACGACCACCGGCCCCGTTGCCCAAGGGGGTGGGCACGCTGCCCAGAGGATGGTGGGGCGCCCGGCCCGTGGGTGGTGGCCCGGTAGCCTCGGCAGGTGACCGTTACCCTCATCTGGATCGTCGTTGCCCTCTTCGCGATCGGCCTCTATCTCAGCTGGACCGCAGGCCGGCTCGACCGGCTGCACGCCCGTATCGACGCCTCCCGTGCCGCCCTCGACGCGCAGCTGTTGCGAAGGGCTTCCGTGACACAGGAGTTGGCGACCTCGGGGGTGCTGGATCCCGCCTCGTCGATCGTGCTGTACCAGGCCGCGCACGACGCCCGGCAGGCCGAGGAGGAGCAGCGGGAGGTCGCGGAGAGCGAGCTCAGTCAGGCGCTGCGGGCCGTGTTCGGGGAGCCGGAGCAGGTGGAGGCGCTGAAGCTGGCCCCGGGCGGTGAAGAGGCGGCGGGGGAGCTGGCCGCTGCCGTACGCCGGGTGCCGATGGCGCGGCGGTTCCACAACGACTCGGTCCGGGCGGCCCGCGCCCTGCGCCGGCACCGCAAGGTCCGGTGGTTCCGGCTGGCCGGGCACGCCCCGTTCCCGATGGCCTTCGAGATGGACGACGAGCCTCCGGTGGCCCTCGCCGACCGCCCCGGCACCTGAGGGAGCCGCGAAAACGATCCACCGGCTACTCATTGGCTCTTGCAGTGGACTGGTCCAGGGCGTTTCCTCAGCGGTGCGGGTAGTTCGCGCGGATTCGGCGCGGGAACCCGCAGAAACGCTTTGCCTTCCGTCTTCGAGCGAGGTCGATCAGATGTCCAGCAACACCACCCCCCACACCCCCGCCACCGGCACCGACCGCGTCAAGCGCGGCATGGCCGAGCAGCTCAAGGGCGGTGTGATCATGGACGTCGTCAACGCCGAGCAGGCGAAGATCGCCGAGGACGCCGGTGCCGTCGCCGTCATGGCGCTGGAGCGGGTCCCCGCCGACATCCGCAAGGACGGCGGCGTGGCCCGGATGTCCGACCCCAACATGATCGAAGAGATCATCGAGGCCGTGTCGATCCCGGTCATGGCGAAGTCCCGCATCGGCCACTTCGTCGAGGCCCAGGTCCTCCAGTCGCTCGGTGTCGACTACATCGACGAGTCCGAGGTGCTGACCCCGGCCGACGAGGTCAACCACTCCGACAAGTGGGCGTTCACCACCCCCTTCGTCTGTGGCGCCACCAACCTGGGCGAGGCCCTGCGCCGTATCGCCGAGGGCGCGGCCATGATCCGCTCCAAGGGCGAGGCCGGCACCGGCAACGTCGTCGAGGCGGTCCGTCACCTCCGCCAGATCAAGAACGAGATCGCCAAGCTGCGCGGCTACGACAACAACGAGCTGTTCGCCGCCGCCAAGGACCTCCGCGCCCCGTACGAGCTGGTCAAGGAGGTCGCCGAGCTCGGCAAGCTCCCCGTGGTGCTGTTCTCCGCCGGTGGCGTCGCCACCCCCGCCGACGCCGCGCTGATGCGCCAGCTCGGTGCCGAGGGCGTCTTCGTCGGCTCCGGCATCTTCAAGTCCGGCGACCCGGCCAAGCGCGCCGCCGCCATCGTCCGCGCCACCACCTTCTTCGACGACCCGAAGATCATCGCGGATGCGTCGCGCAACCTGGGCGAGGCCATGGTCGGCATCAACTGCGACACCCTCCCCGAGTCCGAGCGCTACGCCAACCGGGGCTGGTAACAAGCATGAAGAGCAACCCCGTTGTCGGCGTCCTGGCCCTCCAGGGCGACGTACGGGAGCACTTGATCGCCCTGGCCGTGGCCGACGCCACGGCCAGGGAGGTCCGGCGCCCCGAGGAGCTCGCCGAGGTCGACGGGCTGGTCGTCCCCGGTGGGGAGTCCACCACCATCTCCAAACTGGCGACGCTCTTCGGCCTGCTGGAGCCGCTGCGCGAGCGCATCGCCGACGGCATGCCCGTGTACGGCACCTGCGCCGGCATGATCCTGCTCGCGGACAAGATCCTCGATCCGCGGTCCGGCCAGGAGACCCTGGGCGGCATCGACATGATCGTGCGCCGCAACGCCTTCGGACGGCAGAACGAGTCCTTCGAGACCACCGTCCACGTCGACGGCGTCGAAGACGGCCCCGTCGAGGGCGTCTTCATCCGGGCGCCGTGGGTGGAGTCGGTGGGCGCCGAGGTCGAGGTGCTCGCCGAGCACGGCGGTCACATCGTGGCCGTACGACAGAAAAACGCGCTCGCCACGTCCTTCCATCCGGAGCTCACCGGCGACCACCGGGTGCACGCGATGTTCGTGGACATGGTGCGCGCTGCCTCCTGAGCGCAGCCGCCTGCCTCCTGAGCGCAGTCAGCCGAGCAGATCCCGGTAGGATCTCTGCCGAACGCAGCAGAATTGGTTACGCGAAGGAGACAGGCAGATGTCCGGCCACTCTAAATGGGCTACGACGAAGCACAAGAAGGCCGTGATTGACGCCAAGCGCGGCAAGCTCTTCGCGAAGCTGATCAAGAACATCGAAGTCGCGGCCCGCACGGGCGGCATCGACCCCGAGGGCAACCCCACGCTGGTCGACGCCATCCAGAAGGCGAAGAAGAGCTCCGTCCCCAACAAGAACATCGACTCCGCGGTCAAGCGCGGCGGTGGCCTTGAGGCGGGCGGCGCCGACTACGAGACGATCATGTACGAGGGTTACGGCCCGAACGGTGTCGCGGTGCTCATCGAGTGCCTCACCGACAACCGCAACCGTGCCGCCTCGGACGTGCGCGTCGCGATGACCCGCAACGGCGGCTCGATGGCCGACCCGGGTTCCGTCTCGTACCTCTTCCACCGCAAGGGCGTCGTCATCGTCCCCAAGGGCGAGCTCTCCGAGGACGACGTGCTGGGTGCGGTGCTCGACGCGGGTGCCGAAGAGGTCAACGACCTCGGCGACACCTTCGAGGTGATCAGCGAGGCGACCGACCTGGTCGCGGTCCGCACCGCGCTTCAGACGGAGGGCATCGACTACGACTCGGCGGACGCCAACTTCGTGCCGACCATGCAGGTCGAGTTGGAGGAAGAGGGCGCGCGCAAGATCTTCAAGCTGATCGACGCGCTGGAGGACAGCGACGACGTGCAGAACGTCTTCGCCAACTTCGACGTCAGCGACAAGGTCATGGCCGCGCTCGACGAAGAGTAGTCAGCAGTCGGAGCAGTCAGCATTGCCAGTACGACGACGGGCCGACGGGGACATCCCCGTCGGCCCGTCGCGTTGCCGGACCTGATTGTCAGTGCGAGCCGATAGCCTGCACAAACAGGTGAGCGAAGAGGCGAAGAGGGGGCGGCATGCGGGTACTGGGCGTGGACCCGGGGCTGACCCGGTGCGGTGTCGGTGTGGTCGAGGGGGTGGCCGGGCGCCCACTGACCATGTGCGGGGTGGGGGTCGTACGGACGCCTGCCGACGTCGAGTTGGGGCTGCGCCTCGTCGCCATCGAGCAGGGCATCGAGCAGTGGCTCGACGACTACCGGCCCGAAGTCCTCGCCGTGGAGCGGGTGTTCAGCCAGCACAACGTGAGTACGGTGATGGGCACCGCCCAGGCCAGCGCCGTCGCCATGCTCTGCGCCTCCCGCCGCGGCATCCCCGTCGCCCTGCACACCCCCAGCGAGGTCAAGGCCGCCGTCAGCGGCAGCGGCCGCGCGGACAAGGCGCAGGTCGGGGCGATGGTGACCCGGCTGCTGCGGCTCGACGCCCCGCCGAAACCGGCCGACGCGGCCGACGCCCTCGCCCTCGCCATCTGCCACATCTGGCGGGCCCCCGCACAGAACCGGCTCCAGCAGGCGGTAGCCGCGCACAAGTCCCGTACCCCACAGACCCGTACCCCACAGACCCGTTCAGTACAGACCCGTTCAGTACAGAGAGGCCGCACCTCATGATCGCCTTCGTCAGTGGCCCGGTGGCCGCCCTCGCTCCGAACACCGCGGTCATCGAGGTCGGCGGCGTCGGCATGGCCGTCCAGTGCACGCCGAACACGCTGTCCACCCTCCGGATGGGCAAAGCGGCCAAGCTCGCCACGTCCCTGGTCGTACGGGAGGACTCGCTCACGCTGTACGGCTTCGCGGACGACGACGAACGGCAGGTCTTCGAGCTGCTCCAGACCGCCAGCGGCGTCGGCCCCCGCCTCGCCCAGGCCATGCTCGCCGTGCACAGCCCCGACGCACTGCGGCTCGCGGTGTCCACCGGGGACGAGAAGGCGCTCACCGCCGTCCCCGGCATCGGCAAGAAGGGCGCACAGAAACTACTCCTCGAACTGAAGGACAGGCTCGGCGCCCCGCTCGGCACCGGCGGACAGCTCGGCGCCCAGCGCGCCGCATCGGGCCCTGCCCCCTGGAGCGAGCAGCTCGGCGCCGCGCTGATCGGCCTCGGATACGCCTCCCGCGAGGCGGAGGAAGCAGTGGCGGCCGTCACCCCGCAGGCCGAGGCCGCCCTCGCCGAGGGTGCCCAGCCGCCGGTGCCGCAGCTGCTGCGCGCGGCCCTCCAGACCCTCAACCGTGCCCGCTGACCGCAGCAGTCCTGACACCTCGCAGCACGTACCGCAGCCGACCCGAGAGATCCGCACATGAACTGGGACGAGACCGCACCCGACACCGACCCGAGGCTGGTCGACTCCTCCGCCGACGGCGAGGACCAGGCGGTCGAGGCAGCGCTGCGCCCCAAGGACCTGGAGGAGTTCGTCGGTCAGGAGAAGGTGCGTGAGCAGCTCGACCTGGTGCTGCGCGCGGCCCGAGCCCGTGGCGCCACCGCCGACCACGTCCTGCTCTCCGGCGCCCCCGGCCTCGGCAAGACCACCCTCTCCATGATCATCGCCGCCGAGATGAACGCCCCGATCCGCATCACCAGCGGCCCGGCCATCCAGCACGCCGGCGACCTCGCCGCGATCCTCTCCTCGCTCCAGGAGGGAGAGGTCCTCTTCCTCGACGAGATCCACCGGATGTCCCGCCCGGCGGAGGAGATGCTCTACATGGCGATGGAGGACTTCCGCGTCGACGTCATCGTCGGCAAGGGCCCCGGCGCCACCGCCATCCCCCTCGAACTGCCCCCCTTCACCCTGGTCGGTGCCACCACCCGGGCCGGACTGCTGCCGCCGCCGCTGCGCGACCGCTTCGGCTTCACCGGGCACATGGAGTTCTACGAACCCTCCGAGCTTGAGCGCGTCATCCACCGCTCGGCCCGCCTCCTGGACGTCGAGATCGGCGTGGACGGGGCCGCCGAGATCGCGGGCCGCTCCCGCGGCACCCCCCGCATCGCCAACCGGCTGCTGCGCCGGGTCCGCGACTACTCCCAGGTCAAGACGGAGGGCGGGATCATCGACAAGGAGATCGCGTCCGCCGCCCTCAAGGTGTACGAGGTGGACCCGCGCGGTCTCGACCGCCTCGACCGCGCCGTCCTGGGCGCGCTCCTCAAGCTCTTCGGCGGCGGACCGGTCGGCCTGTCCACCCTCGCCGTCGCCGTGGGGGAGGAGCGCGAGACCGTCGAGGAGGTCGCCGAACCCTTCCTCGTACGAGAAGGACTCCTGGCCAGGACACCGCGGGGCCGGGTCGCCACCCCCGCCGCCTGGGCCCACCTGGGGCTGGTGCCGCCGCAGCAGGGCGCCACGAAAGGCGGACAACCGGGTCTGTTCGGGGCCTGACGGTGTGGAGCCTCGCCGGGTCAGGAACCACGGTGCGATCCTGGACGTTGTTCCATTGATGCGGACTCGCTTAGACTCCGCCGATGCCGACCCTCCGGGTCTGCATGCCCACCCCCGTATATACAGGCCGCCTTCGGTGCGGTCGTGCGAAGGAAGTTCCGTCCCGTGAGTGTTGTGACCCTCCTCCCCTTCATCGTGCTCATCGGGGCCATGTTCCTGATGACCCGGTCCGCCAAGAAGAAGCAGCAGGCCGCTGCGCAGATGCGCAACGAAATGCAGCCCGGCACCGGCGTGCGCACCATCGGCGGCATGTACGCCACGGTCAAGGAGGTTCACGACGACACGGTCCTTCTTGAGGTCGCCCCGGGCGTCCACGCCGTCTACGCGAAGAACTCCATCGGTGCGGTCCTCTCCGACGAGGAGTACAACCGCATCGTGCACGGCGAGGACGCCGCCGAGATCGACTCCGACGCTCCCGTCGTCCCGGACGACGCCTCGTCGCTGACCGGGTCGGACGACGACGCGGACGTGGCCCGCATCGACCTCGGCAAGAAGCCCGAGACGGACGAGCCGGCCGCCGACGCCGCTGCCGACGCCGAGCCGAAGGACAAGAAGGCCGACGGCGAGGGCGACGCGAAGTAGCCACCCCCGCGGACCGCGGCGTCGCCCACGAGGCGCGCCGCGGGCGGGCGCGCCGCGCCCCGCCGGTGGGGGGGGGGGGTGGATGACACCCAGTGACAGCACAAAACCACACACGTAGATGCG